>JAIECQ010000156.1 GCA_029068395.1 Rikenellaceae bacterium
GCCCCTCGACTTGCATGTGTTAGGCCTGCCGCTAGCGTTCATCCTGAGCCAGGATCAAACTCTCCATTGTATGTTTTATTTTAATGTCTTAGAGCCTGGCTTTACTGAACGTATCAGAAATTGACGTAAAAAGCTTGTGCTTACAATCTTTCTTTCTTGAACAGTTATTTCAAAGATCTTTATCCGTTGTCAAAACTCACAACTTCGCTCTTATCGAGCCGCCGCGCAAAGCGAGACAGGCCACAAAGATATGACAAAAATTTAGAATTACAAAATATAACCCGATTTTTATCGTTATTCCTTAAAAGAGCACTGTGATTCTGTTTTCAAAATCACGGGTGCAAATGTACGCATTATTTTTATATCTCCAAATTTTCCGCACAAAAAAATCACAAAAACTTGTCAGCCTCCGGCACAACTCATTATAAAACAAGCCAATAAAAACGCAACAAATTTTTCACGCAAACACTGCATAACACCTCTAAATAAAAAATCCCCACTTTACAGCGGGGATTTTTTATTTGTCTGTCACCTAATAGGCTATTGCAAAAAGCACTCTGTGATGCGACGGTTTGCCTGTAAGGATGCACTTGCCCTCTTCAGGCTCGACATCGAGAGGGATACAGCGTATCGTGGCCTTGGTCTCCTCTTTGATTCGCTCCTCGGTCTCGACAGTGCCGTCCCAGTGTGCGGAAATGAACCCGCCCTTCTCTTTGAGCACTTTCTTGAACTCGTCGTATGTGTCCACTTTGGTTATCATGCTGTTGCGATAGTCAAGGGCTTTTTTATAAATATTGCTCTGAATGTCATCCATAAGAGCGGACACTCTTGCTACCAGCCCCTCCTGAGGCACATTTTCTTTCTCTAACGTATCACGGCGCACCAGCTCAATGGTACCGTTTTGCACATCGCGCGGACCCATCGCCAGACGCACAGGCACGCCTTTAAGCTCATACTCGGCAAATTTAAAGCCCGAGCGTACATTGTCGCGATCGTCTATCTTGACACTCAAACCCGCGGCCCTGAGCTGAGCGGCTATCTCATCTAACTTGGAGGTTATGGCCGACAACTCCTCCTCACCTTTATATATAGGTATAAGCACAACCTGTATAGGCGCCAGCTTGGGCGGCAACACCAACCCGTTGTTGTCGGAGTGTGCCATGATAAGTGCCCCCATAAGACGGGTGGAAACGCCCCACGAGGTTGCCCACACATACTCTTGCTTGCCCTCTTTGTTGGTGAATGTAACATCGAATGCCTTGGCGAAATTTTGCGCCAGAAAATGCGATGTACCCGACTGCAACGCTTTGCCGTCTTGCATTAGCGCCTCGATGGTGAGGGTATCTTCGGCGCCGGCAAAACGTTCGTTCTCACTCTTGTGGCCGACAATGACAGGTAGCGCCATCCATTCGGTGGCAAACTTTTCATAGACGCCGATCATCTTCTCGGCCTCGGCGACAGCCTCTTCTCTGGTGGCGTGTGCGGTATGACCCTCTTGCCAGAGGAACTCGGCCGTGCGCAAGAACAGACGCGTACGCATCTCCCAGCGCACCACATTGGCCCACTGGTTGCAAAGTATCGGCAGGTCGCGATATGAATGTATCCAGTTTTTATATGTGTTCCATATTATGGTCTCAGAGGTGGGACGCACGATAAGCTCCTCCTCTAACTTGGCATCGGGATCGACGACGACACCCTGCCCGTTGTCTGCGTTTTTGAGGCGGTAATGGGTAACCACGGCGCACTCTTTGGCAAAACCTTCGACATGGTTGGCCTCCTTGCTAAAAAACGACTTGGGTATGAACAACGGGAAATAGGCATTTTCGTGCCCCGTATCTTTGAACATCTGATCGAGAGCACGTTGCATCTTCTCCCATATAGCGTAACCATAGGGTTTTATCACCATACAGCCGCGAACGGCGGAATTTTCCGCAAGACCCGCCTTAACGACGAGATTATTGTACCACTGCGAGTAATTGTCGTCCATAGCGACGACATGTTTCAACTCTTTAGCCATTCTATCTCTATTTATTCATTCTTACAAGACATCACCGCCCCCCGCAAGCCACATTCTCCGCACCCTTCGCCGCCCCCTGCAACCGACAGCATCACCGCTCTCACAGCCACGTCACCGCACCCTTGTAGCCTTCAAAAACTTCTCTTGCGCCGCACGGAAGCGATGCAAGAGAAATCACACCTATATTAATATACGGTTATTGAGCATCGGGCACATTGGTGGTGTGATCGCTCACCTGCTCCATCAACAGCTGGTCGTCCAGAGGGGTCTCGTTGCCGAATATGAAGCCGTACAACACCACGCCTATGGCCAGCAGCAGAGCTATCACGGCAATATAAAACACCGTGTTGCCGCTCTTGGTCTTGCCACCCTGTGCCCCACCCTGCTGCGGACGCGGACGCGGTCTGCCTGTCTGAGGCTGGCCCCCCGGCTTTCCTGGCTGAGGCTGGCGGTTGCCGTAAAGATTTTCACGATGCTGCATGCGGTTCTGCGCCCGTCCTATTGGCTGCTGACCCACGGGAGGAGGCGTCTGCGGCCCACTGCCGTAAGGCATGTAGCCCATCTGAGCACCGGGATATTGACCCGCACCCTGCCCCTGCTGCTGGGGCTGACCCTGAGGCTGAGATGCCGGCGGAGGGGTGACTATCGGATTATAGAAGCTCGCCCCCACCGGACCATGCCCGGCATTGCGAGGGTCGTAATCGTTATCGAACGCCCCTTGAGGCTCTCGTTCGCGATAAGGGGCCTTAGGCTCAGGACGCGGCTCGACAGGCTCTTTTTTCTCGTGAGTGCGCACCCTGCCCTGCTCGCTACGGTTCACAATCTCGTTTACCGAGGCGGCAAGCTCACCGAGCAGCTCGTCTCTGTTCTTGTCGCGCGGACTGACCGTTTTGGCAGACTCCTCAGGCTGACTTGCGCCCGCCTCCTGCTCAAGCACACGCTGGTGCACGGGAGCCGCTTCGTTTGGCTTGGCCAGATATATGACGCCGTTGGCATCATACTTAAGCACCCCCACTCCCTCGATAACATACTGTCCGCGTGTGTCTAACGAATTTTTAATCTGTGACACATACTCTTTGAGAATCTCTTTGGCATCGTCGGCCTCTATGCCGGCCCAACTCTCTATGGCCGAAAGCAAAACGCCGTCATCCTTTTTCAAGAAAGGCACAAACACGAGAATCACCCCCACGCCGTCGATATTTTTACGAATAAAGGCGCCCAAATCGGGTATTATAAGCCTTTTATTACGCTGCAAACAAGTGATTAACAGTTTATTTATCATAGATTCAAAATAATTACATATCTAAATATGCGTCACACAATTTCCGTGCAAAAATAGCGCCCACGCCCCCTGCCGAGGGGGACCTTCCGGCACATGACAACGAGGCTGCCTGCAACCGACAGACCTTTGTCAAGCATCTGTTTTTCTTGCATTTATCTTGACAAAACACGCCCGGTCATTTACTTGCACACAGTCTCTTTACCTCTCAAAGGTATAAAAAATAATGTGAATAATTCAACTTTTCTAACAATTTTACATACATTTGTAATGCGATCGCGGGCGGAAAAATTGGCACAAACGCACATAAACGCACAACAACTAATTGTAAAACACCTTCTTAGCCAAGAATGAAGAACAAGTACATCGACCTTATCGAGCAGACTTTCGAGTTTCCTCAGGACGAATTTTCAGTCACCGACTCGGAGTTGAACTTCCACGATGTTCCGCTCATGGACATCATAAAGCAATACGGCACCCCTTTGAAGATCAGCTATCTGCCCAAGATAAGCAGTCAGATACAGCGAGCCAAGCGCCTTTTCAACGTGGCCATGGCCAAGGTTGACTATAAGGGCACGTACAATTACTGTTACTGCACCAAAAGCTCGCACTTCTCGTTCATACTCGAAGAGGCCCTTAAAAACGACATCAACTTAGAGACATCATCGGCATACGATGTTTTTCTTGTCGGCTCTCTCTATGAAAACGGCGTGATAGACAAAGACACCTATATTGTGTGCAACGGCTTCAAGCGCAACCTCTACGTTGAAAACATAGCCTCGCTGGTCAACCAGGGCTTTGTCAACACAGTGGCCGTTCTCGACAACAAAGAGGAGTTCGACGCCTTAGACGGGCTGGTGGGCAAGGGTAAGCAGCTCAAACTCGGCATACGCATCGCCTCGGAAGAGGAGCCGAAATTTGAGTTCTACACCTCGCGTCTGGGCATACGATACAACGACATAGTCGATTTTTACACCGAGAAGATACGCGGCAACGACAGGTTCAAGCTCGAAATGCTGCATTTCTTCATAAACACCGGCATTCGCGACACGGCCTATTACTGGAGCGAGCTTAACAAGTGCCTCAACGTTTACTGCAAGCTCAAAAAGGAGTGTCCCGAGCTTAAATCGCTCAACATAGGCGGCGGCTTCCCCATAAAAAACTCGCTGAGTTTCAACTACGACTACGGCTACATGACCGAAGAGATCATAGAGCAGATAAAGAACATCTGCAACCAGTACGACGTGGAAGAGCCCAACATCTTCACCGAGTTCGGCTCGTTCACCGTTGGCGAGAGCGGCGCCACCCTCTTTTCGATACTCAACCAGAAGCAGCAGAACGACCGCGAGCTGTGGTACATGATAGACAGCTCTTTCATGACCACCCTGCCCGACACATGGGGACTGAACCAGCGTTACATACTGCTGGCCATAAACAACTGGGACAAGGAGTACCAGCGGGTGTTCTTGGGCGGACTCACCTGCGACAGTGAGGACTACTACAATGCCGAGGCCCACTCCAACGCCATCTATCTGCCCAAGTTTGAGAAGGGTAAACCTCAATACATCGGTTTTTTCCACACCGGCGCCTATCAGGAGTCGCTCGGCGGTTACGGCGGCATACAGCACTGCCTGATACCCGCCCCCAAGCACATAATAATAGACCGCGACAAAGACACCAACGACTATTACACCCGCCTGTTCGCCAAAGAACAGAGCTACAGGTCGATGTTGCGCATACTGGGCTATTGACCTTTCACAACCTTTCAGCCAAGACAAAACCAAAAAACACATAAACCATGTCAGAATTCAAATACCAGGAGCCCTTCCCGTTAGGTGCCGACACGACGGAATATCGTCTACTCACCAGCGATTACGTATCTGTCGTCGAGTGCGACGGACGCCGCATACTCAAGGTCGACCCCGCCGGTCTGGAGCTGCTATCGCGCGAGGCTTTCAAAGACGTGTCGTTCTACCTGCGCGCCTCTCACCTCGAAAAGCTCGCCTCAATACTCAACGACCCCGAAGCCACCGACAACGACCGTTTCGTGGCATACACCATGCTTTCCAACCAGGTGGTGTCGGCCGAGGGAGAGCTTCCCACCTGCCAAGACACCGGCACGGCCATCGTCATAGGCAAAAAGGGCGAAAACGTATATACCGGCGCATGCGATGCCGAGCACCTCTCTAAAGGCGTATGGCAGACCTATCAGGAGTGCAACCTCCGCTTCTCGCAGGTGGTGCCATTTACCATGACGGAAGAGAAAAACAGCGGCAACAACCTGCCTGCCCAGATAGATATCTACGCCACAGGCGGCAACAAATACGAGTTTCTGTTCATCACCAAGGGAGGCGGCTCTGCCAACAAGACATTCCTGTATCAGCAGACCAAGGCCCTTCTGAACGAAGAGTCGCTCACCAGGTTCATCACCGAAAAGATCAAAGACCTTGGCACGTCGGCCTGCCCGCCCTATCACCTCGCCGTGGTCATAGGCGGCACCTCGGCCGAAGCCAATCTGGCAGTTGTCAAGAAGGCCTCTGCCGGCTATCTCGACCATCTGCCCACCGAGGGCAACGAGGGAGGTCGCGCTTTCCGTGACCTTGAGTGGGAGAAGAAAATCACCGATATATGCCGCAAGAGCGGTGTGGGCGCACAGTTCGGAGGCAAATACCTGGTGCATGACGTGCGCGTGATACGCATGCCGCGCCACGCCGCCTCTTGTCCTGTGGGCATAGGTGTAAGTTGCAGCGCCGACCGCAACATCAAGGCCAAAATCACCGAAGAGGGCATCTTCCTCGAACAACTCGAAAAGAACCCCGCGCGCTTCATGCCCGCCAAGGCTCCTGCTCTCTCGCCCGCCGTTGAGATAGACCTCGACGAAGGCATGGACAAGGTGCTTGCCGAGCTGACCAAACACCCCATCAAAACGCGCCTCAACATCAAAGGCACGCTCATAGTGGCACGCGACATAGCCCACGCCGAAATCAAGAAGATGATAGACGCCGGCAAGCCCATGCCCGACTACTTCAAGAAACACCCGGTCTATTACGCCGGCCCGGCCAAGACGCCTCAGGGCATGGCCTCGGGCAGTTTCGGCCCCACCACGGCAGGACGCATGGACCCTTATGTAGACCTGTTCCAGTCGCACGGCGGCTCTATGGTCATGGTTGCCAAGGGTAACCGTTCACAAGCTGTCACCGACGCCTGCAAAAAACACGGAGGCTTCTACCTCGGCTCCATAGGCGGACCCGCAGCCATACTGGCCAAGAACAGCATCAAATCGGTAGAGGTGGTCGACTTCCCCGAGTTAGGCATGGAGGCGGTACGTAAGATATACGTCGAAAACTTCCCCGCCTTCATAATCGTTGACGACAAAGGCAACGACTTCTTTAAACAGCTGTAGAGCCATAAGATAACAAAGAGAGCCGGCAGATGCGTCTGTCGGCTCTCTTTCCATATATCCGGACCGGGCACTTGCTTTGACTGCACCACTTATGGAGCGTTCTGGCTAAAAACATCCTGCCGGCAGTCAACGCCTGCAAGAGCGATAAACACATTGCCTACACCCTGCAAACTCTAACTAAAACCACCTTGCCACCCGTGCGACACCCAGCAACAGCAATACCGATATGACGGCAATGGCCGCCTCGCCCAACCTCATGCGCACCTTCTGCCATGCCGTGGGGCGGTTAACCTCTACGGTGCGCACAATATCGACACGATGCTCCTCGTACCTGTCTTTGATAGTCATATACACCTCCATTGAGTCTACCACGGCCTTGGCGGTCAAAACATTGTCGGTTATGGTCACCGCAGGAGGCTTGACCCTGCCGCCCGACTCATACTCCATTATACGGCTAAGGCGGGCCTGTCCGAGACTGTCGCACTCCACAAGCGCCTCAATCAGCGAGCTGTCGGCCTCTATCCTGACGACAGTGTCGCGCAACACCTCCCTTACAATCACACTGTCACGTCTCTCTTGCACAAGGTGCGGAAGCGGCCTGCATCCGCAGACGGCAACCGCAAACATCATCATAAGCACCCCTCTCATAACGGCCTGTAGATTATTTTACCGTTGACCCTCACCGAACGCAACACCTCGCCTCTGTTGCCGCTCTCCTTAAGCGACACATGCACCCAGTCAGGCGAACTTTCGTTGCCAAACTCCCATATCATCTGGTCAAATATGAGGTGCGCTCTTATATAGTCGAACAGCTGCCTGTTGGTGCACCCTCCATGCACGTCGGCATCTATGTCCATGGCCTGACCGCATGTATGCTGCGACGAGTATGCGCCGCCCACCGCTGCGTTGACCCTCTTGCAGCGGAAAAACGATGTCACCGCCAGCGGACCCTTGGCTACATTGGCCCTCAACGGCTCGAATATCGACTCTGCGATGCGCCTCATGTTTTGCAAATCAGACTCTGACGGCCTGTTGTCGATACCGAGTCTCTTGGCCGTGGCGCTCTTGGTGGACTCAAGATAATCGAGATGGTCGGAAATAAAAACAGACATAACAACAATTTTTAAATTACGCCAGCAAAATAAACCGACACCAGCTCAAAATCCCTCCGCTTTAGATAACACCGCCACCAATATTTGTTATTCACACACCAAAAACAGCATACAAGACACCCCTAAAACAAAAAGGCCCTCTCAAAGAGGACCCCATTGACAAACTTTCAGACACTATTAATCGACCTGCGATCTGTAATGGTCAAATTTCTTCATCACCCTGGCCACATATGTGCAGGTCTCGTCGCTACCTAAAAAGCGTCCCGCCTTTACGGACTCATCCTGGTAATATTTGGCTTCGGACTTTTTGACAAGATATTTCGACACGTTGCTCCACAGGTCGGGGTTGTCGCCATACTTGCGGGCCAGGCGTCTTGCGTCCAGCACATGACCCACACCGCCGTTGTAGCACGCCAACATGATACACAACCTGTCATACTCGCTTGTCTCAGACGAGAAATGCAGCAGGTCTTCTATGTTGCTCATCAGCTTGAGCGCGGTCTCTATGTTGGTCTCGGCATCGGTCATCTGCTCGGCGGTGTGTCCGAACTGGCGCGCTATGGCCGGCATCACCTGCATTATGCCCGTTGCCCCTTTGGGCGACACCACGTCAGGCTTGAAGCGCGACTCGTTATAGGCTATGGCCGATATCAGGCGCCAGTCGCGGCCCGCCCTGAGCGACGCCCTCTTTATTATGTCGTCATACTTGGATATGGCCGGCTGCTCGGCCTCGGGCAGAAGTCCGTCCATATAGTGACGTATCACATCGTCACCGTAATATATGTCATAGAGGGCGGCAAAACGGTCGGTAGACTTGAAGTCTGAAACCCAGCTGTTGAAATCATCCTTTAACGGATCGTCGCACCGACGCACCACCACAGCCGCCGACACAGACTCGTCAAACGAATAGAGCTTTCTTACCGACGGATAGAGATAACGGGCCAGCTGAGCCTCCAAACGGTTGCACACCACAAAGTCTATGTCGCCGTTTACCAACGAGGCCACCAGGGTGTTAAGATCGTTATCATATGTCACTGTAGAGCTGACGCTTACACGGTCGAGCCACCGTTCGTAAAGACGTGTAGAGGCAAAATCGCGCGACAACACCACACGACGGCCCTCCACCAAGCCCCTGAGACTGTCGAAAGGCACCGATATAGATAGCGGCGTCACCCTCGACGACGATAGCAGCACATAACCGGTGTTGTAAGCCGGCGACGAAAGTATAGTGCGTTTTTTAGTGTCTACATAGTCAGGCATTGTGGCCACCATGTCAACCTCGCCGGCATCGAGCAAGGCCAAGGCCCCCTCGGTGCTCTTCTCGGGCACTATTCGCAAATCGAGGTTCAGATGGTCGGCATACTCGCGCAACACGTCATACTGAAAGCCGCAAGACTCGCCGTTCACCGTAAGATAACCCGGCAGATTGACGTTCAGAGCCACACGCAGCTCGCCTCTGTCTTGCAGGGCGGCAATGTCGGTCACCTTATGGCCTCGTCCTATCAGCTTTACCATCGAAAAGACGGCAGCACCAACAAGTACCACAACTAACGCTATTGTTGATAGTTTTCTCATGACATTTCTTTTTTACAATCCGGATGCAAACACCCGCAACCGGCACACCCCCCTCTATGCAAACATAGTGCCAACATACAAACACCCGCCTCTCTGACACCGCCCCTGACACTCCGACCCCGCGCACAATATCCCCGCACCGCAACAAAGACCACACAACCCGGGCCACACCAATCCCCGGCCGGCATTCTCACAAACTGACATTGTTAATGATTTGCAACAAAAAGAATCTGACAGATCTCTTTAATCATAGAAATTCCACGACACTCCAAACTTGAGCATCCTTCTGTTGAGCGGATAATGGGCCACCTGAAAATAACGCCGTCCGCCAAACAGCTCGTAATTAAGATGTTGTAACTTAACCAGGAAACGCACCCTCTTCCACTTTCCCGACACAAAGGCGTCTAACCATATATAGTCGCCCGTCTTGACGTCACGCTGGTTGTAAAAGCGCATCAGTGCGGGGTTGTATCCGGGACCGTAATATGAGGTGTTGTAATAACCGTCTACACCCAACTGCAACCTCAGCACATTCTTTACTATCGAAAACTCATAGAAATAGGTGGCGTTGGCCGACACCAGCGGCACGCTCACCGCCTCCTGGTCAGAGCTCCACTGCAACAACACCCGGTGGTTGAGGTGAAGCCCGCGCCAACGGAAATCCTTGCGTATGTAGCCGCCCATAACGCTCATCGTTCCGCCCCGCTGCTGCGGCAAAGAGAAGCTGTCGTAATAGACATTGTCAGACATGATGCTCTGACGCACGCCAAGCTCGAAACCCACCGAGGGGACCGTAAGCCTCACATCGAGTTTGGTCTCTTTCTCCTTGCCGAAAGAGTTGTCCCACGCATAGTGGTTTGAAAAATAGTGCTCGTCCCAATACGACGGTGTCTCCATCTTATACTGCACATCTGCCGACAGCGACAGCTTGCGCTCTCTCACATAGGCCGAAAACTCCACGTTACCGCCTATTGTCATGTCTTGGTTTCTGTAACCCATGGGCGTATAATGAAAACGCCCCGACCACACGAAATACCTTGACAGACGCCCGCCCGCATTGGCATACACATACATGCTGTTACGCATGTCGCCCTTTGACGGACTCAGATAGTCGGCCATCCTGAAGTTATAGAACCTCTCGTTTTTAAAGCCCACGCCGCCGTCAATGGTGCCGAACACTCCGTTGCGGTTGTATGGCTGAATCTGGGCAAACACCCGGGCCTCCAAAAGACGCTCAGACATGGAGTCGACCGTCTTGTGCGGATTGACATACCAGTTTTCATACACATCGTCGACCATAAAGGCCCTGTTGTCTGTATATGTCTTTCTGTATTTGGTGTAGTTAAGATAGCTGCCCACAAACACCGCCGGCACGTCGGCCAGAGTCTCGCCAAGCGAACGGTCGGGCTTCACAAAAGGGATACCCACACTTTGGGTGAAGTAGAAGATGTTGCCTTTGAACAGGTTGCGTGCATCTTTCATCTTCATGGTGAGGTTCTGCGGCAGATCTATCAGCGTGTCGGTCACCTCGCGGTCATCGACCAGACCACCGTTCTCGCGTATGTTGCCCATGTTGTATATATAGCCCCCGTGAACGGAATAACGCGCCCCCGTATGGGCGAAAGCCAACGACAGGTTTTTGTCTGTGGTGCGCTGGTTGTTATACATACCTTTGGTGCCGTTGTTGCGGTAAGTAAGGTTTATGGAGGTTGACGGCGATATGTTCTGCGAGTGCAGCACCCTCAGCTGCTCTTCGGCGCGTCTGCTCTGCCCCGACATGAAGAACGACAACTGCGAGAACGGCCTCCGCGCATTGTAATACAGCACATTGTCGGGAGTGTAAAGATATTCGGCATAGGCGTCGAGAAAAGAGAATGCCGATCGTTTGCGGCTGAAAAAGTCGAGCGGCATGACGGCCCCGCCCAAATTACCCAGATAGGCATTGCCGACGCTCTCGTTCTGAAAGAAGGCATAATCGCGATAAAAGCCCGACAGCATGGTGTCTATGGGCATGCGCGTCACGTTGTTGTTGTAGGGATTGTGACGCCACGAAAAGGCGTTGAGCATGCGCACCGAGTCGACAAACAGATAGCTCTCGAAAGGACGCCTCTCGCGCCTCTGCCTCTTGCCGCCGATAGAGTCGACAGGCGCATCAGGGTCTTTAACCCCCGTTGCTGGTATATTGTTGTTTTTGCCGGTACGGTCATAGATGTCGTCAGTGCCGAACTGAGCGTATGCCAAGCCGCAAAAAGCCGTAAGCACGAGCGTCATAAGCGCCCGAAGCAGCCAAAAATGGTTTTGCGGAAACATGTTTGTCATACCTTCTGTTTTATGACGAAAATCGCCACAAAGGTAAGCATTTTTTCGCGAAACGACAAACTAAGATATCTTTCTGACTGACAACAGGTTGCGGACAAGTGACATTATTATGTAGATAACTATCACAAACGGTATTGCGCTCACCCCCAACACCGCCGCAAGCACTGCCGACACAGCTATAAAGCAATACCTGAGCGCATTATCGCCAAAGCGGAAGCTCTTGAACTTAAGTGAAAACATTCTTATCTCAGACACCATAAGAAGCGAGAATGTCGCCGCAAGCACATAAATAAACCAGCGTGTAGAAAATACGTTTGCCAGATAACTGCCCGAGCTGCTCATCACTATGTAGCCTATAGACATGAAAAACAGAGCGTTGGCCGGCGTAGGCAACCCTATAAACTCGGTTGTCTGCCGCTGGTCTATGTTGAATTTGGCCAATCTCAGCGCCGAAAACAGCGCCACCACAAAACCGAACCACTCCAGCCCGAGTATGAACAAAACGGCCGACGGTGCCACACCGAAGCTGACCATGTCGGCCAAAGAGTCGAGGTCGGCACCTATTGGAGAGTGGGCCTTGAGCAACCGTGCCGCAAAGCCGTCTAAAAAATCAAACACCGCCGCCGCCACAACAAACCAAAAGGCGGTGACAGCATCGCCCGACAAGGCAAAAGTGACCGCCACACACCCGCAGAAGAGGTTGGCCAAGGTCAGCATATTAGGTATTGACTTTATAACACGTATCATATCATATTATTTTATTTACACATCTTTTTTACGGCCCCACGGCACCGCAAAGCCGGCCGCCGCCATAATCTCACCGTTATTGAACAGTTTCAAACTCCTTTTAAATGATCTCCCATTGCAAATGTAATAAAATTTCCGCAAACCCCACCTTACGCAGTCTCAAACCTCAACCAACTCTCCCGACGACACATACCACAAAAAGGCCTTTATGTCGGGATATCCCATCGAAGCGAGCAGCCCGACATACGAACGCATCTGCTTCTCATGCTCTTTTCTCGGCGTTCCAAACTTATAGTCAAGCAGATAGGTCTTTCCGGGCATCGCCACCACCCTGTCGGGACGGGCAAACAGATGTGACGGCGAAGAGACCGACCCCCCGCGTCTCTCGCCCTGCGCTCTCTTGTCGGCGGGCAACAATATGTTACGTTCGCAATATACCGCCGCCTTGTCAGAAAACATCTCACGCAGCACAGGATTGGCAAAGGCATTGTCTATCTGCACCTTGAGAGCCGAATATGACTCCGCGTCAAGCTCTCCCGCCCGGGCAAGCCCCTCTAACGACTCATACACATCTTTCACGGTTGCGGCCCGCTCGAATATGCGGTGCATGCGCACGCCGTAACTGCGCGGAGTGGCTCCGCCCTCGAAATAACGTCCGCTTGTGAGATATATGCCGAGCCGCTGCGTGTAATCGACCGACGGATAGCTGTCAAACCACAGCTGACTGTCTGACGCCCCTACCCTGTCGCCCTCGGGGAGCGTTGCGCAACCAAACCACATAGAGCCGTCATCTGCCACCCGCCCCTCCATCTGATTTTCATACTCCGACGGCAAGTCATTGCGTATAAACACCTTGTCACCCTCAACAGAGAGTGCTCCAGCTATCAGGTCGCCCACACAGCCCCCCTCTTTGCCATCAGGCAACACCCCTACTATAAGGTGGTCTACCGCACGCGTCAGCGCCACATACAATATATTGATATCCTCAATCACGCTCATCACCTCCTCGCGCAGATAAGAGTATGCAAACGGACTGCAAGCCAGCTTCTTGTCGGCGCTCACAACAAGCCCCGCTATCGGCGCATACTCGGCAGGCGGACTCTTCACCTCTATCTTCGAACCCGTCTTGACCCCTAACTCCCATGAGGCGAATGGTATGAATATCACCTTATACTGCAACCCCTTGGCCTTGTGTATGGTCTGTATCGTCACCGAGTCTTGCCCCTCGGGCAACGCTATGTACTTCCTGTCGCCGTGACGCTCCCACATGTCCATAAATGCTGGCAGGTCTTGAATCTGCTCTGAAAACGACAGCACTATATCGTGAAAAGCCTGCAAATAGGCTATGGCGTTGGGGTAGCTGTCAAGCCTATAGGTACGGCACAACAGCTCGAACGACTCCTCTAATGACATCGACCGCAGCGAAGATACCGTTTTACTGTCGTCATCGCCGAGCGGCCCGGCAATCTCGCGTCCCAGAAACCTGTTGAACAAAGCCCTGCTTACACTGTCACGCTCGTCGACAGCAAGCCCGAAGGCCGCAAGTATAAAGCGCACCACCGGCGAGGCCCCCACACTCAACGCCTCGGCCGACACCACCTCGTAACAATATCTCTTTGACGGATGCGCACGCTTGTAATCGAGCAGATATGAGGCTATCATGCGCGCCTCTTTGGTCTCGCGCACCAGTATGGCCATGTCAGAGGCCCTGTAGCCGTCGTCTTGCAGACGCTCCATGTCGGCCACCATCACATCGAGCGAGCGACGTCTGAGGTCGTCTTTGGTGTCGTCCTGCCCGCGCTCTATCTTAAAGAGCCTCACAGCCCCTTTGCTCTCGCTGTTTTTGGGACTGTAGTTCTGCTCCATGCCACGGTATGCCTTGTCTAAAAGGTCGTAAAGCTCGGCCCGTTGCTCGCGGGTGATAAGCGACGAATCGAACGCACTGCCCACACGCCTGTTGAGCATGTCGTTGCACGAGCGCACCACCGACCGCATCATCGCATTGTTGAAGCGTATGATGTTGCGTCTGCTGCGGTAGTTGGTGTCGAGCACCTCCTCTTCCACAACAACGTTAGAGTCGAGATTGCTTTTCAGCCTGCCGTCTATGAGCCGCCAGTCGCCGCCGCGCCAACGATATATGGACTGCTTGGTGTCGCCCACTATAACCACGCTCTGGCGACCCTCTTCGGTCATGCCTATGGCGTTGTTGACCAATGGAGCGAAATTGCCCCACTGCTCGGCCGACGTATCCTGAAACTCATCTATCAGAAAGGTGTCGAACATTACGCCGCTCCTCTCGTATATGAACGGGGCGTCGTTATCACACGTAAGACGCGAAAGCATGGTGTTGGTGCGGCTTATTATCATGGTGTTGTTGTCGCGCAGCACCGCATCCAACTCTGCCGATATGTCTCCCAATATCAGATATTCGTGACAAAACCGCAATATTATCGCACATGACGACAGTTCATACACAAGAGACTCTATCTGACGGAGCACGTCTATCAGATAGTGGCGCAACACGGCCCCCTTCTTCCAATAGGCGTCATCGCCCGTCATGGCCTTGCGGACGTTAGCCCCCGGCGCGTCGAACTGACCGTTGGCTGTCTTGACCAGATAACCGTAAAGCCCCGTCTTGCCATAGTAGAAGTCGCCCTGCCCCAACCCCTCAGACTCTATCCTTGCCAGCGCACCGGCAGCCAGCCCCTTCAGCCGGTCGGGTATCTGACGCTCTCTCTCGACAATGCCGCCTATATATTCGGTCATTATCTCCATGCGCTCGCCCTCGGGATAGTTCCCGAACTCGGGTTTCAATATCACCTTGGCAAAGTCTACAAGGTCGTTTTTGAAGTCGCGACCCTTGCCCTGCTCTATCTTGCGGTCAATGTAATCGACAATCCACTGCTGACGCCGCTTGTCGTGACGTCCCGAGTCGATGAACGAGTCGACAGCCAGCGCCAGCAGATAATCGGTGTTGAGGTCTATGTTATAGCCGCTCTCCAGGTCAAGCTCACGCACAAATCCGCGCACTATCTTCTGAAAGAAGCGGTCGATGGTCATTATGCCGAAACGGGAATAGTCGTGCAATATCATGCCCAGCGCCTCTGAAGCCTTCTTGCTGACCTCGGTGGGCGACAGGTGCAACGAACTGCACAGATCGTCCATATAGCCATGCTCATGCGATTTTGACAAAGCGGCCAACTCGCCGACCACACGGCTCTTCATCTCTTCGGTGGCCTTGTTGGTAAAGGTCACCGCCAGAATGGAGCTGTAACGTGACGGCTTCTCAACCACCGTGCGTATATACTCGTAAGCCAGACGATATGTCTTGCCCGACCCCGCCGACGCCTTTATTATCTTCATCCTGCCGCGTTTTTGTCCGCAAGATAACAAAAATGTTTCAAACCGACCCGAAAACCGGCTTGAAACATCAAATAGAAACGACGAAAAATTTTCATCGCGTTTTTTGCGTCAGGACTTGAAATTACACACGCCCCGTCACACCGGTCCAGCGTCCAGACCGCATACATTCCCATGCCGGCAGTTTTATGTCCCGGAAGGGCGAGGTATGGGTTAACGAAAACCGCACACGCTACTTAGCCCTCGCATGGCCTTGTGTCAGCAAAACGGCCGAGGCACAGGGCCGCAACGGAACGCACCACGTCCGAATTTCATTACGCCCCCACCCCCGCACGGAGCACTACCGCACCCTCAGACGCTGACCCAAGCGCAATATGGAGTTGCGCGATATGTTGTTGAGCTTGCAAATGCGGTCTATGGTGGTGCCGTAACGCTGGGCAATCCTGCCGAGCACATCGCCGCTTTTGACCGTGTGATAAAGGGCATTTGTGGTCCTGTTCTGCGATGTTCCCGCCTCGTCGAGCAGCCTTTTCCTGTCGAGGGCGGCCCTTATGGCAACCGAGTCGGTGGCCGAGGCCAATTGCGCGCCAATGTCCCAGTCTTCGTCAAACTCCTGCAACACCTCAGAGGCGTGCGAATGTATGTCAAGATAGCTCTTATGCAGAGGGAACACCTTGTAACGGAGCTTTCCCTGCTCGAAGTCGACCAGAAACTCAGGGTCGAATGTCTGGTCGCGGTAACGGAACTCAAAATGGAGATGGTTGCCCCTGCTTCGTCCCGTGTTGCCCACATAGCCTATTATCTGACCCGCCCTGACATAATCGCCCGACCTGACAGCTATACGGCACAAATGGCCGTGCCACGTCTCCAACTCGTTGGGGTGCCTTATTATCACCATGTAGCCATACCCCCCGGTATTGTAACGCGCATAACGCACCCTGCCGTCAAAGGTGGCATAGACCGGCGTACCCACAGGCTTGGGCAGGTCGACACCATTGTGATTGGAGCGACGCCTGCGCCCGTACGGCGAGAAGACCTTGCCCACCACCGGAGCGCAAAAGGCCTCTAACGAATCGACAATCTCAAGCTCCAGCACCTCGGGCATGCTTGCATATTTGAAATCGCGGTATGCAAACACCGAAGCCGTATCCCAGTGGTTGTAAAAGCCGTGATAAGAGACAAGCTCGCCGAGGTCGTCATATATATACCGCCATGTGCCGTTGCTGTTAAGCACAAGACGGCGCCCCTCCTTGCCCGACGGCAAGGTGTCTATGGGTATTGCCGGCAACTCGTCCACCGTGTAAGGATAGGGTCTCTGAGCCATGGCGTCAGAGACCGACCACATCAACGCCGCCAAAACAAGCGTCACAATCTTTCCTGTCATTCCATTCATACTTTATCTTACAAAACCACCCCTTGCGCACCTTATTACTGCCAGTTCTGATACTGCGCGTTGCAGTTGAGCCTTATGGCAATGAAGAGCATCATAGAGAAGGCCACCAGCGACGAACCTCCGTAACTGAAGAACGGCAACGGGATGCCTATCACCGGAATAAGCCCTATCGTCATGCCTATGTTCACGAGCACATGAAAGAAAAACACGCCCGCCACGCCGTAACAATACACCCGTCCGAATGTGTCACGCTGTCTGTCGCCCATTCTCATCACCCTGAATATCAAGGCCACAAACAGCGCCAACACGGCAATGCTCCCCACAAAACCCCACTCCTCGCCCACTGTCGAGAATATAAAGTCGGTGCTCTGCTCGGGCACGAAGTCAAACTTTGTCTGCGTGCCTTGCAGGAATCCCTTGCCCAACACACCCCCTGAGCCTATCGCTATCTTAGACTGGTTGACATTATAACCGGCACCCTTGACGTCATTTTCCAACCCCAGCAAATCGAGTATGCGGTGTTGCTGGTGGGGCCTCAACACATTGTCAAACACATAGTCGACCGATGTGACAAACATCAACGAGGCAATGAAGAATATGACGAACACCACCACATTGCGCAACTTATGTCTCACCGCATATACCGCCACCAAAGGCAGAGTAGCCGTCAGTGCCAGCATGAAGGCATTCATCATCGACAAGAACCGGCCGAACACCAACCCGACGAAAAATATCACCAACATGGCCATTATCACCGATGCCACATATATCACCTTCTGCTTCATCATGCCGTTGTAGTGCGTCTCTATGGCCACCACTATCAGGAATATCACCACATACAACGCCGCAGGCTCGACAAAAAACGACGACACCGACAAAAACATAATCATGCCCAGCACCAGATACACCCACGCCGTGAAACCCTCGCGACATAGCATGAAAAGAAACGACGAGAACACCATCGCCGAGCCGGTATCGTTCTGCGCACACACTATCAGCGCCGGCAATCCCACTATCAGGCCCACGCGCGACAGGCTCTTCATGCGTGCGATGTTAAAGCCATATCCCCCCATATACTTACCCAAGGCCAACGCCGTGGTCAGCTTGGCAAACTCCACGGGCTGCACGCTTACAGGCCCGAACGATATCCACGAGTGGGCCCCGTTTATCGTGCGTCCGAACACAAATGTGAGCAACAGCAACAATATCGTGGCGGCATAGGCCTGATAGGCTATGTAATGGTAATACTTAGAGTCGACCAGCAATATCACCACCCCCAACACAATGCTGATGCCGGCCCACATCATCTGCGAACCCGACTTCTGCGACAAGGCGAATATAGAGTGCGAGTGCTCGTTGTAAATAGAGGCATATATGCTTATTATGCCAAACAGCACCAATGCCAGATATATCCACACCGTCCACCAATCAACCCCGGCGAATATCGCCCCTTCACGTCTGACGTAATTACCGCTGTCGCTCAACATCGCTTGCCTTGTTATTTATGATATTTATGTTATTTGTCATACTGCGGATAATCGATGATCATGCGCTTGACATACTCTACCAACTCGGGCCTTGTTATGGTGTCGGTGAGGTACTGCTCCATCAAAAGCGACGCTATGGGCATTGCCACCGTCGCGCCGAAGCCTCCGTGCTCTACATATACCGACATGGCTATCTTGGGGTCTTTGTACGGTGCAAAACAAGCGAATGTCGAGTGGTCGCGTCCGCGTCCGTTTTCGGCCGTACCCGTCTTGCCGCATATGTCCAACCCCTTCACGGCGGCCCTCACGGCAGTACCCTCCACGTTGACGGCACGATACATGCCCTCGGCAATGACCTGATAGTGCTTGGGGTCTATATTAGTGTAATTGGGCACCGAAAAACGCGAGTCTATCTGCCCGCCCTCTATGCTCTTTATTATATGCGGAATCTTGTAATACCCCCTGTTGGCTATGGTGGCGGTAAAATTGGCCAGCTGCAACGGAGTAACGCCAATCTCGCCCTGACCTATCGACAACGATATGGCTGTCAACGAGTTCCACCTGCCGTTATAGACACGGTCGTAAAACTCGGTTGTCGGTAAGTTACCCTTAAGCTCGCCGCTGAAATCAGAGTCGAGCCGACGGCCGAAGCCCATAGACAACAGATAGTCGCGCCACACGTCAAAGCCCACCTTCACGTCGCCGTAAGCCTTGTTGTCGAGAATGTTGCGGAAGACATAACAGTAATAGGTGTTGCACGAGGTCTGTATTGAGTAACGCAAATCGAGCGGCGAGTCGTGATAGTGGCACTTGACACCGCGCCCCACATAATAACCGCTGTTGCACACATACCTCTGCGACGGCACCAACACCCCCTCCTGCAAGCCTATAAGGCCCGTCGAGAGCTTGAATGTAGAGCCGGGAGGATAAGATGCCATCACCGCACGGTTATACAAGGGTCTGCGCGGCTCACGCAACAACTTGAGGTAATTGCGCGAACGGTCGCGTCCTATAAGCTCGTCGGGGTTATATGTGGGGCTGCTCACCATCATCAATATCTCGCCCGTCTTAGGCTCTATGGCCACAATAGAGCCAACCTTACCCTCCATCAGCTCTTCGCCCAGAAGCTGCAACCGGGCATCTATCGTAGATGTTATAGAGACTCCGGGCACGGCCAATGTGTCGTAAAGACCGTCGGCATAGGCTCCTTTGGGCATGCCGTGCACATCCACAAGCTCCATGCGTACGCCTTTGCGACCCCGCAGCACCGTCTCATAGGCACGTTCTATGCCTGTCATGCCCACATAATCGCCACGTTTGTAATAGCTGTCGTTCTTTATGGTGTTGTCGTTCACCTCACCCACATATCCCAATATGTTGCCGCCGGTATGAAACGGATATGAGCGAATGGTGCGATATTGGGTGAAAAAGCCGGGGAAAGTGTGCTCTTCAAATTTCATCTTGACCTCTTTGTCAAGAAGCTTGAACAAGACGACAGGCCGGCGGCTCGACCGTCCCGCCCTCTTAAGCTGATGCACAAACTCCTCTTTCTCAACGCCTATTATACGGCACATCTCGAGGGTGTCGAAAGGCTTTACATCGCGTGGTATCACCATCAGGTCGTAAGCCTCGCGGCTCTGGGCCAGAAAAAGGCCGTTGCGGTCGTATATCTCGCCGCGCGGAGGGTTCAACACAATGGGTCTCAACGCATTGTTGTTGGCATACTCCTTATATTTAGAGTCTATTATCTGCAAATAGAAGAGTCGTCCTGCAATCACCATGGCGACAAGGACGACGAATATACGCAACGAATTACCCCGTGACAACTCCATATCAGAAACGATCTTTTTGACGCACTAACGGCAACTGACAGAAATAAATTACCGTCACCGACAATACGGTGCCTATGGCTGTCTTGAACAAGGTAAGCGGCCAATGCACCACAGACAGCGCCTCAAGCATGAAATAGGCGATATTATGCAGAGCCACCATGGCCAACGCATAACGTATGAACTTGTAGTTGCCCACCCGTCCCGACACCGGCGCCGAGTCGGCATTGATGTTGTTGGCCACCGATGTGAGGCGTATCACAGACGGCCTCATGAAGGCCATGAAAAGAGTAGACATTGTCGAAAGCCCCGCCGTGCCGCTGAAAAAGTCGACCGTCACCCCCAGCAATGTTGCCAAAAGCAACAACGCCCACGGACGCACAGACACCGGCAGCACTATTATAAAAAACATATACACGTATATGCTCACTAAGCCGCTAACCTGTATGTTGTTGAATACCAACAACTGCAACAACACCGAAACGACAAACAATATTATATAATCACTCTGCCTTAACATTCTGAAATACTCAAAAAAGATTAACGCGCCACTTCGGAGAAAAGATGCCGCCGCCACTTCGGCCGCCGTCCACCCCCTTTGCCGCAACCACACCTGACGTCCACAGACTGCCGACACTATATGCGTAGAACATAGCCGCCCCAAGACATGCCCCCATGACCGCCTCAGCCACCTCTCGCCCTCGGAACACCACCTTTGCTCATCCACTCGGGACATCACCCCTGCTCAGTCTCTTATCCGACGCCCAGCCCTCTTGTTCAGGCGCCCTGCTTATACCCCCTGCCCAGTCTCTTGTCCAGCCCCCTTGCTCAGGCCCCCTGCCAAGCGCCCACCTCAGACCCTCAGTCGCTTCGGAGCATCTCCGAAGCCAGGACCCTTCGTGGCTGCCCGGCAGTCGTCTTTGGGGGACTATTCGTCAGACAGCCATGCGGGAGAGTCGACAATCTCGCCCTCGGTCATGTTCTCACCGAAGCCGTTGACAGAGCGTTCGAGAGCCAGCTTCTCTATCACGTCGCGCGAAGCCACCAGCTCAACGTTATAGAGTCGTCCGAAGCCGACCAACAGATCGACATCGGCCTCATAGTTGATGCCGTTTATCAGCTCGGCACTGCTTATCACCCCTATAGGTATGCCGGCAGGAAAGCGCGATGAGAACTGCGTTGTCACGATGGTGTCGCCCACGGCTATGTCGGCATATTTGGGCACCTCGGTAAGGCGTCCCTTGGTGTAGTCGACACCCGGCCAACGTATCGAGCCGTAATAACTCTTGCGCGACGACTGCCCGCTGGTCACAAACTTGGTGTTAAGAAAAGACATGCCCACCGAGTAATGGGGTGAGCATGCCACCACATAACCGACCAGACAACCGTTGCTCAATATGGCCATGTCACGCACCACACCGTCACGGCTGCCTTTGTCGATGGTCAGATAGTTGCGCTTTCTGTTTATGGTGTTGCCAACCACATGACCCTTCATGTAATAGTACTTCTCGTCCTCCAACATCACGCTCCCGTATATGGAGTCTCTCTGACGCATGGCCTCGGCGGTACGATACCCCTCTAACTCGCGTTCAAGCTCGACAACACGCGCCAACAGAGCCTCATTGTCGGTTTTGAGATAGAAATAGCTCTCGATCTGCGCCATTGTCTTGTAAAGAAAGCCTATAACCGAGTTTGAGGCCGCAATAACCTTGGCATTGGCATAAACCGAACTGCCGGAGTAATAGCTGAAAGCCAACAACTCCAACAAAAGGAACATGATTATAAAATATATCTTCCTCAGGAAGAGAAGGAATTGGTTCATATCGACCCGTTCTGTTTTATTCCGCCTATTTTATAAGGAACGAGAATCTGTCGATATTCTTAAGCGCGGTGCCTGTGCCGCGGGCAACGGCGCTAAGGGGCTCTTCGGCCACATGGAACTGTATCTTGGTCTTCTCAGACAGACGTTTGTCCAAGCCGCGGATGAGCGCGCCGCCGCCGGCAAGCCATATACCCTTCTTGACTATGTCGCCGTAAAGCTCGGGCGGCGTCTTCTCAAGCACCTTCATTATTGCGGCGTCAACCTTCACGAGCGACTTGTCGAGAGCATAGGCAATCTCCTGATAAGAGACGGCCACCTTATGGGGACGCGAGTCGATGATGCTGTGACCCACCACCTCGAAATCTTCGGGCGGATTATCAAGCTCGGATACCGCCGAGCCTACAGCTATCTTAATGTCTTCGGCAGTGCGATCGCCTATCTTGATGTTATGCTGCTGACGCATATATGTCTGAATGTCTTCGGTAAAGACATCGCCGGCCACCGTTATGCTCTCGTTGCACACGATACCGCCCAACGATATCACCGCAATCTCAGATGTACCGCCTCCGATATCGACCACCATGTGACCCTCGGGCGCCTCTACGTCCAACCCTATGCCAAGGGCTGCCGCCATAGGCTCATATATAAGGAAGACGTCACGGCCGCCGGCATGCTCTGCCGAGTCTTTGACCGCACGTATCTCCACATTGGTAGAGCCCGACGGTATGCAGATAACCATTCTTAGCGACGGCGAGAACATGCTCTTGGGCTTGATTTTCTTTATCATGCCCCTTATCATCTGCTCGGCTGCCGTAAAATCGGCAATCACCCCGTCGCGCAACGGGCGCACCGTACGTATGTCCTGATGCGTTTTGCCGTGCATCTTACGTGCCTGCTCGCCTATGGCGATGGGCTTGTTGGTGTGTTGATCCACCGCAACGATACTCGGCTCGTCCACCACTATCTTGTCATTATAGATGATAAGAGTATTGGCCGTACCCAAGTCCATTGCAATCTCTTGTGTCAGTGAGAGAATTCCCATTTTCTGTCGTTACTGTTTATTCGGTTATCGCCTTTGTTATAATTATTTCGTTATTTTTTCATGACAACGCCTTTACCTGATAACGTATCGGCGCCGCCATTATTTCATCTTACGCGTTCCAATCGCACGAACGCCACACATCTATTAGCCGGCCCTATCCCCCCCCCCGGATACTCCAAGGGTCAGTGCTTGAAGTGCCTGAGACCGGTGAACACCATCGCCATGCCCACCTTGTCGCAATACTCTATAGAGTCGTTGTCGCGAATAGAGCCGCCGGGCTGAATCACTGCCTTGATGCCCGCCTTGTCGGCAATCTCGACACAGTCGGCAAAGGGGAAGAAGGCGTCCGAGGCCATCACTGCGCCGCGAAGGTCGAAATCGAAAGAGTGAGCCTTGGCGATAGCCTGACGTAACGCATCCACACGCGAGGTCTGACCTATGCCGCTGGCCAACAGCATGCCGTTCTTGGCCAATACTATGGCGTTCGACTTCGAGTGCTTGACTATCTTGTTGGCAAATATGAGGTCGTCCACACGCTCGGGATCGACAGCCGCCTGAGTCACGCACTTCATCTGGCTGTCCACGCCGCCCACCTTGACATCACGCTCCTGCACGGCCACGCCGCCCAACATAGAGCGGAACTGCACGGCAGGCAGAGGCGCACCGGTGAGCTTGAGTATGATGCGGTTTTTCTTAGACTTGAGTATCTCTAACGCCCTCTCTGAATATGACGGTGCCGATATCACCTCAAAGAATATCTTGTCTATCTGCTCGGCCGTCTGCTCGTCCACCTCGCGGTTGCATGCCAGTACGCCGCCGAACGCCGACACGGGGTCGCCGGCCAGAGCGTCACGCCACGCCTCTTCAACGGTGGCACGTGTGGCGGCACCGCAGGCGTTGTTATGCTTTATCACCACAAAGGCGGGGGCGTCAAACTCGGCTATAAGAGCCAGCGAGGCGTCTATGTCGAGCATGTTGTTGTATGATATCTCCTTGCCCCACAACTGGGTGAAGGTCTTGGAGATGTCGCCGAAGAACGACGCGCTCTGATGGGGGTTCTCGCCGTAGCGCAGGTGTGCCCCGCCGTCTGCGCTGTAACGAAAGGCGGGTATGCCCTCCTGACGGTTGAAATAGTTGAATATGGCAGAGTCGTAATGCGAGCTGACGGCAAAGGCGAGGGTGGCCAGCCTGCGACGGTCGGCCTCAGAGAGGGCCATGCCTCCGGCAGAAAGCATATCCTTGAGCAGGCCGTACTGATTGCGCGAGGCCACTATGGCGACATCCTTGTAGTTCTTCGCCGCCGCACGTATCAGCGATATGCCGCCTATGTCTATCTTCTCTATTATCTGCGCATGGTCATCCGTCGACGCCACAGTGGACTCGAAAGGATAGAGATCGACAATGACAAGGTCGATCTCGGGTATCTCGTACTGCCCCAGCTGGTCTATGTCGCCGGCATTGTCACGACGGGCAAGTATGCCGCCGAACACCTTGGGGTGCAACGTCTTGACACGTCCGCCCAATATCGAGGGATAACCCGTCAGCGACTCTACCGAGTGCGCCTTGTGCCCCAGCTCCTCTATAAAAGAGAGGGTGCCGCCTGTCGAATAAATCTCGACGCCGGCAGCTGCGAGCATGTTGACAATTTCATCCAGACCGTCTTTATAAAAGACGGAAATCAATGCGCTTTTTATCTTTTTCATCGTAAAATCATTGCTTTGGTTAAAATGGCAAATCGCCGCCGTCATTGTCAGCCACCTCCTCTACAGACTGCGACAGCGGAGGCATTGCCGGCTGTGCGGGAGCAGGCTCCTGTTGCGGCGCGGCAGGACGCACTCTCCAGCCTCTGGCCTCGGTGTACCACCTGTTGTTATACTCGCGTGAGGCTATGTTAAAAGAGACGATCACCTTATCGCCCGGTTTGAGCACAGCCACCTCGTTCATCTTGTCGCCGAAAAAGGTGACGCACAGCTTGCTGCCATAATCGTCCATCATGTCGAAAACGACATCTCTCCGCTGCCATTGTCCGCGGGCCGAAGTGCCGCTCACAACATCCAAAAGCCTGTTTACAACTAATTCTAATTCCATTTAAATATAATTTTCCGCTTACAAAAATAGCACTTTTTTATTATATTTCAAACAAAATAAAAAAATATTGACTTTCAGCCGCACCACACTGTCTCTCACGGTCAAAACACACCCGCCCGCAAAAGAGGCCGAAGCCGTCGCCAAAAGCGGACCGCAAACATGGCCGCATTGCCTGTAACACTACCAGTAATCGGGCGGCTCAACGAAGAAGCTGTCGTCAAAGCCAATGAAATAGAGCCTCTCCACGCCGCGCGTTATGGCGGTATAGAGCCACCTCAACAGCTCTGTCGACATCACCTCCTCGCCCCACAGCATCCTGTCTACAAACACGGCGCTCCATTGTCCGCCCTGCGCCTTATGACAGGTCACGGCATACCCGAACTTTATCTGCAAGGCGTTGTAATAGTCATCCTCCTTTATCTTCATATACCTCTCGCCCTTGCGCGTATATTCGGCATAGTCGGCGTCAAGCCCCTCGAAAAGTCTTCTCGACGACTCCGAATCGAGCGACGGGGTAACGCTCGACAGGGTGTCGAGTATCACCTTGGCATCTACCTGGGCGTCGTCATAGTCGGGAAAGGTGAGCGAGGCATTGACAAACCTCAGACCGTAGGCCTCCTCATAGCGCCGCACCCGTCCTACGCGCGCCATGTCGCCGTTGGCAATGAAGTCGAGTCCGTTTTCGCTGTCGCCATAATGGTAGTTGTTGCGCACCACCATCACCATATCGCCCGAAGACAGCTCTTCATCCTGCATGAGCACCCGCGAACGCACCCCCTCGTTGAAGCGGTTGGCCTGCTTGTTAGAGCGTGTTATCACCACCGTCTGGTCCATGCCGTAGGTCGAATAACAGCTCTCCAGCTCTTCGAGAAACATGCCTCCGTTTATGGCCTTGACATCGGGATAGTCGAGCGAGAAACGGGGTATGCGGGCACGCCCCGACTCTATTATGCGCCTCACCTGGGTAGCCGCCGCCAGTATGCCCGACTTACGCTGCTGACGCACCACCTGTCCCATCTGGTAATAGCGCACCTTGCCATAGTTTGACATGGTGGCGTAATCGAGCGCCGGCGACACGGGCGACCCCACCGGAGGCAGCTGCGCATTGTCGCCCACTATTATAAGACGGCAATTATCGCCGCTGTTGACAAAGCGCACCAGGTCTTCAAGCAGGTTGCCGCTGCCGAACATGTTGTTCTCAAACGAGCTGTCCGATATCATCGAGGCCTCGTCCACAATAAAGATACCGTTCTTGACCTTGTTGAAATTGAGGTCGAAACACTCAGACAACGCCGACTCCTGACGGTATATCTTCTTGTGTATGGTGAGTGCCCCGCCCCCTGCATAGCTGCCGAGCACCTTGGCGGCCCTACCCGTGGGCGCCAACAGCGACAAAGGCACCCGCATGCCGCGCATCACCCGGGCAAAAGCGGCTATCACCGAGGTCTTGCCCGTGCCGGCATAGCCGTTTATTATCATTATCTCGCCCCGCTCGCTGTTGAGCACAAAGTCGGCAAGGCCCTCGATCACATGTGCCTGGTCGTCAGTAGGCTCATACCTCAACACTCTCGCTATGCGTCCGGCTATCTCACTCTCTGTCATATCCGTCAACTGTTTTTATCTCGCAGCCTCCCCCTTTGCCTTATAAAGCCTGTCTCACCCGCGGTATTGACATTCTTCCGGCCAATGCCATTGATGATTAAAAGAAAATAGAACAACTTTCTTTAAAAATATTCGTTGCGGGGTACGCGCATATTCATTTTTTTATAACTTTGCAAAAAAAACTAAAATAAAAACATAATCCAAATGAAAAAATCAGTTAAGAATCTGCTTCAGATCGTATTGCTGGTAATCGTGTGTCTGTTGGCATACGCCGTTTACATGCAAATCAAGAATCCGCTCGATTTTCAGGAGATCAAGAAAGTTCGCGACGAGGCCGTCATCAGCCGTTTGAAGGATATCCGCACCGCCGAACGTGCCTACAAGCAGCTCTATTCAAAATACACCGGCTCTTTCGACACCCTTATCAACTTCATCAAGACCGACTCTATGGTATACCTCATCAAGACCGGCTCTGAAGACGACTCGCTGGCAGTGGCCAAAGGCTTAGTCAAGACAGTAAAGGTCAAGATAGCCGTTCTTGACACCATATTCAACAAGGGTTTCAACGCCGACGACATACGCTACATACCCTTCTCTGGCAACACCGAGTTCATTCTCGCGGCCGACACCCTCACCACCGGCTCTAAGGTGACCATACCCGTGTTTGAGGCCAAGGCCCCCTTCAAGACCTACCTCAGCGACGAGAAATACCATCAGGAGCTTGTCAACCTCATAGACAAGCAGAAGACCTTGGGCAAATATCCCGGCATGAAAGTCGGCTCAATCACAGAGGCAACCAACGATGCGGGCAACTGGGAGTAACCGTTCCGAAGGTAAAAGTCTGTCCATCCTTATACATACGGGTGGACTTTCTTTTTTCGACAACGCCTCGCGCACGCAAGAGCATTATCAAGCCAACTCGACGCTCTCGCCCGGTGAGGCGTGTGCCGCAATAGAAGGCTACTACTCGCTACACCCCGACACCGACACCGTGTGCGCGATAGTGGCCGACGGCAGAGGCGTCATCGTGCCCGAGTCGCTGTACGAGCCCTCGCGCCGGCACGACTACATATCAGGCATAGGAGTCAACCTCTCTCTGACCAAAGAGATGGTGGCCGGCCACATAGACAACGGCATAGCATACCTGAGCGTGATAAACAAAGCCGTAGCCGAAAGACTCGACACCATATACCGCAACGTCATCATCACCAACCCCATAATGGCGGCCGTCAACCACTGCCGCCGCATGGGAGGCACTGTTGTGACACTCGATGCCGCAAGTGACTTTTTTACCATGACACTGTGGAGCGGCAGGAAGATGCTCTTTGGCGGACAACTGCCCGGCAAGTCTGTCGAAGACATGGTCTTTTACATCGAGCACCTGCTGCACGAGCAGAGCCTTGAGTCGCCATTAGTGCTATGTCCGGGCATGAACGGCGGTGCCACGGCGTCGATGCTGGGGCTATATTATAAGGTAGAGGTTGTCGAGCCGTCGCACTATTACGCCATCTGACAGATGCGTCAGGGCGGCATACGCAACCGCACCGCCGGCATTTCACAAAGCCGTACAACCAACAGACAACAAACCGACACAGACAATATGAGAATCGTAAGCGGCACCTGTCGCGGCAGGATCATAGACCCGCCCCACGGACTTAAAGCCCGCCCCACAACCGATTTTGCCAAAGAGAACATATTCAACGTGCTCTCCAACCTCTACGACTTCGAGGGGTTAGAGGTGCTCGACCTCTTCTCGGGCACCGGCTCCATCTCTTACGAGTTCGCCTCACGCGGCGCCGCCCGTGTCATATCGGTAGAGGCCGAAAGGCTGCACCACTCATTCATCGCCCAGACGGCCGCCAAGATGAAGCTCACCGCCATAAAAGCCGTACTCGGCGACGCCTTCAACTTCGTGCGCCACTCTGCCGACAAGTTCGACATCATATTTGCCGACCCCCCTTACGATCTCGAACAAGCCGACACCCTGCCCGATATGGTAATGTCGGGCGGACTGCTCAACCAAACGGGCATGTTCATACTCGAACACTCCAAGCACAAAGATTTCTCGCAGCACCCCTGCTTCAGACAACAACGACGTTACGGAAGCGTAAACTTCTCTATATTCGAACCTTAAAAAAAGGCGACCGTATAGGTCGCCTTTTCTATTTCTGACGCGCACATGGCTCTAACCACACAAAAGCACATCGCGCGCACAATGGCTAAAACCGCTTCACGTAAGAGTGGCAATATGGCTCGGTGCCTTTGTTTTGGTAATAATTTTGATGATACTCCTCAGCCCTATAAAAGGCTGTTGCCGGCCTCAGCTGTGTCGCCACATCCATACCCTGTGCCCTAAGGATGTCGATAACCGACTGTGCCACGGCACGTTGCTCCTCTGAGGTGTAAAACACAACCGACCTGTATTGCTCACCTATATCGGGACCCTGGCCGTCGCGCTGGGTAGGATCGTGCACCTCGAAAAACAATTTGCACAGCTTCTCATAAGAGGTCCGTGACGGATCGAACACAATCCTCACCGCCTCGATATAGCCGGTATCGCCCTTGCACACCTGCTCGTAAGACGGCGCGACAATATCTTCGCGTCCCCCGATATACCCCACCTCGATAGACTCGATGTCGGCCATTCTATTCATCACATACTCAACACCCCAAAAACACCCGCCTGCAAAAATGGCAATCTCTCTATTCATAATCACACATTTACAATATTATCGCATTACAAATGTAACAAAAAAATCGCCTTTCTATTGCACAATAAAAAAAAACATTCTATCTTTGCAGAGCAAAAGCAGGAAATACTATGCAAGGCTTTGCATAAGGTGTGGTAGTTCAGCTGGTTAGAATGCCTGCCTGTCACGCAGGAGGTCGCGAGTTCGAGTCTCGTCCATACCGCAAAAGCCCTCTCGGTCAACGAGGGGGCTTTTTGTTTTCAGTCAATCTCATGCACCCCACCTCAACCCTTACGCAAGCCCTCGGAGAATCAAAGGAACCAATACTCTCTCACTCTGCTGCCCCGTACAAACAAAAAAGCCGACGCATCCCGCATCGGCTTTCCCTTTCGTCTTGGCGAACGTGTTATTTTCTTATGTTAAGGGCCTTAATAATGGCGCGATAACGCTCGATATCAACTTTAATCAGGTAATTGAGCATACGACGTCTCTTACCTACAAGCCTCAAAAGGGCACGCTGTGTGTTGTAATCGTGCTTGTGAGTCTTGAGGTGACCTGTCAGGTGGTTGATACGGTGGGAAAATAACGCAATCTGGCTCTCGGGAGAACCGGTGTCGCTATTAGACTTTCCGTAAGTGCTAAAAAGCTCCTGCTTTTTTTCAGATGAAATAGAACTCATTTTTTATTCAATTAAATCGGGGCAAAGATACAACTTTTTTCCAATCCGCCAAAACAAAAACAATCCTGGCAAAGCTATTGTCAGACGCACCAGCGTCATCCCTCCCCCGAAACCGTAAAATCTACTGCTGACCGGGTATGTACACCTCTATTATCTTGGCGTTCCCCTCAAGGGTAACCTCGTCTATCACCGCCGGCACCAGCATGGTCTCACCCTTTGTGACAGACTCGCGTCCGCCGCTCCACACCACATCGGCAGAGCCTTCAAGACAGATGTATATCACAAACGAATCAAGCTCAACGTACGGTCGAGTCATGGCACCGTCCACCGCCAACACCGACGAAGCGAAATATTTGCAGCTCTGCATCATGGCAGCCTCACCCGCCTTTGGCGACACGGTGACGTTGTAGTTGTCTGTGTCTGCGAAGTTGATGGCATCCACGGCAAGCTCGGTGTGCAGCTGACGCGGATTGCCCTTGTCGTCGACACGGTTCCAGTCAAACACACGGTATGTTATGTCTGATGTCTGCTGTATCTCGGCCACCATCAGCCCCTTGCCTATGGCGTGTATGGTGCCCGCAGGTATGAAATAGGCATCACCGGGCTTAACCTTTATGCGAGACAGCAACTCGGGCAGACTACCCGCCTCGACGCTCTCGAGATACTCCTGGCGCGACACCTTGCGGTTGAAACCCACGCACAACTCGGCTCCCGGATCGCTGTCGAGCACATACCACATCTCGGTCTTGCCGTAGGCATTGTGACGCTCGGCGGCCAAATCGTCGTCGGGATGCACCTGTATGGAGAGTATGTCGGCCGCATCTATGAACTTTATCAGCAGCGGAAACTCCTGCCCGAACCTCTCGTAGACGGCATCGCCCACAAGGTCGCCCATATACACCTCTACAAGCTCTTCTATGTCATTGCCTGCCAGTTTGCCGTTAGAGACCACCGACACATCGCCCTGCACGCCCGAAAGCTCCCAGCTCTCGCCTATCTTCTTTCCTGCCGGCAACTTCTTGCCGAAAGCGGCCTCCATACGCCTGCCGCCCCATATCCTCTCTTTATAGAGAGGTTTGAATTTCAACGGATAAAGCATCTCTATTCCTGTTTTTAGATTTTCCACCCCCAAATGTACGCATTAATTTCGGGAAATCACACTGCACAGACAACAAAATTGCCCTGCGCACCCGCCCACCCGGCAGACCGCCATTGGCCACACCTCTTTTTTACAAATAAATCGCCACAAAATTTTTGCAT
>JAIECQ010000157.1 GCA_029068395.1 Rikenellaceae bacterium
CCCCCGGAAGGGCCGCCGGAGGCAGTGCCAGCAAAATAACGGCAGTGCCAGCAAACCATTATCCGCAGTGACTGCAATACAATACCGGCAGTGCCGGCAAGTCATCACCGGCAGTGACCGCGAGCCATGTCTGGCGGCATGTTTTTCACTTAAAAGTGATATTTGGGGTAGTGTGTTTTAAAAACATTTTATTATATTTGTCCCGAAAAGCTCCCTTATCCGAATAATCGTTACATTTAAAATGCCATTGATTTCACGCAATGACGGCGGAGCTGTTTTATTACCCTCATACAGGAAAAATTCCATTCCACTTAATTTAGACATCACCACTGTCAACTGTCGCAATTATCTGTTTACCTATGTTATCTCAGGGGAGGTTATAGTGACTTTGCCGCTGGAGCAGATAAGGCTTTCTGCCGGCGACATGCTTTTTCTTGAGCGAGGCAACTATTGCATAGAGCATCACTCGTGCGGTCGAGGTGTCTACCGCGAGATAACCATAGAGTTTGGCGAGAGCGAGTTGGTTGGAGCGCTCTCTATAATAGGACACAACAGCAACGGTTCTTTGGAGAGGGCGGTCCACAGATGCTCACGCTGCGACAGGCTCGATGCTCTGACCACCAGCGGGGCAAAGCTGTCGTTATATTTCGAGATGCTCGACTCTTACATGCAGCCCGGCCAGTTCGACTTCAACAACTACACCTTCAAGCTGCTGAAGCTCTCAGAGCTGTTTTGCATACTTCTGTCGCTTGAAGATCACGTGTGCATAGGCGGGCGTCTGCTGCGCGGGGTGTCAGGCGGCGGCAACATCATAGACAAGACCGTCAAAGAGCACATATTGAGCCAGTGTACTGTAAAGGAGATAGCCCGCAGTTGCGGCATGGGAATATCGGCCTTTAAAAACGAGTTTATGTGTCGTTACGGCACCTCTCCCCACCGTTGGATAGTCGGGCAGAGGCTGGCGCATGCGCGCTTCCTTCTGATATCGACAACCGACAGTATAGCCGACATATCGACACAATGCCGTTTTAGCAACCCCTCTCACTTCATCAAGCAGTTCAAGAGACATTACGGCATGACCCCCAAGACGTTCCGACAGAATCTAATAGGAGACAGATAGCGGCCATAGAGTCACACAAAACGCCCCGAAAGAGATTGCTTCCGGGGCGTTTTGTGTATGGACAGTTGCTTTTTTACTTGCTCAAAGCGGCTATCTGTGTCTTGGCTGTTTCAGCGTTGGTTCCCGATGTCACCTGCTGATAGTATTTGATGGCTTTGGCCTTGTCGCCTTTTGTTTGTGCCGCCACAGCCACCAAGAAGCTGGCGTTTGACTTGGCCTCAGGCTCGGTCTGCGCCTCTATGGCAGCATCGCCCGATGCCAGCACTGTGTCGAAGTCTTTGGCGTTGTTGGCCGTCTGTATGAGCAACATGTTGGCCGTAGCGCTGGTGGGGTCGATGGTGAGCGCCTTGTTGATGTGCTCTTTGGCCACAGAGTATTCGCCCGCCTTGACTGCCGATGACAACAGGTCGCTGATATATGCCTCTTTGGCCGTGTTGGCAGCCTCGGCATACTTGCTGTGTGTCTTGCCCAAGTCTATGACAGAGGTATAGAACTTGCCCGCCATATCGAAGTCGCCCTGCTTGCCGTAACATTGTGCGGCCAGAAGCATTGCTTCGGTATCTTTGGGATTGGCCTCTATGGCCTGCTCATAGCTCTTGGCTGCGGTTGCGAAATCTTCAGCCTTGAGGGCAACAGAGGCCTTGGCCTTGTAAACCTTGCTCAAAACGCCTTCAAGCTGACGTACCGAACCCGGATCGAACATCTCGGCCAGCTCTTTAGCCTTTGTAAGTTTGGCTGCCGCCTCGTCAAAACGGCGTGCGCTGGCATCTTGCAGACCGAGGTTGCGATAACATCTGGTGAGATAGGTCTGCGCCTCGGTCATGGTGGCAAGACAGTCGTCCTCGCTCTTGTTTGCCATCTCTATGGTCTGCTCCAGAACAGTTATGGCATCGGCATATTTCTTTTCGTTGATAAGGGCAGCCGCCTCGTTGAATTTGGTATTGACCTCATCGGCCGTTTGCGCCATTGCTCCAACTGACAAAAGGAGTACTGACGCCAATGTTAAAAGTGTTTTTTTCATCTTGTGTTTATATTTATTGTTTTTCTGCAATATCGTAATCAATGATGCGGTTGCCGCGCTCATCTACAGTGACTCTTATGGTCGACAGCAGGACGGCCGGATCGTTGTCGGGTATCAGCTCGGCAATCTTTTCGGGCCACTCGACAAAGCATGGGTAACCGCTGTAAAAATACTCTTCATAGCCTATGTCGTAAGCCTCTTCGAGCTTTTCTATTCGGTAAAAGTCGAAGTGGAAGAGGGGCTTGTCGTCTGCGGTGCGATATTCGTTTATAAGTGCAAACGTGGGACTTGTGACCACATCGTCTACCTGCATGCACTCGCACATGGCCTTAATCAGCGTTGTCTTGCCGGCACCCATAGAGCCGTAAAACAACACTATGCGTGGTGTGGCGTCATCGTTGCCGCACCCGAGCATGGCGACCATCCGTGATGCGACTTCAGGCAGGTCATCTATGTCTGCAACAATATATCGTCCTTGCATATAACTCGTTTTAAGCGGACAGCCTCTGCCATTTGCCGACGGAACACACGACCGTCCGGAGTGTAAATCGTTTAACCGGCAGACTGTCTAAAAAGCAAAGTTATATTTTTTTTGATGAAAAACAATCGGACAGTAAATTTTTTGTTGTCTGAACCTCCATATTGAAATATGACAGTCTTAAAAAGGCCCCTTTTGTCGTGAAATATCAAGACCCGATGAGAATGGCAGTGGGAAGACTCTCCGTAAGGTGTTGCATGCAGGCTGATGTGATAAAAAACTCCCCTGCGTGTTTGTCGCAGGGGAGCTTTGTCGTTATTTCTTGCCTTTGGCGACAGTTGGCTCGTATGTGTCGAGAATGTCGCTGAAAGAGTGTATCGTTATTTCATCGGCCAGGTCGCCGCTTTTTGCACTGATTTTATTTACTCCGGGCAACAGCGTTATGTCCCATGCGGCACGTCCGCGGTTGACAGCACGCTTACCTGCCGACTTGCCGTTGACGAAAAGTTCCGCCTCGGGGGTGTTGGTATATACCTTTATCTGCCGCTTGGTGCCGCTGACCTTGTCGTTTCGTCGTCCGGCGATATGCAGGAAAGGCTCTTTACTCCAAAGAGCTTTATATACGTAATAGGCATCTTTGGGGGTGTGCCTGTCAAAGGTGACCAGCCCCATGTCGCTCTCTGCCCTGTCGGTGGGGGCGTAACGCGGACGTCCGTAATCGAACATGGCGTTTATGAAGGTGCCCCAGAAATAGGGCGTCTTGTCTATCATGTCGGCATATTGCTCGTGGAAAAGGGCCTGATATGACTCGGGGTGGAATGACGATGAGGCCCGCACCGCTATGTCGTCAGACTGGTCGCCGATGTCGCCGCCGGCACCATATTCGCTGAGTCCGGGCATGAGATTGCGCCATCCGCTTCTGAACTGGTCGGCCCATTTGAGATAGTCGGCAATGTCACCGCTGTTCCATCCGAAATACTGGTCCCACGATATGAGGTCGGTTATCTCGTTTATGGCGCCGTCTTCTATCGACGACGAGACTGTCAGCCGGTCGGGCGACAGCTTTTTGGCGTAATCGTTAAGCTCTGCGAGGAAGAACAGGGGGTTGTCGCCGCCGGTGCGCAGACCTCCGAAGATGCCCCACATAACGGCCGAGGGATGGTCGTAGAGCTGGGTTATCATCTCTTCAAGCTGCTGTATGGCGTTGTCTTTGAATGAGTATGAGTCGATGAAGCCTTTGCCGGTGTGGCCGTCGCCCGAGTTGAGGGGCAGATCGCTCCATACCACCAGGCCGTAAGTGTCGCACAGATCATAGAAATATGGATCGAGAGGTCCGTCAGGCAGACGTATGGCATTGGCACCCATGTCGAGTATCATGCGCACGTCCTCTTCCATCTCCTTATGGCTGATGGCAGCGCCCACATCGCTCCTGTCGCCGTGCAACACCACCCCACGCAGCTTGTAGGGCTTGCCGTTGAGCATGAAACCCTTGTTGCGGTCGACACCCACCGTGCGCAGACCCAGACGTGAGGTCAGTCGGTCGACGACACCGTCCTGGTCGGTGGCCACAACGACGACATCATACATGAACGGGTCGTATATGCCGCCCCACAGCTTGGGACTGCCGAAAGAGAGCGGCATGACTGCCTGTCCCTCGCCCTTGTCGCCGATGGTGGCCCGCGAAGTGGCAGAGGCAACCGTCTCATCGGTCTCGGGGTCGCGTATCTCTATCCTGACGGTAATGGTGCTGCCGGGGTTACCCTCCAATAAGACATCAGACTCAAGCTCGGCGGCGGAGGCGTTTACCAAGGTGGGCCTTATCACCACGCCGTCACTGCCGGTGTCGGTCATCTTTATGTGATTGGGACCGGTTACTATCAGCTCGCAGTCGCGGTAAAGCCCCCCATAGAAGCTGCCGTCCACAGGCAGGGGTATGACATCGGTCTGGGGAGAGTTGTTGACCATCAGCAATATGGAGTTGGAGACGCCGAAGTTGACAAATGGCGTTATATCGAACGTAAAAGAGGTGAAGCCCCCGCGGTGGCCGCCTACATAACGGCCGTTGACCAGAAGGGTGGCTGTGTTGGAGGCGGCGCCGACACGCAGATAAAGGCGTTTGTCGTGAGCCCACTCCTGAGGTATGGTTATCTCTTTGAGGTAAGAGCCGGTGCCGAAATAGGTGACCCCCTTATTATCACCGTTCCATGAGTGAGGCAGGGTTATATCGGCCATATTATTGTCGAGGATGGGCTTATTGGTAAACCGCCACCCTTTATTGAAGTTGATGATATGACGGGCAAAGAGAGGCTGTGCGGCAACTGCCAGCACGAGTATGAGGAGTGTCTTTTTCAATTTCATATACCTGAATTTTGCGTAAAAGTAATTATTTTTCGGATAATATCGGCTATCCTCATCTGCGGGCGTCCCGATTGCCGGCCGTTATGTTAAACAACGTTACAGGCCGTAATAATATTGTTGTCTGTCTTAGGGTTTTCATCAGCGACATCTGGGCTGACGGACTGTTTTCAAGACATTCCTCGTAGGTGTCGAAAAGATGTTGAAAAAATATGTCGTCCTCAAAGCCTTAGTATATCGTTTTTGCATATTATGTGTCTGCGTCGGAATGGTTTTATGTGCGACGAGAAGTTTTTTTTATTACCTTTGTGGTGTTACGGTTTTTGCCATGTGATACACTCTTTCTCAAGGCAAGACGAAAAGAGGGAACCGCGTGCGATTCGCGGACAGTACCCGCTGCTGTGAGCCACACAAAACCAAGCTTCAACGCTCTCGAGCCACTGTCTTAGGATGGGAAGGCGGAAGCAAGGGTGGTAAGTCAGAATACCTGCCGTGACAATGCAATGCTTTCGGGAACAGAGGCAATTTCTTTCTATTTTTCCTCAATCCCAGGGTGCATGGTGACCGGGCTTGTCACTTCGATGCTCCGCGATGTGTCGAATGCCAAGAGATTGAGACCGATTCTGCCTTTTTTGATTTTACCCCTTTAGGCTCATCGCTCCCGGCACCGGCACCTTTCTTATTGTCCGGAGTTTTTCGGGAGATATTTTTGATTATACAAAATATGTGTTATCTTTGTGGCCGGAATTGACCCATGGTGTAATGGTAACACAGCAGATTTTGGTTCTGTCGTTTCAAGTTCGAGTCTTGATGGGTCAACAAACAGCGGTTTTCCGTAATCGGGAAACCGCTGCTTCTTTTAAAGAAACCGCCTCCTTTATGCCGGCATTGCCGCATTTATTTGCCAAATGAGACACAACAACAGGGGATAGGACATAAGACTCTGGCAATATAAAACTAACATTCATACTTTTCAATATTGATTTTACAAAACCTTTTGCCGAAATTTGCAGCGAGCAACAGCCAAAGGAGACTGTTTATTTTGCATTTTCCGATTATCTTCATATCTTTGTCTTTGTAACATACTGACAAACACGGAAAGTGTAAGTTTATTCTCGATGACCGAACCTAGGAAATTCGCCAAGCAGAGAATAAGCAGACCTCCTCTTCACGTTATATTCATATCGCCTGTGAATATAAGCGTGGGCTGTTGCTTATTTTATGCTAAAAGGTTTTCCTAGGACCGGGTCATCTAAAATAGGCTTTCAGCACCACGCTTTTCCTATTTTAGATAATCACTATCGAGGTGCGGATAGAAAATTTCTGTTTATCATGAAAAAGATTTTCTTCCTTGTTGCCTTAACCGGTCTTCTGTTCGGCTGCGCCAAGTCTGATGGCGAAGAGCAAGACGAGCAGGTTGTCGAACTTCCCACTGCCGCCCCTAACCGTATTCTTTACACCTCAAGCGAGAAGATAACATTTGACAAGGACGCTTTCGACACACCTTTGATGGCCAATCTGCGCAACGGCACCAACGGAGTGCTTGAGTTTGAGGGCGAAGTCAAAACCATCGGCATCAATGCCTTTCGAAATTGCAAAACCATCACCGGCATATCTCTTCCGCAAGGAGTTGAAATAGTCGGCGACTCGGCATTTTTCAACTGCACCGCTCTCAAAACCATCACTATGCCCGACAACGTGAAGAAGATAGGCAAAATGGCTTTCGCAAAATCGGGCATCAACAACATAACTCTGCCTAAGGGATTGGATTCTTTGAAAGAGTGGAGCTTCTATGGGTGCACCAATCTCAAAAACATAGAAATACCAGACAAGGTAAAGCTGATAGAGAGCAACACTTTCAACGGCTGCGAAAACATCACCTCCATAGACTTTGGTAATGTCAGCAAAATAGAAGAGGCGGCCTTCAAAGATTGCAACAAGCTGAGCCAAATAACGCTCCCCGCACAGCTTGCCGTGATCAACAGATCGCTTTTCAGCGGTTGCAGGTCATTAAAAGAGATAGTCATACCCGCCACTGTCACCGCCATAAACGAGGAGGCATTCTCGGGCAGCGGCATAGAGAAGATAAGCATACCCGGTAGCGTTGTCACCATTGCCGACAAGGCATTCTTCTCTTGCAGCAACCTTACCGAGGCCGTTATTGTCGACGGCACAAAAACGATAGGTGCCGACGCCTTTTCCGGCACTAAAATAAAATCGGCAATTTTGCCTGCAAGCGTCACAACAATCGGCAACGGAGCCTTCTCGATATGCGCCGAGCTTACAGAAGCATCCCTGCCGGGGATAACAATTGTCGAAGCCGACATGTTCAAGAGGTGCAAAAAACTAAATAAAGTCACACTCAACAACAATATCACCGCCATCGGTACGGAGGCATTCTATAACTGCTCCTCTCTTGCTGAAATAACCCTGCCTGCGAATATAACCACCATTGGCCGCAGCGCCTTTTACGGTTGCAGCATCAGCTCCATAACCATTCCCGACAAAGTGACCGACATAAGCGGATTTGTGTTTCAGAACTGCACCAACCTTACTCAAGTGACATGCAATGCCACCAATCCCCCATCTGCATATTCCATAATGGTGCCTCCCTCTGCCAATGTATCTATAAAAGTGCCGGCCGCAAGCGTTGACAAGTATAAGAGCGCCAATGGATGGAAAGAATTCGCATCACAGATAAGCGGCATCTGAGCATAACAACCCACCACAACATAACAAACTCTTTTCAAATCTCTCCCCTTGCATATAAGGGGAGAGATTTTTTGCAGTCACTGCCGTTTATTGTTTGCGGGCAGGCCGGCAAATGACAAGCACAGCAAGCAAACCATAACGCCGCCGCCGTAACACCTCACGCACTAACGCCCCACGCCAACTTTATGCCCTGGCAAGTTTTCGCTCCGCAGACTATCAGAAAGGATTCATGCCCCCCTCTGGTAAGAATCAAAGAAATCAAAGAACCAAAGAATTAATCATTGGCGGACACAACGCACGCTAAAACCGTTACGCTTACTGCGGCCATTGCTCACGCTCAAATCACTGCTATTGAACCACAGGTTGTACGCGTTGCCAGAACCATCCGCAACTGACGACCAATAGTGTCCGAGCGTACCCGCGTTGTACAACGTACCGGACGAGTCGTCGTAGCGCCAACCGACAGCGGGAAACTCCAATTTCTTAGACGAGTCTGTCTTTAACGTCAAGGTAATATATCCGTAATCAGAAGAAGACCATCCTCCGCCGTTTGTGCGTGTGCAATTATCTATCAGATTCTGAAACTCTGTATTGGTTGGCAGACGGTAACCGTCATGGCATGGATGAGTATTCCAGTTGGTAGGGTAAGTCGACGTGTTCCATGAGCCGCTTGGTGTAGCACCCGCGGCCGATGACCCCGTGGTGTTCCACGCCACATTAATGCCCCACTGGTAGAACTTACCGTGTGACTCTGCACGAGTACCGGCGCCGCACTCAGAGGGCAGCTTGGTGGCGAAAGTAGCGCCGCCGGAGGCCTGTTTGGCAGGTGCGTGGCCGTTTCGTCAGGGTTTGTAACTCATGGCTTTGCCCGGCAGGGTTTTGCTGCACCGCATGGCTTTTGCGCCGGCAGGCTTCCGTGCCGGCAGGGCGGCTGAGGCATGCACGGTCTGAGTGTAACGAAACCGCACACTTTCATTTAACCGAGATGCTTTTGCGGGACTTTTGCACAGGTTGTTTCTGTCCCGGCAGTCTTCCGCACCGGCAGGGCGGCGAGGGACGAGCCGCAACGGGCCGACCCTCCCCCCGCGGAGGCCCGTAACCCCGCCAAGTAATTATAGGCAGTGACTAAGTCACGGCGGTGATGCGCGTCACTTCCCCGCTTTGCCCCCGCAGGCTCGGCCCGTGGCTCCTTCACGCCAAAGGCATCTACCGGCCAACCCAAAGTGCCGCACGTCTTTGTCACTCACCACGCCAGACCATCATCACGCCATCGACCTCCACGCCGATGAGGCCGACCGCAGGTCGGCCCACAACCACCACGGAGATGAAAGCAAAAGAAATGAGAATAGCAGTAAATAGCTATAGCAATTAAGGCAACCCGGCACCGCGGTCTGAGCGAAACGAAACCGCACACTATTCCTTATCACCGGCATTACGAAGTATGCCGTAAGCAAAAACTCCTTATGACCGGGCTGAGGAACGAAGCCCGAGCGGCCCGGAGCCTCCGCCCAACGGAGGGCCGCATATCGGTGAATAATATGTAGGGCGGTGACTAAGTCACGGCAGTGATGCTCTTCACTTTCATGCTGTGCCCTCCGCAGGCCCCGGGTCGCTCTCCGCTGTGCCGGTGGTTGCGGCTGTGCTGCTGTTATGTTTACTGTTTTGTTTCCGCACCCTTTCCGTCGAGTGTCCTGCCCATGTTGAATATTTCTCAGGTACAAAACCCAAGGGCCAAAAACGGATAATGCGATAAAGGTGTGAGACGATAGTCGAAACACCTTTATCACATTATCCGTACTTATCCGCTTAGTTGTTCCTCAAAAATATCAAAACGGGGTCCGCGACCCCTCCCCCGGAAGGGCCGCCGGAGGCAGTGCCAGCAAACCATCACCAGCCGTGACGCAAGTCATCACCGGCAGTGACCGCAAGCCATCACCGGACGTGACTGCAAACCGTCACCGGCATTCATATTCGTTTAGGAGTCAGTACGATGAATGGGACCATCATCTCTTCCATAGATACGCCGCCGTGCTGAAAGGTATTTTTGTAATACCTGACATAGTGGTTATAGTTATTGGGATATACGAGGAAATCGCTTCCTGTGGCGAACACATATGTTGACGTTATGTTAGACTTTGGCAGATGCACTTTTTCCGGTTCTGTTATCTCGAACACATGTTTGGGGTTATAGTCGAGGTTGCGTCCTGTCTTGTAACGCAGGTTGGGGCTGGTCTCGCGGTCGCCGAGTATGCGCACGGGGTTATCGACATGCTTGGTGCCGTGGTCGGATGTTATCACGAGGGTGTGTCCCTTGTCAGACAGGTGTCGCATTATGGCCAGCAGGTCGGAGTGCTCGAACCACGAGCGTGTCAGCGACCTGAAGGCCACCTCATTTTCGGCCAGCTCGCGTATTATCTCGGTGTCGGTGCGGGCATGCGACAATATGTCGAGGAAGTTGTAAACTATCACAGACAGGTCGCTGGAGTATAGTCTGTCGAGATTGTCGAGCAGTTTCTTGCCTGAGTCGGGACGTGCCAGCTTGTCGAAGGTCATCTTGCAGTTGCGTCCGAACGACTGGAGCTGACGGCGCAAGAACTCCTCTTCATATCTGTTTTTGCCTCCCTCTTCGTTGTCGTTGAGCCACAGGTCGGGCATTATCTTCTCTATGGCCAGGGGTGTTAGCCCGGCAAAGAGGGCGTTGCGCGCATACTGGGTGGCGGTTGGCAGAATGCTGCAATAAAACTCTTCTGACACCACATCGCAAAAACCGCGCATCAGAGAGCGTATCATGAGCCACTGGTCATAGCGGAAGTTGTCTATAAGCATGAATGTGACCTTGCGATGCTTGTCCATAAGGGGGAAGACCTTGTTGCGCATGAGCGTGTGCGACATGATGGGTCGGCTCAGGGTCTTGTCTTTAAACCACTCCTGATAGTTGTGCTTTATAAACTTGGCATACTCGTTGTTGGCCTCTATCTTCTGATATGCCAATACCTCGTGCATGCTTTTGTCGCTACTCTCTGAAAGTTCGACATCCCACCCCACCAGCTTTTTGTATATCACGGTCCAGTCGTCGAAGGTGTCGGCCTGTGAGAAGAGCGAGTTTATCTGGGTGAACTGCTCGCGGTAATCGGAGGTGTTGGTCTGACTGACGAGCCTGTCGGCATGCAGGTTCTTCTTTATCGACAGCAACACCTGATTGGGGTTTACCGGCTTTATCAGATAGTCGGCAATCTTGGAGCCGACCGCACGGTCCATGATGTTCTCCTCTTCGCTCTTGGTGACCATTATCACGGGGGTGTCGGGCCTTATCTCCTTTATGCGCGGCAATGTCTCGAGGCCTGTAAGACCGGGCATCATCTCGTCGAGTATGATAAGGTCGTATATCGACTCGGTTATGGCCTCTATGGCGTCGTAACCGTTGTTGCAACTGTCAACGGTGTAACCCTTGCCCTGCAAGAAGAGTATGTGCGGTTTTAAAAGCTCTATCTCGTCATCAACCCACAATATATTAGCATTCATCTTTGTCTGTTTTTCATTTTAACGATTATAGGCTACGATTATTGCAAGTTAAAGATAAATTTGAATTGACGCAAAAAAAGTTTACCTTTGGGAGGATGTTTCCCCTCTTTCTTCAAATAGCGGCAGAGGGTATAAACGACGGATGAATATTAATTTAAAGACAAAGAGATGGTTTTAAAGATATTATTGGTCATAACGATGCTTCTTCAGATGGTGGCCGTGGGCATGGCCATACGCATGACCAAGGTAACCAAGTTCAACTCATCGTGGATTTTGTTTGCCATAGCCCTCACGCTGATGTTGTTTCAGCTGGTGTTTGGCTTTTTGAATATGTTCGAGCTGGAGTTCAGGCTGCCTAAAGACCTTTTCGTATGGGTGAGCGTTATGACCACCCTCTGTTTTGTGGTGGCCATATTTTACGTACGCAAACTCATCTATTACATCGCCCAGATGGACGCCAACCGCCGACTGACAGAAAAGCGCATACTCAACACCATCATAAGCACCGAGGAGAAAGAGCGCATACGGTTCTCCAAAGACCTGCACGACGGGCTGGGCCCGCTGCTCTCGTCTGTCAAGCTCTCGGTGTCGGCCCTCTCCAAGATGGAGCCCGACGACTCCAAGCGTGAGATAATACGCAACGCCGACTACGCCATAGAAGAGGCCATAAAGAGCCTTAAGGAGATATCTAACAACATCAGTCCCCACATACTTAACAACTTCGGCGTGTCGCGTGCCGTCACCAACTTCATCAACAAGCTCACCCTGCCGCCATATCTGAAGATAAACTTTCAGACCAACATCAAAGGACAACGTTTCAGTTCTAACATAGAGGCCATACTCTACCGCGTCATCTGTGAGCTTGTCAACAACGCCATAAAACATGCCGACCCATCTTCCGTAGATGTTGTCCTGACACTTGAAGACAAAGAGAACATACAGCTTACCGTCAGCGACAACGGCTGCGGCTTCGACCCCGAGGCCGACCGTTCGCGTGGCATGGGATTATCTAACATAGGCTCACGCATAAGCTCGCTCAAAGGCGACATGACCATAGACAGCTCTCCCGGAAGCGGCACCCGTGTGGCTATTCGTATAAGCGTAAACTGACAATCAGGTGAACGGCAAAAGCGTACTCATAGTTGACGACCACACCCTCTTCCGCAATGGGTTGAAGCTGCTCATAAACAGCACCTCCGACTTTCATGTCATGGGAGAGGCGGCAGACGGACGCGGTTTTCTTGAGATGATTGACAAACAGCTGCCCGACGTGGTGCTACTCGACATAAGCATGCCCGAGATGGATGGCATAGAGGCCGCCCAGATAGCCCTGTCCCGATATCCTCATCTGCCCATAATAACCCTATCTATGTATGGCGAAGAGGACTATTACTTCAAGATGGTATCACTGGGCGTCAAGGGCTTCGTGCTCAAAAACTCAGACATACAAGAGGTGGTCGATGCCATGGAGAGCGTATCGGGCGGCGGCACCTATTTCTCGCAAGAACTCCTTGTCAACCTCGTGAGCAACCTGCGCTCTACAGTGTCGTCGGCAATAGTGAGCGGCGGCGAGATACTGTCACAACGCGAGCTCGAAATACTCGTGCTGATATGCAAAGGCCTGTCCAACCAAGAGATAGGCGACGAACTCTTCATATCCAAACGCACCGTCGACAAGCACAGGGCCAACATATTAGCCAAGACAAACTGCAAAAACACCGCCAACCTCGTCGTATTCGCCATCAAAAACCACCTGGTGGAGATATGACACCAGCAGTATGACTGGGCTCCGGTTAACGGCTTGTGGAACTGCCGTTTTGCGCTAACTGCGGATAATACTGCTGTTATTTTGCTGGAACTGCCGTTACGTATTACTGGAACTGCCTCCGGCGGCCCTTCCGGGGGAGGGGTCACGGACCCCGTTTTGATATGTTTGAGGAACAACTAAGAACAGAAGTACGAAAGATATGGATAAAGGCGTTCGACTATCGTCTCTCACCTTTATCCATATCTTTCGTTTTTGGCCCTTGGGCTGAGTGCCTGAAGGATATTCAACAGGGGCAGGACATCTCGCGGAAAAACGCGGAAGCAAAACAGAAACAATAACAGCAGGGCGGCAAAGCATAGCGGGCAGTGCAGCAAAAGCACGCACAACTGAACCAGCAGCCGGCTCCGGTTCACAACCTCTTACGCAAGCCCTCGGGGAAGAATCAAAGAAATCAAAGAACCAAAGTATTAATATTTAGCGGACACAACGCACGCTATAACCGTAACGCTTAAGGTTGCCATTGCCCACGGTCAAAGCACTGCTACTGAAGTACAGGTTGTACGCGTAGCTAGAACCATTGGCAACTGACGACCAATAGTCTCCCCACGCACCCGCATTGGTCAACGTACCGTCCGAGTAGTAGCGGTAACCGACAGCGGGAAACTCCACGGAATTAGAGAGGTTGTTATTGTTTGGGCGATAGAGTTTTGGGGTTAGGTGGTTTTGTCTTGGTAAGTTTTGCCCGGCATGCTTTACACCGCATGTTTTTTGTGCCGGCAAGCTTGGAGCCGGCAGGGCGGCGAGGTACGAGCCGCAACGGGCCTCGCCTCCCCCCGCGGAGGCCCGTAACCCCGCCACGCAATTACAGGCAGTGACTAAGTCACGGCGGTTATGCGCGTCACTTTCACGCTTTCCTCCGCAGGCTCGGCCCGTAGCTCCTTCACGCTAAAGGGACGTACCTGCCAACCCAAGGTGTCGCACGTCTTTGTCACTCACCACGCCAGACCATTATCACGTCCTCGACCTCCACGCCGATGAGGCCGACCTGCGGTCGGCCTACAACCACCAAGGGAATAAAAGCAAAAGAAATGAGAGATCAAGGAATGAAAACAGCAGTAAATAACTATATCAATTAAGGCAACCCGACACCGCGGTCTGAGGAACGAAAACCGCACACTATTCCTTATTCCCGGCATTACGAAGTATGCCGTAAGCAAAAATTCCTTGTGTCCGGGACGAGGCAACGAGTCCCGAGCGGCCCGGAGCCTCTCCCCACGGAGGGCCGCATATCGGTGAATAATATGTAGGGCTGTGAATTAGTGACGGCGGTGATGCTCGTCATTTTCATGCTGTGCCCTCCGCAGGCCCCGGGGCGCTCTCCGCTGTGCCGGTGGTTACGGCTGTGCGGCTTATGGTTGCTGCCCTGCTGTTATTGTTTCTGTTTTGCTTCCGTACCCTTTCTGCCGAGCGTCATGCCCCTGTTGAAATTCTTTCAGGCACTCAACCCAAGGGCCAAAAACGGATAATGCGATAAAGGTGTGAGACGATAGTCGAAACGCCTTTATCGTATTATCCGTACTTCCGCCTTAGTTGTTCCTCAAAAATATCAAAACGGGGTCCGTGACCCCTCCCCCGGAAGGGCCGCCGGAGGCAGTGCCAGCAATACAATACCGGGCCGTGGCTGCAACACGGCGGTAGCAGCAATGAGGGAGGGATAGTGTGGGTTTATTCGTAATATTTTGTCAAGAGGGTCTTAACCAGTACGCCGTCTATCACTGATATGCGTTGAAATATAGAGTCGGGTATCTGTGGAGCCTTGACTCCTCCGGTGTACCCGAATGGCAGTTGGCTTAGTACCATCGGCGAGACGAACACCCTCATTTCGTCATAACAGTGGGCGTCGATAAAGGACTTCAAGATGGAGGCTCCGCCTTCCACTATCAGCGATGTCACGCCTCTGTCATAGAGTGCCGACAGCACCTGCGACACGATGTCAGCTCCGAAGTCGAGGGCAAGACATGAAGTGCGACTATCGGCGGGCAGTGACGACTCCACTCTGGCGAGGTTACGCTGCGATGTGAACAACAGGGTGTCGGCCTGACTGTCAAATATCCTGCCTGTTACGGGTAGTATGCCCTGCCTGTCGAGGGTCACCCTAAGAGGGGCAGGACCATCCCATGCCCGCACCGTGAGCTGCGGGTTGTCACGATGTACCGTTGTGGTGCCGACCAAGACAGCCCCCTCTTGCGAACGCCACTTGTGGACCAGACGGCGACACCTTGCGCCCGTAAGCCAGGGCGGCGGCTGTTCTATGCTCCTGTTGGTGTCGATATAGCCATCCATGGTCTGCGCCCATTTGAGTATGACATAAGGACGACGGCGACTGTTGTATACGGCGGTGCGGCGGTTAAGGTGGCGGCATTCATGCTCAAGCACGTTGGTGACCACCTCGACGCCCCCCCCGCGCAACTCCTCTATGCCCTTGCCGTCAACCTTATCGAATGGATCGCGTATGCCTATCACCACACGCTTTATGCCCATGCGCACAATCATCGACGAGCATGGCGGCGTCTTGCCGAAATGGGCGCACGGCTCAAGATTGACATATAACGTCGACATGGGCAGGTATTTCTTGTTCTGCTCCGACACCGACGCCACAGCGTTGACCTCGGCATGGGCACCACCAAATGCCTCATGGTAGCCCTCTCCTATGACAGTGTCGCCACACACAATAACAGAACCAACCATAGGATTGGTCTTGACATAATTGCGACCTCGCCGCGCCAGCTCAATGCACCGCCACATGTAAAACTCATCTCGCTCTCTCGAAGCGTCAGACACAGCATCCATCGTAATATCTTTTATCGTTAACGCAACAAAGTTACCGCTTTTGGCTTAGAAATACAACGACCTCATAACCTATTGTCATGACGCCACTGCCGTGGATGCTTTGACGGCAGTGCTGGTTTGCCGGCACTGCCTCCGGTAGCCCTTCCGGGGAGGGGTCACGGAGGGGTCACAGGCCCCCTTTTGATATTTTTGAGGAACAAACTAAGAAATAAGTATGCACAGCTGACCACCAGCCAGTGCCGGCCCACAACCCCTTACGCAAGCCCTCGGGGAAGAATCAAAGAAATCAAAGAACCAAAGTATTAATATTTAGCGGACACAACGC
>JAIECQ010000158.1 GCA_029068395.1 Rikenellaceae bacterium
CGGCGGCCCTTCCGGGGGAGGGGTCACGGACCCCGTTTTGATATGTTTGAGGAACAACTAAGAACATAAGTACGAAACTATGGTATAAAGGTGTTTCGACATGCGTCTCACACCTTTACCCCTATCTTTCGTTTTTGGCCCTTGGGTTGATGCCTGAAAGGTATTCAACAGGGGCATGACGCTCGCGGAAAAACGCGGGAGCAAAACAGAAGTCATAACAGGAGGGCGGCAAAGCATAGCGGGTAGTACAGTAAAGCATAAGGCAGAGCAGTAGAGAAGCAAGCGAGGCTCTCCTGGGAAAGGATATTCCGGGAGAGCCTCGCTTGTTGGGAGCGTGGGTTTGTTATACCAACGCGTGGCCTGTCATCTCGGCGGGTTGGTCTATACCCATTATTTTGAGCACTGTGGGGGCGACATCGGCAAGTACGCCGCTATCGACATGCTTGATGCTATCAGACACCACAATGAACGGCACGGGGTTGAGTGAGTGTGCCGTGTTGGGTGAGCCGTCGGGGTTGACCGCATAGTCGGCGTTGCCGTGGTCGGCGGTGATGAGTATGGTGTAACCCATGGGCAGTGCGGCCTCTACAACCTCTTTGGCGCATTCGTTGACGGTGCGTACGGCTTTTTCGATGGCCTCATAGACACCGGTGTGGCCCACCATGTCGCCGTTGGCGAAGTTGACGCAGATGAAGCTGTTGTCGCCTTTCTTTATCTCGGCAACCAGCGCGTCTTTAACCTCATAGGCGCTCATCTCGGGCTTGAGGTCGTATGTGGCAACCTTGGGCGAGGGTATCAGTATGCGGCTTTCACCCTCATACGGCTCTTCACGGCCGCCGTTGAAGAAGAAGGTGACGTGGGCATATTTCTCGGTCTCGGCTATGTGCAGCTGTTTGAGTCCGTGTTTGGAGACTATCTCACCGAGTGTGTTTTCTATGTTGTCTTTGCCATATACTACGGTGACATTCTTGAAGCCCTCGTCGTAAGGGGTCATGGTGAGGTAATGCACGCCCGGTATCACGCTCATGCCGTGGTCGGGCATGTTCTCTTCGGCCAGCACCATGGTTATCTCGCGTCCGCGGTCTGAGCGGAAGTTGATGCAGAAGACAACGTCGCCCTCAGAGATGGTGCCCACGGGTCTGTCGTCTTTGTCGACACACACTATCGGTTTTACGAACTCGTCGGTGACACCCTCGTCATATGACTGTTGCATGGCTGCCACGGGGTCGGTGGCGTGACGGCCTATGCCGCCGACCATGACGTCGTAGGCCTCTTTGACGCGGTCCCAGCGTTTGTCGCGGTCCATGGCGTAATAGCGGCCAACGATAGAGGCTATCTTGCAGTTGCTGCCTTTGATGTGGTTTTCAAGAGCCTCGACATAGCCCTTGCCGCTCTTGGGGTCGGTGTCGCGGCCGTCGGTGAAGGCATGGACGAACACCTTCTCAAGACCGTAAGAGGCGGCAACGTCGCAGAGCTTGTATATGTGTTTGTCGAGCGAGTGCACACCGCCGTCAGAGAGAAGGCCTATGAAGTGCACTGCCTTGCCGTTGTTCTTGGCGTAGCCGAAAGCCTCGGCGATGGCCGGGTTGTGGGCTATGGAGCCGTCTTGGCATGCCTTGTTTATCTTGACGAGGTCTTGATAGACAACCCTGCCGGCTCCGAGGTTGAGGTGGCCGACCTCCGAGTTGCCCATCTGTCCGTCGGGAAGACCCACATTTTCACCGCAGGTGAGAAGCTGTGAAGTGGGATATTTTTTCTTTAGCGACTCGATGTATTCGGCATGAGAGTTGAAAATGGCGTCGCTCTTGGAGTGGTCGCCGTTGCCGTAACCGTCGAGAATCATTAAGATTACCTTGTTCATTGCTTATAGTTTTTGTGTCTGTATTCGTTTTGACGTTAGGCCTGAAAAGTAGGACGACAGACCCGGACGTCGTGAACATTAATGTTTGTCGCTCAGGTATATGTCTATGTGTTTTGCCGACGTGAGCGTCTTTTGGTCTATGAAACGGCCTTTGAGCGTCTTGCCCGCCACCGACACGCGGTCGACATATACATTGCCGGGAGCTATGCCGTGGGTGTCTATCACAAGGCTGCCGGCGGGGTAATAGTCGGGGTCAAGCTCTATTGTCACCTTGTCGAAGACGGGCGAGGTGATGATAAACTCGGGCACGCCGGGCACGGGGGGGTAGAGGCCCATCATGGAGAATACCGCCCAGGCTGACATGGTGCCGGTGTCGTCGTTGCCGGGGAGTCCGTCGGGGGTGTTTTTATAATGCTCTTTAAGCAGGGTGCGTACCCGCTGTTGGGTGCGCCACTCGTTGCCGGGGAAATAAGAGTAGTAGTATGGGTAGCCCATGTCGGGTTCGTTGGTCATGTCGAAGCGGCCCTCGTTGAAGCAGCGGTCGAGGTGGTCGACAAATTTCTTGGGTCCGCCCATAAGACGGGCCAGGCCTTTGATGTCGTAAGGCACATAGAACGAATAGTTCCATGAGGTGCCTTCGTGGAAGCCGTTGACGGGTGCGAAGTTCTCGCCCTCCGTGGGGTTGAAGCCCTCCATGAAGGTGCCGTCGGGATTGACGGGACGCAGCAGACAGTAATTTTTGTCGAAATATTTCTTATAGCCGTTAACGCGCTTCATAAGGGCGTTATAATCGTCGGTCTTGCCCAGCGAGAGGGCCATGCGGGCTAAGGCGTGGTCGGCGACGTAATATTCGAGGGCTTGAGACACCGAACTGTCGTATTTGCTCAGGAAGGGCACATAGCCGTGCTCCATATAGAAGTCGTTGTCGGGCCTTACCCTGTTTTGCGCTCCGGGGGTGAAGGCGTTCTTGCGCATGGCCTCATACAGCTCTTCGGGGTCTGTGTCTTTGATGGCGCCGCGCATGTAAAGGTCGGCAAGATAGGGTATGGCGGGGTCGCCCTCCATGACCATAAATTCGCCCGAGGCCACCTCAAACTTAGGCAGGTTGCCGCTCTGGCGATACATCTCCATGAGCGACTCGGCTATGGCGCCTCCGCGGGCCGGGTCGATGAGCGACATGAGGGCGGCGTTGATGCGATAGACATCCCACCCCGAGAACATGCTCAGGTGGTTGCGGCTGCCGCTGTTGACCGTTTTGCGTGCGACCATAGAGGGATAGTCGCCGTTGACGTCGTTGAGTATGTTGGGGTGTATGTAGGTATGGTACAGCGCGGTGTAGAAGACCGTCTTTTCGTCTTCCGTGCCGCCCTCTACCTTTATGCGGCCGAGGGTGTCGTTCCATTTGCGGTGTGCGGCGCTCTTGATGCTCTCGAATGTTTGTCCCTGCTGCTCTTTGTCGAGGTTTTCACGTGCGTTCTCCATGCTGACATAAGAGATGCCCACGCTCACTTCGACCTGCTCGCCCTCGGTGGTGGGGAAGGTGAAGGCCACGCCTATGTTGTCGCCGGCCATGGCTCCCTGATAGAGGGTGTATATCTTGTATTTGCCGCTGAACATGTCCCAGTCGTGGCGCATGCCCTTGAGACGGTCGAGCTCTTTCCAGTAGCGTATCTGGGCAGGCTTGCTCAGGCGCACCACGAAATAGACGGGCACTATAGACTGCGGCTCGTTGTAACAGAAGCCGCCCATTATCTTGAAGCCCTCTATCTCGCGGTCTGAGACTATGCGGGCCATGCCGCCCGACTCGTTGGTAAGGCCCAGCCCTATGTTGAAGAGCAGGTTGGAGGTGCCTGCCGGGTAGGTGTAACGCGAGAGCGACGTGCGCTCGGTGGCGGTCATCTCGGCCTTGACGCCGTAACGGGTTATGTCGGCAGAGTAATATCCCGCTTCGGCATGCTGGTTGCCAAGTTCCGAGCAATATTCTTTGGCCTCGACTTTAAGCTCGCCGGTGGTGGGCATCAGAAGCAACGACCCGAAATCGGGACAGCCAACGCCGCTGAGGTTGACATTGGTGAAGCCGGCGATATATTTGTTTTCATATACGAACGGGGTCGAGCACCAGCCGGCGTCGGTCTGTATTCTGTGTTCGGGCATGCCGAAGGTGTTGTATGGCGCCATCGACACCATGCCCATGGGGACGACGGGGCCGGGCATGGTCACTCCGTAATTGGAGGTGCCTATGAAAGGGTTGACGTAATCGGCCGCATCTTGCGCCCATGATGCCGTAGTTGAGACGGCGAAAATAAGGAAGAGTAGTTTCTTTATCATCGTAAGAACTGTTTTGTCGTGTCGGCAGGCGTCTGTTGCGGCACTTTGGCGCATCTGTTTTTGACGGCGGTGCGGCATTTGCGGACGCTCGCTACAAAAATAGCCCTAAAATTCCAAATCGTCAAATTTTCAGTATCAAAAAGCGGAGAGGAAACGAGGAGTGTAAAAAGTGGCGGAGGTGTCGGATAAATGAGTTACCTTTGCAGTGTCGCTCACATGCGGCAACAGGTTTATGAATGTAAGGATGTCAGAGGGGTGGAAACGGCTTTTGGACGATGAGTTCGAGCAACCCTATTTTTCAGAGCTGGCCGAGTTTGTGCGTTCCGAGTATCGTGCAGGGACGGTATATCCGCCGGCGGCAAATGTTTTCAGGGCTTTCGACAAGTGTGACCCCGATAATATAAAGGTGGTCATAATAGGTCAAGACCCCTATCATGGTCCGGGACAGGCAAACGGTCTATGCTTCTCGGTGTCTGACGGGGTGCCGTTTCCCCCTTCGTTGCTTAACATATTCAAAGAGATAGAGAGCGAATTCGGCACGCCGCGTCCTGAAAGCGGCAATCTCGACAGGTGGGCCGACCAGGGGGTGTTGCTTCTGAATGCGGTGCTCACGGTGCGTGCATCGCAGGCGGCATCGCACTCGGGACACGGCTGGGAGCGTTTTACCGATGCTGTGGTTGGCAGGCTCAACACCCAGCGCAACGGCATTGTCTATATGTTGTGGGGTGCTTATGCGCGGCGCAAGGGTGCCGTGATAGACCGAAGCGCAAATCTTGTGCTTGAGTGCGCCCATCCGTCGCCGCTGTCGGCGCATAACGGGTTTTTCGGGTGCGGACATTTCAAGAAGGCCAATGATTATCTGACCGCACGGGGCCTTGAGGCGATAGAGTGGTAATGTGCCGGGACGTAAAAACGCAGGTAAAGGCAGCGGGAGGGAGAATAGTCCAAATGGTTGCCGGAAAATAGCTGTCGCAAGCAAAGTCCCGAAATTTTAATATCTTTGCCGATATGAAAAAGCTGTTTTATGTCATATCGGCATTGTTCGTTTTGCTTTGGACTGCAATATCGAATGTGTCGTATGCCGCATCTTCAGGCTTGTGCTGCCAGCTGAGGAGTGACTCTCTGGCAGTAAGAGGCACGCGTCCCAAGGCCACAGGAGCCTATGACCTTACGGGGGTCGAGCCTTACCCGTTCGACTCGCTGTCACCACGTCAGCAAAAAGCATATCTGCGCGCGCAACGCAGAGATTCGATACGTGCTAACAAAAACTTCTGGATCAGTCCGTTTGCCGGTCCTTCATACACCCCCGAGGCATCGCTGGGCATAGGCGGTGCCGTTCTGGCCTCTTTCCGTATGAACAGGAAAGACACCCTCTCTCAACGTTCGTTTCTGCCTGTGGGCTTCAATATATCGTTGAACGGTACGATGATGGTGGCGGGTGCGGGCACATTCTTTTTCAATGCCAACAGGTTTCGCATATATGTCAATTACAGCTATCGCAACGAGCCGAGCCACTATTACGGCAAGGGTTTTGCCACTATCGAGAAGACCGCAAAAGGCGATCTGACCACAAAGTTCCACAAAGAGAACGTGGTGTTCAATCCGCGGTTGGTGTGGGAGGTCAAGCCTCGCTTTTATGCCGGCGGCATTGTCGACATCAATTATTCGCGATCGTGGAACATCAATCCGGTGATGGCGGCCGATCCGTACAAGATACGCTTTAGAGACAAATATACCAACATAGGGTTGGGTGCGCTTTTGCAGTATGACACCCGCGATGATGTGGCCACGCCAAACAAAGGCATGCTGCTCGGATGGTCGGGCAAGGTGTATGGCAGGTATTTGGGCGGGTCGTACAATTATCAGCTGATAGATATGGAGTATCGCCAGTACCGGCCATTGTGGATGCGCGCCATATTGGCCTGGACGGTCAGGACGCAGATAGGTTTCGGCGACATACCCTTTACCGAGCTGCCGTCTTTCGGTTCTCCGTCCGATTTGCGCGGTTATCTGATGGGTAAGTATCGTGACAGGTCTATGGCTTACTCTATTGTGGAGTATCGTCACATGTTCGGCACCATGTCCGATTACCGTCGCGGCAGCTTGCTGTCAAAGCTGGGGGTGGTCGGCTGGGTCGGAGTGGGAACCATAGGCGACAATCCGTCGGAGTGGACGCGTTGGAAGCTCAACTACGGTGTCGGGGTGAGGGTGCAGATTCAGCCGAGGAAAAACTTCCGTTTCGACATAGGCAAGGCGCAGGGGACCAAGGGAGTGCAGTTTTATCTTAACATGACGGAGGCGTTTTAAGTATGTGTCATGCCGGCTGTTTTCTGCCTGTATCGGCCGGCAGTGGCCCGGGGTGGCTATAGATTGATTGTAACCGAAACAGAGATAAGAGATGGAATCACTAAGGGAGATATATCGTATCGGGCACGGCCCTTCGAGCAGTCATACCATGGGTCCGCGCAAGGCGGCTGCCATGTTTTCAGATAGGGCCGCAGGGGCCGACAGGTTTGTGGTGACGCTTTACGGCAGCCTGGCCGCCACGGGCAAGGGTCACATGACTGACAGGGCCATAGAAGAGGTGCTGGAGAGTCGCGGACGTGTGGAGATAGTGTGGCAGCCCAAGGTGTTTCTGCCCTTTCATCCCAACGGCATGCGTTTTGAAGGTTATAAAGAGGGATACAAGATAGACGAGTGGACGGTGTTCAGCGTCGGCGGCGGCAAACTGGCCGAAGAGAACGAAGATCGCTCGGTCGATGATGTATATCCCATGTCGACCATTGCCGAGATACAGGAGTGGTGCATAGCCAACGGTACCTCATATTGGGAGTATGTGCATAAGTATGAGGGTGATGTGATATGGGACTATCTGGCTGAGGTGTGGGCCACCATGCAGGCGGCCATAAAGCGGGGACTGGAGGCCGAGGGCGCCCTGCCCGGCGGTTTGGGAGTGTGTCGCAAGGCGGCATCTTATTATATAAAGGCCAGCAGCTTTGTCGGCTCCATGAAAAACAGAGGTCTTCTATACTCGTATGCCTTGGCCACCTCTGAGGAGAATGCCGCGGGCGGTGTGATAGTGACCGCTCCCACATGCGGGTCGTGCGGTGTGATACCTGCGGTGCTTTATCGTCTGGCCACCATCAAGGATTTTAGCGACAAACGCATACTGCGGGCCCTTGCGACAGCCGGGTTGTTCGGCAATGTGGTCAAGACCAACGCCTCCATATCGGGTGCCGAGGTGGGGTGTCAGGGCGAGGTGGGCGTGGCCTGCGCCATGGCTTCGGCGGCGGCGTGTCAGCTGTTCGGGGGCACTCCGTCGCAGATAGAGTATGCCGCCGAGATGGGGCTGGAGCATCACCTGGGGCTGACGTGCGACCCCGTGTGCGGACTTGTGCAGATACCCTGCATAGAGCGTAACGCCTATGCCGCCGCCCGGGCATTTGACGCCAACATATACGCCACATTTTCTGACGGCACCCACTCGGTGAGCTTTGACCGCGTGGTGGAGGTGATGAAGCAGACGGGGCACGATCTGCCATCGTTATATAAAGAGACCAGCGAGGGCGGTCTGGCCAAGATATAGCAGAGTAAAACAGGGAAGGAAGATATGAATGCCATAGACAACAGTGCCTGGGTGGAGACCTATGAGGAGGTAAGGCACAAGACGGTTAGCACCATCGATTTTAATGCCTATTTCGAGCAGGGCGAGATAGAGGGCAAGTCGTTGACGGTGATAGATATGGGAGTGTGCGATTTTCCCACCGGCAGCGTGGTGGCGTCCGACCCGTTTGAGTTTTTTATCGACGAAGAGCGCCGTCCGTACATACAAAAGGTGCCTGTCGGTCGATATAGAGCCGAGCTTTGCGTTGTCAAATCGGACGGTGTCGACCCGGACCGCTATGCGGCAGTACGTTTGCGCTTCACCCGAGAGAGGGCCGTTGAGTTTCGTATGGCGTTGACCGGAGAAGAGGATCTGAGCCTGTTGGACGATGGCGGTTACTTCGGTTTCGGTGTCGATGCCGCAATGGGAGCCGTTTACGACAAGAAGGTCTATGACGCTTACTGCAAGTGGTATAACGGGTGGAATGAGAGCCATAAGGGCGGTGACATTTACGAGGCCTGTTTTAAAGCCTTGTTTAAAGAAAATTATCGCAAACATCCGGAATATCAGTGCGCATATGGCGATTGGCTGAATTTTCAGGTGCCGGGAACCGATTATCACATGCCTATTTTCAGTACTGGCTTCGGCGACGGCGTATATCCTGTCTATTGGGGGGTTGACAAGAACGGAGATGTTTGTCAGATGGTCGTTCACCTGATAGACATCGAGGCGGTGTATGCTGCCGAAGACGAGTAGTCCGATTAGGTGATGCAGATATAAAATGTCGCCTTGCGTGAAACGACACTCACGCAAGGCGACACCTTTATATATAAGGTATGTGTTAGTGTGTCGGCAGGGACAGAGGAGAGAAAGAACCCTCGGGCACTATCACCCGCAGGTCTTTGGGCAGGCATGTTATCTCGAAAGGGGTTTCGGGGCCTGTTTCTCCGTCAATGTCGACGACGACAGGCTCTCTGCCCGACAGCTTGAGCGAGCGGGTCTGGAAATAGAGCACTCCTTTGGGATAGCCGGTGTTAACGTCGGCTATCTGTTGCGAGAGCACGTGCAAGACGGTGCGCAGGGTGTCGCCTATGCGGTCGGCCTTCACCACTATGACGTCGAGCAGTCCGTCGTCTATGTCTGAGCGGTATGCCAGCTTCATGTTGCCGGCGGTGCGTCCGTTGAAGACGAAGAAGACCACCGACTGTCCGTCAAACCGCTCTTGTTCAGACTCTATGTCTATGTGTATGGGTTTGAACTTTGGCAGCTCGTGCAGTGAGTTTATTGACGAGGTGAGGTAATAGGCTATCTTGCCGAAGGTGTTTTTCAGAACGGTGGGCGTCTTCTGCGATATGTCGGTGAAGAGTCCTGCGCTGAGCACGTTGACGAAATACCGGTCGCCGCATTTGCCTATGTCGACACTGCGCTCTATGCCAGAGGCGCTCTGCTTTATGGCCTCTTTGAGGTTGGTGGAGTAGCCGAGCATGGCGGCGAAGTCGTTTGCCGTGCCTGTGGGGAGCACGGCCAGCGGCAAATCTGTGCCGGTGCGTTTCATGGCTCCGACAACGGTGTTGATGGTGCCGTCGCCACCTGCCGCCAGTATGCGTTGGTGGTCGGGGGTCAGCTCAGACATGACGCCGTCTATGTCTGAGTCGCGGCCTATGCGGTAAAGGTCGAGCAGGTAGCCGTGCTTTTGGTAGCACTTGACTATGTAGTCGAGGTGCGTGCGCGCCTTTTTCTCGCCCGACATAGGGTTGTATATGAAACAGACTCTCTTCATGACATCTTATTTATTATGGTGTGGCATGTGCCTGCGCAGTCTTGACTTTGTGCGCAGGCAGTGCAGGCTCATGGATGCGGCTATCTCTCAATGCGGGGCTGCATGTTGTCGCTTATGAACACTCTCATGTTGCCTTCGGGGTCGGAGTAGACGATGTAGGCGGCGAGCTTGCGGTTTCTGGCCAGTATCTTCTTGCTCTTTTCAAGGCCCGATATCATCATGAGGGTGGCATATGCGTCGGCCTCTATGGCGGTGGGCGCCACAACGGTGGCCGATAGCATCTCGTTTACGGTGCTGCGTCCCGTCTTGGGGTTTATGGAGTGGTGCACGGGGCGTCCCGAGGCGTCTTTGTAAAACTTGCGATAGTTGCCCGAGGTGGCCAGTCCCTCGCCCGAGAGGTTGAGGGTCACTTGCAGGTCGGCACCGGGCGAGTAGTTGCCCTCTACGGGACGGTCTATGCCCACCCTCCAAGGCTTGCCGTCGTTGGAGTCGCTGCATATTATCTCTCCGCCCACCTCTATCAGGTAGTCTTTCACACCCTGCTTTCTGAAGTAGCGGGCCAGCACGTCGGCGCTGTAGCCCTGGGCTATGGAGTTGAGGTCTATGCGTACGCGGGGGTCGTTTTTGGTTATTATGCGTCCGGCAAGGTTTATCTTTTCGTAACCTACAAACTGCATCAGCGAGTCTATGTCAGGGCTGGCGCTCTTGGGGGTTGCGCCGAAGCCGTAGGCCTCTGACAGCGGGGCCACCGTTATGTCGTAAAGGCCGTCGCTCTCGCGCGAGAGGCGCAGGGCCAGCTCGAGGCACACCTTGATGTTGCGGTCGACGGTGTCGGTAAGGTTGCGGTTTATGCGCGATATGAGCGATGTGGTGTCCCACAGAGAGCACGATTTGTCAAACAGACGCAGTATCGAGTCGGTCTGATATATGTTGACGACAGGTTCGGGATGGTTGTAGACAATGTGATAGGTGGTGCCCTGAGTGAGTCCGTTAAGCTCGTGGCGTACTGCCGAGGGCGAGCCGGCGCATCCGGCCAGCAGTATCGTCAAGAAAAGAAGAGGCGTTATCGCTTTCATTTCGTTATCGTTTAAAGTTTACTCTTCATTGCTCGGTCCATCAGACGCTTGGCGTCTTTCTCCTTTATATAGTCGCGTTTGTCATATTTCTTGCGGCCGCGTCCCACGCCTATGTCGAGTTTGGCGAGTCCGCTGCCGTTGATGAATAGGCGTATGCCCACCACGGTGAGGCCTTTGTCTTGCAGCATGCGTTCTATCTTGCCTATCTCTTTGCGTTGCAGCAGCAGCTTGCGGTCGCGTTTGGGGGTGTGGTTGTTGTAGGTGCCCCATTCATATTCGGCAATGTTCATGCCGCGCACGAATAGCTCGCCGCGGTGTATGTAGCAGTAGCAGTCGACCAGCGACGCCTTGGAGGCGCGAAGTGACTTTATCTCAGTGCCTGTGAGTACGATGCCGGCGGTGAAGGTCTCGAGTATCTCGTAATCGAACGAGGCTCTTTTGTTGCGTATGTTTATTTTTTGTCGTTCTGTCATAACATGCCAAATTTAGTAACAAAGTTAATAAAAAAAGCTCAACCGGGCGATAATTTTTTGTCTTGTCGCCGTGTAAGGCGAGGCGGTCAAACCACATGCGCCTTGTATTCAAAAATCTTGCCCAGTGCAAGGCTGCTCTATAAAGTGTGCGGGCGTGGATGCTTTGGACGGACGGTGGGGGGGTGTGAGGTTAAAGATTTGTTTGGACTATCGGCGGTATGGTGATAAAAGGTAAGTGTTTGGGGAAGAAAAATTATAAATTATTTGGTTTTTAAAAAAAGAGAGGTATATTTGTCGAAAGAAATGTGCGTGTTTTATAGTGTGCGTCAGCTGTCGATTGTGTGTTAAAACATTTTATCAGAGGTGTTGAGTGTATTGCCTCAAAAGAGCGGGGTAGGAAAGGTGACTTCAAAGAGCATGATAAAAACAGGGAAAACGGGTCGGGCAAGTGAAAATCACGTTAAAAAACTTTGCGGATTAAAAAAGCACATGCGTTGAGAGAAGGCACGGTGTCTTGCGGGGTCCGGTTCCCGCAGACATGGTCTTTGTCAGGCGTAATGTAAAATGCGGCGTATGTCGCCAAATAAAGAGGAAATCTTTTGTTTAATTTAAACCAATTATCTATGAAAAACGGTTTACAAAATCGGCTCGGAAGAGGCTTTTTGTTTGCCGCTATGCTTTGCGGAGTCGTGACTCCCGGCGTGGTATCGGCAAATGGAGCGCTTCCTTCGACAACGGTGTCTGATTTTATCCAGACCAAGACGATTACCGGTAAGGTGGTCGACACCAAAGGACAACCGGTCATAGGCGCCACTGTTATCGTGCAGAACACATCGCGCGGTGACATTACCGGTGCCGACGGTTCGTTCTCTATTGATAACGTAAAGGTCGGTGAAAACATCGAGGTGGCTTTTATAGGTTATCTTACCAAAGTTGTGCCTGTGGGTACCCAGACCAACATAACCGTTACCCTTGAAGACGACGCCTTGAAGGTTGAGGATGTCGTTGTGGTGGGCTTCGGTACACAGAAAAAGGTTAACCTTACCGGTGCGGTTGCCTCTGTAGACAGCGAAGAGCTTTTGAAACGTCCCGTGGCCGACGTCAAGCAGATGCTTCAGGGTGCGATACCCGGTTTGAACATCAACGTCACCACCAGCCAGCCGGGTGCCGAGTCTATATCTATGAACATCCGCGGTGCCAACTCGTTCGGTACCTCTGCCGAGCCGCTGGTGCTCATAAACGGTGTCGAGGGCTCTATCGGCGACCTTGACCCCGCATCTGTCGAGAGCGTGTCGGTGCTGAAAGATGCCGCTTCGGCCTCTATTTACGGTTCGCGTGCAGCCAACGGTGTGATACTCATCACCACCAAGAACGGCACGGGCACCCGCGAGCGCGTGTCGGTTACCTATAACATGAACATCGGTTTCCACAAGGCTGCCAAACTTTACGACCTTGTGACTGACCCGGTAGAGTACATGCAGCTCAAAAACATGGCCATGGCCAACTCAGGGTATGGTTATTCTTCCGGATTCCCTTTCTATACTGAAGGAGAGATGGACCTTTACCGCAACCGTACCGACGAGAACGACCCTTACGGAAAATATACCGGCTTTGACTGGCAGGGTTATATGTTCCGCACGGCGTTGGTGCAGAACCACAATATAGGTATCGCAGGTTCGAACGAGACAACCTCGTATAACATCAACCTCTCTTACATGAACCAAGAGGGTACCATGCGCGGTTACGGCTACAAACGTTACAACATCACCACCGCGTTCCAGGCACAGCTCAAACCGTGGTTGAAGGTGGGTACCAACGTGTTGCTCACTCATGGTAACGTAAACAACCCGTTGAACGGTGCCGAAGACGGTTATCTGGCTACTTTGGCTCAGGCCCCCACCTACAAGCCGTGGCTGGTCGACAAGACCGATGTCAACGGCGATCCTCTTTGGACCAGCTGGGCTTTTACTAATGAGTATAAGTATGTCGGCGGTAACAAAAACGTGCCTGCCGTTAATGCCAACTCGTTCAGAAAGAGACAGAACTATCATGTGAATGCGCAGGCATTCTTTGACGCCAACATAGTCAAGGGTCTTACATGGCACACCAAGGCAGCCGTGCGTTACGGCCAGACCAACGGTAAAGACTGGGGCCAAGCCGGCGTGCCTATGTACAATTACCTGACCGGTGAGCCTCAGGGCGGAGCCGTTGAGGTTGCCAACAAGGGCGGTCTTACCTCTCTTGCCGCAACAAGCCTTTACACCAACCTTTACACCTATCTGCGTTATGATTACACCAGCAAGAACAGCAATCATAACTTCTCTGTGATGGGCGGTTACAGCCAGGAGCAGTACGATTACCGTTACTTGGACGGCTTCCGCAGAAATTACAACTTCCCCCTTTATGAGCTTAATGCCGGTGTTGCCGATGCCACACGTACCAACAGCGGTTACTCTTACACATGGGCTCTTATGTCGGGCTTCGGTCGTGTAAACTACAACTTCAAGGAGCGTTACCTTGTTGAGGCCAACATTCGTTACGACGGTACCTCACGTATTGCCAAAAACAACCGTTGGGGTGTGTTCCCCTCGTTCTCAGTGGGCTGGAGACTTACCGAAGAGCAGTTTATGAAAGACTTGAACCTCTCATGGCTCAACAGTGTCAAGTTCCGCGGTTCATGGGGTCTGCTCGGTAACCAGGATGTGGGTAAGAATGCTGCCGACGTATATCCCTACCAGGCACTTATCTCGACAGGTTCTAACCTCAACTATGTGTTTGACGGTGTGAACATCACTCCGGGTGCGGCTCAGACTGCTGCAAACAATGCCAACTTGAAGTGGGAGACTACCGCTATCGGCGACTTCGGTGTCGACCTGCTGCTCTTCCGCGGCCTTAACATCACTTTCGACTGGTATCACAAACGCACTTATGATATCATACGCGGCGCTCAGGTAAGCTCGCTTCTTGGTCTTTCTGCTCCCGTTATCAACGATGGCGAGATGGTCAACAAAGGTATCGAGTTCATGATAGGCTGGAGTGACCGCATCGACAACGGCATATTTAAAGATTTGAGCTACAACGCCAACTTCTTTATTGCAAGAAACAGAAACAAACTTGTCAAATATGGTGCCACAGAGTATGGTGGCGATATGTTCGGCGCTCAGAGAACAATATTCCAGGAGGGCGGCACTTACGGTGCATGGTATCTTTTGGAGGCTGTCGGCATTTACGAGAGCAATGCCCAGGTGGAGCTTCGCGAGCTTAACGGCGTGAAGATTGCTCCGATCAACAATTCGGTTCGCGCCGGCGATATCATCTATCGCGACGTTGACGGTGACGGCAAGATAACCGATGCCGACTGGACTGTTCAGGACGGTTATTACGAGAAGTTCAACTACTCTATCAACCTCGGTTTGGCATGGAAAGGCTTCGATCTATCTATGATGCTTCACGGTCGTGCCGGCCGCAAGACCATGGACCTCGGTTACATGGGCTTCGGTACCATTCCGTTCGTTCAGGGTTCTGCTCCCCGCAAAGATTATGTCGCAGGCATGTGGACGGAAGAGAATCCCACCGGTGCAACATGGCCCCGTTTGGATTACAGATATAATGGCAGTGACTATAAAAACATGGTCAGCAGCACATTCTATCTTAAGAATTCGAGCTTCTTGCGTTTGAAAAACCTGACTGTGGGTTATACCATTCCCGCTCGTCTGACCCAGAAGATAGGTGTTCAGAAGTTGCGCGTATATTTCTCTGGCGACAACCTTGCAACGGCAACCAAGTTTGACGGTCTCGACCCCGAGCGCAACATGGGTAACTATGGTGTGAACTATCCCTTGAGCCGTATATGCTCGTTCGGTGTAAACCTTCAGTTCTAACAGGGAGTGAAACCAAATTTAAAAAGTTCGTTATGAAAAAAATATTATTTTTAGTGTTAGGGTGCTCTCTGCTTCTGACCCCTTCTTGTAAGGACTTCTTGCAGAAGAACGACCCCACCAACCCCACGGAGAATACCTTCTGGCAGTCGAAGAACGACTTCGATATGGCTTTGACGGCAATTTATGCCCGTATCAGGGGAGGTTCGTATTATTCCCAGACCGCATATCCGTCTGAAAACCTTTTGTCGACTTTCCTCGCATTTTTCGACAACTTTAGCGATAATGCCGTGAGCAACAGTGTGACAATGGATGGCTCAGAGGCTGTTTTGCAAGATGTCATAAATCCGTCCAACATGCCCGGTATGACAGGTAACGCCTATGGTTATGCTTATGCCTGCATTGAGCGCATAAACATATTCCTCGGCAAGCTCGACGAGTTTTATTCTGATAAGAGCAACGCCGATTACAAGCAGTTCAAAGGTGAGGCCTTGGCCCTGCGCGGCATAATGTATCACTACCTTTATGTATGTTATGGTGAGGTGCCCGTGGTAAAAGAGGCGCTTACCATCGAGACCATGTATAAAGAGAAAGCTTCGAGAGAAGATGTGTACAAGGCTGTTGTCGCCGACTTTACCGATGCTATGGCATGTCTTACTCCCGGTGAGGCTTATTCGGCAAGGCCCGGACGCATTACTCACGATGCGGTAATCGCTTTCCGTGCAAGAACCAAACTCTATCACGCTTACGATGCTTCAGGCAAGGCTGTCCCTGCCGAGATGGCCGAGATTCTTACTGAGTTGAATCAGATTAAGGCAGCCTATAGTATGGCTCCCGATATCTTGACTAACTTCCATACAGGTGCGCAGGCTAACAGCCCCGAGATTATGTTCTCTTTGAGGTTCCTCAAACCGAGCTATCGCAACCAGATAGACCTCTTCGTGGGTGACTGGAAGACCATTTGCCCCACACGCGATTTGGTTTATGCTTTCCCCATGGCTGACGGTGTCACCAAATACACTCCCGACCCCGCTGTCGAGGCTGCGATGTATCCCGACATGGAGGCTCAGGGCAAGGAGATGGATGCTTTGCGCGAGCAGCTGAAGAAACAGGGTCTTAAAGACGAAGAGATTGAGAAGAAGGTGGCTGAAGAGCTTAAGAAAAGAGCCGAAGCGCTTTATGATGTTTACGAAAAGATTTTCGAAAATCGTGACCCCCGTTTAGTCAAGTCTATAGCTCATAACAACGTGTATGACTTTAGCGCCTACATTAAATCTGGCGCAGACTCTGTGGCTAACGGCGAGAGCTCGTTGACATATTTCAATGTATTCAAGCTCGTTACCCCCATCGCCAATAAAGAAAGCTGGAACAACGGTTACACATGGGAAGGCGACCAGGACGTGGTGCTGATGCGTTGGGGCCATGTGCTGTTAATGAAAGCCGAGGCGGCGTTCGAGTCGGGCAATACGGCTGATGCAATCAAGTACATCAACGAGTTGCGCACTCCCCGTGGCATAGTTGCCATCACCGATTTGGATCAGGAGGCTCTTCGTAACGAGATACGCATAGAGACCTGCTTCGAGGGTTTGCGTTACTTCGACATGAAGCGTTGGAGGATTCTCGACAAGATGAACGGTAAGATTCATGATCCCTCTATGCCTTCGAGCTTTAAGGTTGTCGTCAACCCCGCTCACTTCGACTGGCCCCTGCCTCAGAGCGAGATTCTCAAGGCTCGCGAGAACGGCGTAGACCTCAAACAGAACCCCGGCTATCTTTAGTCTTCGGTTTGTGTGAATAACACGAAGTGTCCTCCCGCAAGGAGGACACTTTTTTTGACGCCACTGCCTTCGGCGGCCCTTCCGGGAGGGGGCGGAAACAGTGCGGAAGGCATGGTGGCGGGTGTAGGTAACAAACAGGCGGACAATAAATATATTGTCCGCCTGTTTTATTTTCAGGGTGTGTATTATCTGTATGGGGTGGAGTCGCGCCAGTTTATGCGGTATGGAAAGAGGCGGCTATGGTCGGCGTGGAGTCCGCTACGTTCGTTTATGGCTTTCAGCAGCATCTCTGTGGCGGCGTCGGCCATGTCGCTGATGGGTGGCTCTATGTATGATATGGGGACAGGCACAAGGTCGAATGACTCGTTGTAGCCGAACGACATGACGGCAACATCGTCGCCTATCGCGATGCCTTGGCGCTGAAACTCCCTTATGGCATTGAGACATAGAGGGGTTGAGGTGAACAGTAATGCTTCGGGCAGCTTGTCGAGGCTGTCGGCACTGTCGGCTGTCACTATCTCGGGGACGAGTCCGTGCCCTGTCATGGCTGCGCGGTAGCCGTCGGCACGGTCTGCCATGTTGTCGAGGCATGTGGGCGGACATATCGCCGTTATGTTGCGGTAGCCGCGTTCTATAAGACCGATGGTGGCCTCATGGGCGGCACGGTAGTCGTCAGGGCATGACGACGCCATGTCGCTGTCTTTGAAGCGGCGGCCGAGGGTCACCACGGGGATGCCCTCGGCAGAGATGCGCTCAAGCTCTTGGCGGCTGCCGTGGTTGGGTATGGTTATGATGCCGTCGACACCGCGGTTTCTCATCTGCTCGACTGTGTCTGACTTGTCGCTGTCACTGTCGCCCGTAAGACCTATGGAGACGGTGTAGCCATGGCTTGCGGCACGCTCTATGACAAGGCCCGAAAGCGCTGACCACATAGTGTCGTCAAGGCCGGGGACTGCCAGACCTATGGTGTAGGAGCGTCCTACCCTTAGCCCTTTGGCAATCATGTTGGGCACATAGTTAAGCTCTTTGGCAATGCGTAATATGCGTTGGGAGATCTCTTCGCCCACGCGGTGCTCTTTGGCCTTGCCGTTTAAAACGAACGAAACCAACGAGACAGACACCCCGGCATGATTGGCGATATCCCTTATAGAGACCCTTTTTGTCTTTGTCGTTATCATTGGAATGGGTGAAATCTTCGTGTTATAAATTGCAACAAAGATAGTTAAAATAGTTAACATTGAAAAGGTTTTTCTCTGTTTTTTGATAGAATAAGTGTTTTTGTGCAGCGTATTTGCTTTTAAATGTTGCCTGTAGACCGACAGGGGCGTGCGATGCTTTATAATTTTTTGTTTTAGCTTGGTTTTGTTTTCAGTCTTTAGGTTGATATACCCCTTTTTTGCCGGATAATTGTTGTTTCGATTGAAAAAAAAGATTATCTTTGTAATCCGTAAAGTGTGTCTGCTCGGGGGCTTGAAAGTGTCGTCCGAGGTTCGACGAAAGTGTTATTGTTAAGGATAGATGGTTATGAGAATGAAAATATTGGCTGTGACTGCATGTGTGTTGTCTGTTGTGTCGGTAGGTGCCTTCTCACAGCAAGATAGGGGTGTGGGGCCGATGTATCCGTCTGATATCAAGGTGGATGGCGGCAAGATGTACGTTTCGTCCAAGGGTCATAAGACGTTGTATGTGTATGACGGACAGGGCGAGCGTATAGGTCTCGTAGAGGCGGGGGCTCCTCTTACAGGTGTGGCCGTAAGGGGCGACAGGGCATATCTCACGGCCGGTAGTGACGGCGACGGCAGGGTGATGCTGTTCTCGTTGTCTGACGGCAAGCAGCTTAAAAGCATGACGAGCGGGCAGGGGGCCTGTTCGCCCGTGCTCGACAAAGAGGGACGCTTCCTTTATGTGCTTAACAGGTTTGCGGGTAGCGTGTCGAAGATAGATGCCGCATCGCTCGATAAGGTGGCTGAGGTCAAGGTGCTCAGAGAGCCTTGCGCGGCAGTGCTGTCGGCAGATGGCAAGTATCTGTTTGTCAATAATTTTTTGCCGGCACAGCGCTCTGATGTCGACTATGTGGCGGCTGACGTGTCGGTGATTGACGTGGCCTCTATGACCCGGGTGAAAGATATAAAGCTGGATAACGGCAGCAATGCCTTGCGCGACATTTGCGTCACGCCCGACGGCAAGTATGTGCTGGTCAGTCACAACCTCGGACGTTTTCAGGTGCCCACCTCGCAGTTGCAGCAGGGGTGGATGAATACATCGGCGGTGAGTGTGGTGGATGCGCGTTCGTTGCAGTTCCTCGGGTCGGTGGTGCTGGATGAGCCTGAGCGTGGCTCGGCAGGCGTGTGGGGTCTGGCGTGCGACGGCGACAAGTTAGTGGTGGCTCAGTCGGGTACGCACGATGTGTCGGTGATAGACTATCAGCGCTTTATAGACAAGTTTGAAAAGACCGCCGACAGGTCGCAGCTCTCTTACGATTTGCAGTTCCTTTACGGCATGCGCAAGAGGGTCAGGCTTGATGGTAACGGTCCGCGCAGGGTGGCCCTCTCTGAGGGGCGTCTTTTCGTGCCTACCTATTTTTCCGATACTCTCAATGTGATATCTCTTGCCGACGGTGCGGTGACCTCAGTGGCGTGGAATCCGTCGCGCATGGAGACAGCCGCGCAGAAAGGCGAGCGTTATTTCAACGACGCCGAATATTGCTTCCAGAACTGGCAGTCGTGCAACGGTTGCCATCCCGGCGAGGGCAGGACGGACGGCATGAACTGGGACCTCATGAACGACGGTATCGGTAATCCAAAGAACTGCAAGAGCATGCTTTATGCGCACGTGACTCCTCCGAGCATGATCTCGGGGATAAGGGCGAGCGCGGAGCTGGCGGTGCGCAAGGGGTTCTTCCACATACAGTTCTATAATGTGCCTGAAGATCATGCCGCGTGTGTGGATGCCTATCTGAGGTCGTTGGAGGCTGTGCCCAGTCCGCTGCTTGTAGATGGCAAGCTGTCGGAGAAGGCGGTGTATGGCCGTCAGGTGTTTGAGCGTCTCAGGTGTGACGAGTGTCACTCGGGTCCCTATTTCACCGACCTTAAGATGCACCGCATAGGTGACGACATAGAGTTTGAGCAGGGATGGGATACGCCCACTCTGCGCGAGGTGTGGCGCACCGCCCCCTATCTGTTTGACGGCAGGGCGGCGACGCTTGACGAGGTGTTCACCGTTCACAAGCACGGCATAGAGGGCAAGGTGTCGAAGAAGGATATTGCGGCACTGGTCGAGTATGTAGGGTCGCTTTAATGTGCGGCCTGGCGTGGCGGCAGTGATGTCGTTAAGAAGCGCTCGGTGGCGGATGCTTAAGAGGGCTGGTTTAGGGGTGTGGCTTTGAGATAGAGGATATTATGAATGTGAGACCTTCATATAGATATGACATTTTTACGGCATCGGGTTCGTTTGAGTCCGCGTGTCGTGGTGTGTTGTCTCAGGCTGCGGCATTGCCGGGGCAGCTGGTGAGGCTTGTCTTCTTCGGGCAGGTTGGCAGCCGCGACTCTTATTTGCATCAGTGTGGCGTCATTGCCTCTTTGGTGGATGAGATTTTCGGTGACAGGAGTCCTGTTTGCAGCTATGTGCCGCAACCGGTGATGGGGGGCGTCGTGGCCTTGGAGTGTCATTCGGCGGATGACGGCGCGCAGGTCTCGTATAAGAAGCTGTCGGGTGCCGGTTATGTGACGGTGGAGTGCGGGAGCTTCAAGGAGGTGGTCGCAGGCGGACTGAGGGGTGATATAGGGACGGCGTTGTCGGTTCAGTGTGCCGCTCTGTTTGCGGTGGCGCGCGATATACTTGCCGCCGAGGGCATGGAGGTTGACGACATAGTGCGTCAGTGGAACTATATTGAGGATATAACAGGCTTTGTGGGTGAGTTTCAGAACTATCAGGTGTTCAACGATGCCCGTACACGCTTTTACAGCTTGGGCCGATGGAGCGGTGGCTATCCTGCGGCTACGGGCATAGGGGCGGGTCCGTGCGGGGTGGTGGTCGACTTCAACTCCATGAGGGGGGGCGACGTTGAGATAGTGGCGTTGGACAATCCGTTGCAGACACCGGCGCACGGTTACTCGCAGGAGGTGCTTGTGGGTGCTGAGGACGATTTTTTTGCCCAGCGCACGACGCCCAAGTTTGAACGTGGCAAGGCGGTGCTGTCGGCAGGCAGCATGATGTGTTACGTGTCGGGCACGGCCTCGATACGCGGTGAGGAGAGCGTGGCCGTGGGCGACGTGTTGGCTCAGACGGCAACGACGATGGAGAATATAGACTGTCTCACATCGAGTGACAACCTCAAAAGATATGGAGCCGTAAGGCCGGTGGGACGCGGTCGTTACGATATGCTGCGCGTGTATGTAAAGCGCGCGGACGACATGGAGTCTGTGCGTGATTACATGACGGCGCGTTATCCCGACACCCACATGGTGTTTCTGCACACCGATGTGTGCCGCGACGAGCTGTTGGTCGAGATAGAGGGCATAGTCTCATACGCCGGCGCCTAAATTGTCCGAGGGGCCGTAGAGAGTCCGCCGAGAGGCATCAAAAGGCAGCGTGGCCGTTCAAAGCAGGGGACTGCATAAAGGGGGGCGTCGCCGAAAAGCTGAAAATAGTGGGGGTGAAAGAAATAGGGGTTGCCGCCGAAAAGCAGAAAGGCTGATGAAGGTGGCTGCATAAAGGGGGGGCGTTGCCGAAAAGCTGAAAAGAGTGGAGGGTGAAAGAAATAGGGGTTACCGCCTAAAAGTAGAAAGGTCATGGGGCCGCCGAAAGCAGGGTGGCGTAGGCTGGGCGGTTAGCAATGGGGTGCAGGGTGGTGTAGGCGCATTTGTAACGAAAGGAGATAATGATTGAAATATAAAAAAACAAAAAGAGATGAAAACATTGAAAATCCTCGCCGTGCTTCTTATGGCGGTTTCAGTTGCGGCATGCGACTGTACGGAAAAGAATTCGGCGACAAACAACACAACTACAATGAAAGCACCATTTGCTAAAAAGTACACCAACGCCGACTATTACACCAACGGCAAATTCAATCAGGATGTGGCCATGAAGGCTATAATGGAGTTGCTTGAGTATCACAACACCCCCATGACTCCGTTCCTTAAAGAGAATATATGGGTTACCGACTTCGGCTTGGGTGATTTTGAAAACTGCGGCATGGGCGGCATTTTCTGGATTAACGACGCTGAGCACGGCTACTTCTCTCACGACATCTATCTGTTGCCGGGTCAGATGATTCCCGAGCACAAGCATGTTGCCACCGCGTTCCCCGCAAAGCATGAGTCATGGAAGATGAGCGAGGGCTGGGCATACAACTTCAGCGAGGTGGGCGAGCCTACCGCTGACGCTCCCGCCGTACCCGAGAGCCAGAAAGCCACGACAGTGTCTAAGAATTGCGTGCGTCAGAATCGCGGCGAGATACTTCGTCTTAAGAAAGAGGGCACTTTCCACTTCCTGTATGCAGGCGACGAGGGTGCCATAGTGCATGAATATGCAAACTATCATGACAATGACGGTTTGAGATTCTCTAACACCAAAGCCAAAATGTAATGAGGACATTCAATCACATAGGCGTACCCACGCCGATATCACAGCCCGGTGAGTTTTATAACGAGGGGTTGAAGGTGTTTCTGACCGATTTCACCAAGAGTCCCAACCGTTTGGAGTTCCTGCGTCTTTCCGATGAGCCGTCGCCTCTGCACGAGCTGATACAGACCCACACCCATGTGGCCTATGAGGTTGACGACCTCGATGCCGAGATGGCCGGCAAAAAGGTGCTAATGGAGAAGACCGTATGCTCGCCCGAGCTTACCATCGCCTTTGTAGAGGAGGAGGGTATTGCCGTTGAGCTGATGCAGTTTACCAAGTAGCTTGTGCTATTGCGGCGCGTGGCGTGTCGGGCGGCATCACAGGACGCATGTCCGTGACCTGACGACGGGGTGCGTGCATGCAAATGACAAAAGGGGCGTCGGCATGTTTGGTCGCCGACGCATGCCCTTTAGGTCAAGAGAAAAAAAGATTAACAAATGTAAAATTATGTCGATGAATAAGTTTATAAACAATCCGGACAATATAACCTCAGAGCTTCTTGAGGGTTATACCATGGCCTATAAAGATTTTGTCAAGCTCGGCGGCGAGAATATCGTGGTGCGTGCACAGCCCAAGTCACAAGACAAGGTGGCCATAGTGACGCTTGGCGGTTCGGGTCACGAGCCTGCGTTGAGCGGTTTTGTGGGTCAGGGCATGCTCGACTGTTCGGTGGTGGGCGACATCTTCGCCGCTCCCGGTGCGCAACGTCTCTTTCAGGCGCTTCAGATGTTCAAGCGCGATGCCGGCATCTTGTTGGTGGTGCTCAACCACTCAGGTGATGTGATGAGCGCCAACATGGCGGCTCAGCTGGCGGAGCGTTCAGGTATCAAGGTGGTTAAGTTGCTTACTTGTGATGATATAAGCGCCGGTCTCGACACTCCCGAAGAGGACCGTCGCGGTCTGGCCGGCTGTGTGCCCCTGTTTAAGATAATAGGTGCCGCTGCCGAAGAGGGGTGCTCTATAGAGGAGATATATCGCATAGGCAAGAAGTTTATCGACGGCACTGCCACTTTGGCCGTTGCCATGAAGGGGTGCACTCATCCTCAGAACGGAGCCACCATAGCCTCTCTGCCCGAGGGCATCATGGAGATAGGCATGGGTCAGCACGGAGAGGGCGGTCAGGGCGGCCAGCAGCCTTTGGTCAGCGCCGACGCCACTGCCGAGGTGATGATAAACCAGCTTATGAAGAAGGTGCAGCCTGCCGCAGGCGATAAGGTAACCCTTATCATAAACGGCGTGGGTGCCACAACTCACATGGAGCTGTCTATAGTCTATCGCAAGGCGGCGATGGTGCTTGAGGCTGCCGGCGTCAATGTGGTGTCGGGACGTATTGCCGAGATACTCACCGTGCAGGAGCAGGCCGGCTTCCAGATGATTCTGGCCAAGCTCGACGATGAGCAGGAGCGTCTGTTGAAGGATGTGCCCTCTAACGCACCCTATTGGACAACGATAGGCAACTGTGGCCGTTAGTCTTAAGTCGCATAAGCCGCCGTACGGTGCTGCGTGTCGTTGCGGGTGCTTGTGCGGACGGAGTACGGGACGGTAGGACGTAAGATTGTCAAAGGGGGCTGCCGGTGCGGCTCCCATAATATAAAGAGAAATGGAAAAACTCACAATAGACGATTTCAAGAAGATGCTACGGGTGGCGATGGATAATATATCGGCCCGTGAGGAGGAGTTCTCAAAGCTCGATGCCGTGACCGGTGACGGCGACCACGGTACCGCCATCGTTACCGCCTTTCGTGCCGTGTGCGAGGGCGCTGAGAGCGGCACCGAGTTCAAGAGCATGCTTGGCGACATGGGCTTCAATGTAATGATGAAGACCAGCGGTTCGACCAGCACTCTTTTGGGTGGCTTCTTCCTTGGCATGAGCGATAACGCTGCCGGCACAGAGCTTGACGCCGAGGGTGTCAAGGCCATGTTCAAGGGTGGCGTAGAGGGTGTGAAAAAGAACACCAAGGCCATGCCCGGCGACAAGACCATGATGGACGCCTTGGTGCCGGCGGTGGATGCGATATGCGCATGTCCCTCTGGCGACATAAGGCAGATAATGGAGGCGGGTGCCAAGGCCGCATTGGCAGGTGCCGAGGCCACCGTTGACATGAAGGCCAACTTCGGACGGGCACGCAATTACGGCGAGAAGTCGATCGGTTATGCCGACAGCGGCGCAACGTCGTGGTCGTGCATGTTCGCTTCGTTTGCAGAGGCTATCGGATAGTGCGGTGGCTGTTGGGCTTGCGGCCGAAGTCCGGCTTTGCAGATGACCGGCGTCAGCCTCTTTTATCAAGGCAGGGGGCGTGAGACAGGCCGGGGTGAGGC
>JAIECQ010000159.1 GCA_029068395.1 Rikenellaceae bacterium
CTGTCTACAATTGCGTGGCGGGGTTACGGGCCTCCGCGGGGGGAGGGTCGGCCCGTTGCGGCTCGTACCTCGCCGCCTTGCCGGCGCAAAAGTCTGCCGGTCCCAAGTCTGCCAAAGCAAAAACCACGCACAGGCCACAGGCCTCTGGCGGCGCTACTTTCGCAACCAAGCTGCCGTCACAATGCAGCGGCGTGCGTGAGGAATCACACGGTAAGTTCTACCAGTGGGGCATCAACGTGGCGTGGAATACCACAGGGGCGTTAGGTGGCGCCACTCCGAGCGGGTCATGGAACACGTCGACTTACCCCAGCAACTGGAATACTCATCCGTGCCCCGATGGTTACCGCCTGCCTACAGACTCAGAGTTTCAGGCTCTCATAAACAGCAGTGCCGCCAGCTACCACGGTGGATGGAACTCATCCGATTATGGATATATCAAGTTCACCTCCGGCTCTAATTCCGTGGAGTTTCCCGCTGTCGGTGCCCGTGGCGGCACGTCCGGTACGTTGACCAATGCGGGTACGTGGGGACCCTATTGGTCGTCAGTTGCGAGCAGTTCTCGCGACGCGTACAACCTGGGCTTCGATAGCGGTAATTTGTACGTGCTCTACTACGATAGGCAGTTCGGTTTTAGCGTGCGTTGTGTCCGCTAAATATTAATACTTTGGTTCTTTGATTTCTTTGATTCTTCCCCGAGGGCTTGTGTAAGCGGTATTGGACAGCCGGTCACAGTTGGGGCGCTTGTCACTCTCTTGTTTTCAGTGGTGTCGCCAGAGAGGTATGGGGTGTTTGGTTTGAGAATATCTCCCAGCCGTGTTCGGCTTGTGTTGCGAGCATCTGGTAACCGCCGGTGACCAGTGCGCGGGCGCGTCTGCCGTGGCGGAGGAAGAGGGTGTCGCCGGGGTTGTACACCAAATCAAAGAGCATGTGGCCGGAAGTGAGGGCAGAGTAGTCGATGGCCGGGGCTGCGTCCGTTGCAGGATACATGCCAAGTGGGGTGGTGTTTATTATGAGAAGGCGGCTTTTTATTACCTGTGGGGTCAGCTCGTTGTATGTCAGCGTGGAGTCGCTTTTGTGGCGTGATATGCTAAGGTGGTTTATGCCGAGACTGTCTAAGGCGTGACATACCGCCTTGGATGCGCCGCCGGTGCCTAATACGAGGGCGTCGGGTCGGTGTGCGCCTATCATCTGCGTGAGTGAATGACGGAAGCCGTAAAAGTCGGTATTGAAGCCCTCGAGGAAGATGCCGTCGCCTGTCTTGCCTCTGTAACCGTCTATGCGGCTTACCTTTACGCAGTTGACGGCGCCTATGGCGGCAGCCTCGTCGTCTATGCGGTCAAGAAAGGGTATGACGGCTTGTTTGTGCGGTATGGTGACATTGAATCCGCGCAGGGTGTCGTCGGCCTTGATGGCCTCGGGCAGCATGTCGATGTTCTCGATAGGGGTGTTGTAATAGCGCCATCCGTCGAGTCTGAGGGCGGCGAACTTGGCCTCGAAATAGCGTTGCGAGAACGAGTGGCCTAACGGGAAGCCTATGAGCATCAGTGAGTTCATGTTACATTACATATTTTATCAGCACGAAACCGCCTATCAGCAATACGGTGAAGGCTATGGCCAGCAGATTGAAATATTTGTCTATGAAGCTCTTGATGGAGGGGCCGAACCGCCATATCAGCCATGATATCAGCACGAAGCGAGCGCCGCGGCTTACTATCGAGGCTATGATGAATATGGGGAAATTGATGTTGAACACGCCCGATGTTATGGTTATCAGCTTGTAGGGTATGGGTGTGAATCCGGCGGTGAACACTAACCAGAAGCTGTATTGCTCAAACATGAGGCGCACCTCTTCATATATCTGATGCGTGAATCCGGGAATATTGGTAAAGAAGAAGTCGGCAAATGGGGTGAACTCTCCTGCACTGTCGAGCCATGCTATGTGGCCTATGAGGTAGCCTATCACGGCGCCGGCGATAGAGCCAGTGGTGCATATCAGCGCATACTTGAACGATTTTGCGGGACATCCTAAGCACAGGGCTATGAGCAGCACATCGGGCGGTATGGGAAACACGCTCGACTCGGCCAATGCCAGCACGAACAGGGCGGTACCTCCCCAGGGTGTTTCGGCCCAGTGGAGTATCCAGTCATATGTACGTCGTAATATGTTGGGGCGTTTTGTCGCCGATGGTCGTTCGGTTGTTTCAGGCATGATACAGAGGGTGTTATATTGCCAAAAGTGGTGGCTGCCACAGGGTATTCGACAGAAAATGCGACTGTTTGAAGTCGCACTCGGTCAGTATTCCTCTTCGTTGAAGAAGAAGTCGTCTTTACTCGGATAATCGGGCCAGATGTCCTCGATGCTTTCGTATATCTCGCCTTCGTCTTCTATCTCATTGAGGTTTTCAATCACTTCCAATGGGGCACCGGAACGAACGGCATAGTCGATAAGCTCCTCTTTCGTCGCGGGCCATGGTGCATCCTCCATTTTAGAGGCCAATTCTAATGTCCAGTACATATTGTTTGTTTTAACATTTTGCCAATTGCCCCGCAAAAATAATAAAAAATATTTAAAATCATTATTTTGTTGAATTTTGTGAGATATGTTTGTTGTCTTTTACTCTAAAATTGATATGCGGCTGGCTTTTACCCACCGTGACAAGCAAAGTGCGCACACCTTTATAT
>JAIECQ010000016.1 GCA_029068395.1 Rikenellaceae bacterium
AGCCTCCGCCCAACGGAGGGCCGCATATCGGTGAATAATATGTAGGGCGGTGAATAAGTCACGGCAGTGATGCACATGACTTTCTCGCTGTGCCCTCCGCAGGCTCCGTTCCGCTCTCCGCTGTGCCGGTGATTGCGGCTGTGCTTCTCTTATGGTTGCTGCCGCTCTACTGTTATGATTTCTGTTTTGCTTCCGCGTTTTTCCGTTGAGAGTCCTGCCCCTGTTGAATATCCTTCAGGCACTCAACCCAAGGGCCAAAAACAGCTATCCCATAAATGTGTGAGACGTATGTCGAAACACATTTATGGGATAGCTGTACTTATCCTCTTAGTTGTTCCTCAAACATATCAAAACGGGGTCCGCGACCCCTCCCCCGGAAGGGCCGCCGGAGGCAGTGCCAGTAAACCATAACAGCAGTGACAGCAAACCATCATCCGCAGTGTCGGCAAACCATCACCGGCAGTGGCTGCAATGGCATCCCGGTGCGGCGACAGCGTGTCAGTATCTGCTTTCGCCGAATACGTCTGCGAATACTATGCACTCGACATTGCGTCTGTCTCTTAAAGAGACGACGCATGCTGTGTTTATAAAGTTGACAGACAATCCCACGGGCTCCTTACCGAATGTTGCTATCTCTTTGAGTACTACACCTGCCGATGTAGCCACCACTACTCTTCCTTTGCCGGGCCTTGCGATATAAATATTCCCATACTTATCACACACCACATCACCCAGTCCGTGATCATGGAAACGCAACAATACGCGTTCATTATCCAGACGTCCGTCAGGCATTATATCAAACAATATCAATCGACGCGTTCGGCTGTCGCTCACATAGAGACGTTTTCCGTCCGGACTCACCTCCATGCCGACAATGTCGCCTATATGCTCAGCTACCGTCTCATAGTCACCCCCCGCCTTTACCTTGACAACAGAACCATCCGTCGCGCCGACATATATGTCGCCTGTCATGCTCCTTGCCAGACAACAGGGCACGACAGACAAGCGGGCCAGAGAGACAATCCCCTCTTTGGTCAGATCAAAAATGTCGCAACTGTCTGTTGCCACCAACATGCCGCCGTTACCATCGGCACAGATACCGCGCACCGCGGCGCTGTCGGGCATGGAGGCAAACAGCGAATGCTTACCCTTGAAATTGACACGCCCCAAGGCGCACTTAGAGCCATATCCCGACACAAACACGTTATTACGCTTATCGGTCCACACCCAGTTGTCACCATGCTCCAATGTATTCTCTTCCAATATATCAAACGTCTCCTGCCCATTAGATGCCAAGGCCATAAGCAGAGCCGCCAAGGTCATTACCATTCTTTTTATCATACAATCATGTCTTTATGTCGATGTCAAAGTTAACACTTTTCCACCAATAGTCAAAAGAGTAAATATAAAACCGCCTTCTGCCGCATAGGGCAATGCCTCAAAGAGAGGTCAAAAGGCAAGTGCTCCCATTTTCTCACAAAAACGCGGCAATAAGAATTATTTTGTTTGCTATTATGACTATTTTTATTTTAATTTGCAAAGAGAAAAAATCAATTTTACACACAAAGCGATGAAAAAATTACTGTTATCAGTCCTTTGTCTGCTTGGTGCCACGGGTCTTTGGGCCCAGGGAGGTCTGAGCCGCAAACAGGCCGACGAAGCCACCGAACGTTTGCTCAAGGAGCGTGAAGAGAAGATACTGGCCGACTATGGTCACGAATGGAAAGAGGGGGTGCTCACCAATGGCGAATATAAGATGAAGTTCGTCTACAAGGTTTTCGGAGACAAACCCGCAGACGGACGTTCTCTCTACATATCAATGCACGGCGGCGGCGGCGCACCTGCCGAACTCAACGACCAACAGTGGGAAAACCAAAAGAGGCTCTATACTCCCAAAGAGGGCGTCTATTTCGTACCTCGCTCATCTACAGACACCTGGAACATGTGGCATCAGTTCTATATGGACGGCTTCATCGACAAGATAGTGCTTCTTTCGGGCATTTTTGAAGATGTCAACCCCAACAAAATATACGTCATGGGCTATTCTGCCGGCGGTGACGGCACTTTCCAGCTTGCTCCTCGTCTTGCCGACCACTGGGCTGCGGCAGCCATGATGGCCGGACACCCCAATAACGCCAAGATAGAGTGCCTTCGCAACCTTCCGTTCTCCATATACATGGGAGGCAAAGATGCCGCCTACAACCGCAACGGACTTGCCCGCGAATGGATAGCCCGCCTCGACTCGCTGCATAAGGCAGAGGGCGGCTTCATCTCCGACTCGCACATCTTTGAAGAGTGCGGCCACTGGATGAACCGTCAGGACACCATAGCCATGGAGTGGATGAGCCGCTTCAAACGCAATCCCTACCCACAAAAGGTGTCATGGGTGCAAGACGATGTGTCGAGAAACAACTTCTACTGGCTCTACGCCGGCGAGACAGGTAAAAACGAAGACACCAGAGTAGTTGCCGAATATGACCGTAACACCAACACCGTCAACCTTATAGAGACCAACTCACCCTCTGTCGTCATAGGTCTTAACGACAATATGGTCAACCTCGACAAGCCCGTCACCATACAGCTCAACGGCAAAACCATATACAAGAAACGCCTGCCGCGCACTCTCCGCTCCATCAAAGAGGACGTGGACGCGGGTCGCGACGCCGACCTTATCTTCCCCGCCAAGTTCAAGATCATCAACGGCACAGTCAACGTGCTCTGATACAATACTATATAATAGGCGGCAGACACATATGTTTGCCGCCTATTATATTTTTCCCTGCCACTTATAAAAAAGGACGCCTTGTGAAGCGTCCTTTTTTTATCATGAGCCACTCACGAGGCTCGAACTCGCGACCTACGCGTTACGAATGCGTTGCTCTACCGACTGAGCTAAAGTGGCTTTTAACGGCACAAAATTAATAAATTAAACCCATATTACAAATATCTCGCGACATTTTTTCAATCTTTCCAACCCACTCCCGCCATATAAACCTGACTACCAAGCCATAGACCACCTACCTCGCAATAGAGACACAGACTCCTCCCAGCACACCCTCTCCCGCCATACAAGCCTGACTGCCAATCCAAAGGCCAAACATAGCCACGCAATAGAGGTACAGACTCCCCCATCACACCCACTCCCGCCATACAAGCCTGACTACCAAGCCATAGGCCACCTACCACGCAATAGAGATACAGACTCCCCCATCACACCCACTCCCGCCATACAAGCCTGACTACCAAGCAAAAAGCCAAACCTACGGTCACTGCATTTTCTTCACCGTTCCGAAAGTCTTATGGGTCACCTTGATTATTTCGGGATCGTCTTTATAATATATGCGTCCTCTGGTGGCAGCCTTGGCCTCAAGCCTTACCTTTGCATTTACGTGACACTCTGCTGTTGTGTGAGCCTGCACGTTGACATTGTCACACTCCATCTCAAGTGAGTTTATTTTGGCACCGGCCATCGCCTTGATGTTAAGATACTCGGTGCTCCCCGACAAGTTCAACACGCTGTTGGTGGACTCCACCTCAACATCTCGCGTATCCATATTCAGGTTGATGTTACTGCCGCCAATTGTGGTTATGACAATCACGGGCGCCTCAATGACCCCCGGCGACAATATGGTGCCACCGTCAGATGTTATGCTGCACAACTCGTTGTATGTCACCGTCACAGTTGCCGACGAGCGCATGGTCGGCGTTACGGCAAATGGCTGCTTCAGACGTATGAACAACTCGCTGTCCTTGACGAAATACTCCAACTTGTCAGTGCCGGCGTTGTTAACGTGACCGACAATAGCCGGATTCTCACCCCTTACGAGCGTCACCACCACCTCGCCCGAAACGTTTATATCCTTGAATGCCTCTACCGGAGAGTCGACACTGTTCTGCGACTGCGCCAATACCTCAAATGCTCCACAAACGGCCAATAACGCCAATAAAATCTTTTTCATATATATACCCTATGTTATATCTGATGCAAAGATATCATTTTTCCACAAAAAAACACCATCTTTACGACTATTTTTAACATTTATCAATAAAAATCACTACCTAATTACATCAACAAACCTCCGCGCGAAAGCCCGCCAGCTATTCTGCTCCAAAAAATCGGCATAGCCCTCCATGTCGACACACCGATCATCTGCGGCCAATATCGCCTTTATGTCATCATACGAGTCGTAAGTGCGCACCTCTACCCTTTTGTCTGCGGCATAATCGGCAAAAGAACCTACATTCGGCCCTATCACCCTCGCCCCAAACGAAAGGCTGTCCATAAGCGTCCCCGAACTGAGAAGCGTCTGCGAGGCGTAAGGCACTAACACATATCTGCTTCGGGCAATCAGTCCGCCCAGCTCCTCAAAAGATACCGGACGAGGCCACACCTCTATGTATTCTCCGGCAGATGCCACTATGCGCTTCAGCAGAGCGTCATCCTGACACCTGCCTACCACCAGAATGCGGCACCCCGGCATATTGGCGGCGGCATACTCCACAAAACGGTCCACATTCTTATATGGCGACACGGTGCCCCATATCAGAAGGTCGTAATCGCAAGCCGATATGTGCCTGTCAGACAGCCTGTTCTTGGTCGGATGATCTATAAACCTGACCTTGCGAAGCCTGTGGGGATAACGCTCTGCCACCAGGCCCACCCCCTCCCGGCTGTGAGTCACTATCACATCTGAGGCGGCAGCCATAAGACGCATCAACGCGCTGCACAAGAACAGGCGCCGCCCCGAATGCGGACGACGATTGTGCATGAACCACACCACCTTACGCCCGCAAAGACGCGCAGCTCTGACAATAAGCCAAGCGGCCGCACTCTGCATAAGCCCCCATTTATAGTTGGGCACGTTCTCTATCCAGTGAAACACATAGCAGTCCACCTTGCGGTAACGAAACAACGACAAAAGCGGATTGCGCGCCTCCTCTCCCACCAATGTCACGCCTGACTCGACAAGCGAACGGCAAAAATCGTCTATATAACCGTTATCATAATCGCCCCGCCTCTGCCGGGGATAGACACACACTCTCATAGCACACCGGTCAAACACCCGTCAAGCCAGCAGACTGCAAGACGGGCAAATATAAAATAAAAAACCGACACCATCGCAGCATCGGTTTCAAGTAGTCCGTAGGGGAATCGAACCCCTCTTGCAAGAATGAAAATCTTGAGTCCTAACCCCTAGACGAACGGACCATTTTTCGTTTCGTTTGCGATGCAAAGGTAGTCATAATTTTTATTTATGCAAATTTTTGCACAACATTTAACAATATTTTTTCATACCGTCTGTCTGTTCAGACGCAACTTGCCAACATACAGCAATTTAAGATAAAGGACAAAAACTTGGCATCTTCAATTTTTTTCATACATTTGCGGGGTAAACCATCAAAAACACAACCAAAACATGACCGAACTCAACCGAAAAGAGGCCATTGAGACAATAAACCGCCTCTCGCAACAGAAAGAGCCGTTTATCTTTGTCGTCGACTACGCCCGCCAACACGCCTATGTCAGCCGCCTGTCAGAGGTCGATCCCGCCGAAATGCTCTATGACTTCTGCGGTAACACCAACGCCGACACAGATGGCGCCACCGGCACATCAAAAGTTGAGATACAGGCCTATCCCACAGACTACCAAAGCTACAAGATGGGCTTCGACACAGTAATGCAAGCTCTCGAAGAGGGTCGCGCATCGCTCATCAACTTCACGTGCTCCACCCCCGTGACCCTCAACATAGACATCAAAGAGCTGTTCTACCGCACCAAAGCCATGTACAGACTCTGGATACGCGACCGCTTCACCGTCTTCTCTCCCGAAATATTCGTCCGCATCAACGGCGACCAGATAAGCTCATACCCCATGAAGGGCACAATAGACGCCACCCTTGCCAATGCCGAAGAGCAACTTATAAACAATCCCAAAGAGCTTGCCGAGCACAAGTCGGTGACAAAACTGCTTTGCGACGACCTTGCTACTGTCGCAAACAATGTGACAGTCAAGCGGTTCCGCTACATAGACCGCCTCGATACCAACAAGGGACCCATACTGCAAACCAGTTCAGAGATAGCGGGCACACTACCCTACGACCACCACACAAACCTCGGCGGCATCATCTTCGACATGCTTCCCGGCGGCTCCATATCAGGCTCTCCCAAAGACTCCGCCATCAACATCATCGAAGAGGCCGAAAATTACAACCGCGGCTATTACACCGGCATCGCCGGCATATTCGACGGCAAAAACCTCGACAGCACCGTGCTAATCAGATACATAGAGCACACCCCCGAAGGCACCGTGTTCAAAAGCGGCGGCGGCATAACCGTCGACAGCAATCCCAAGACCGAATATGAGGAGATGGTAAAAAAAATATATATCCCTGTAAATGAATAGATTCGTCGAGACCATATCTATCCATGAGGGAGAGGCTCCCATGCTCGACCTCCACTGCGAACGTCTCAACCGAACGCGAAGCGAGATTTTCGGCCTTGACGATCGCATCGAGCTTAGCGAACACATCACCCTTGCCAACAGCCCGGGTCCCATCAAATGTCGGGTGGTGTACGGCGAAAACATCGAGTCGGTCAGCTACTCGCCATACACCATGCGTACAGTAGGCTCGCTTATGGCCGTACGCCACGACAATATCGCATACCGCCATAAAAGCGTCGACCGCACCCTTCTGACACAACTGACAGAGCAGCGCGGCGCCTGCGACGACATCATCATAATACGTCGCGGACTGGTCACCGACACCTCTATATGCAATGTCGCCCTTTTCGACGGCACGCGCTGGCTCACACCCTCCAACCCCCTGCTTCAAGGCGTCCGCCGCGCCTGGCTGCTTGCCCGCGGACTCATCTGCGAAGGCGACATCACCGCCGACGAACTGTGTCGATTTGAAAAAATAGCCCTCTTCAATGCCATGATAGACTTCGGCGACATAGTCATAGAGACAAAGCATATAGACACCCGGCAACTATGACACAACCGCCTAAAGCACAGCACAATAGATAACTACAATTGCTTTTCCCGAAAAAATAGTCTACATTTGTGGCATCTTATCACAAAATCAAACTTTTGGCATAAAACATAACAGCATGAAAAAGTTTTTATTCCTCCTCTCTGCCGCTCTCTTTTTCTGCGGATGCAACAATCTCGAAGCATCGGCACATCCCGAGATAGAGAGCGCTGACGCACATTACATCATGCAGCACGGCTTATCGCACAGTGTGCCTGGCAGATACCACAACGGAGGCCATTATCGCCACTACCGCAACCGTCCATACGAGACAAGACGGCGCACCTGCGATTACAACCACCCTCAGTGCAATAACGCAAGAGGCTGTAACACAGAGTGCACGCAAGAATGCCGTCCCCAAGAATGCAACCACCGCCGGCAATACTGCCCCGCCGACCGTCAGCAAAACTGCCATTACAACCGCCCGCAGAGCCGCTATGACAACCGCAGAGGCGGCTGCCGACATAGGTGCTTATAAACTGATTGCCAGGAACATAAAGTGTAATCATGTTTGAAACAGACAAAAAGGAACGGATGCCTCCGTTCCTTTTTTTATTCTACCAGTCAAAAGATGTCGCTCAAAAGATGTCGCTCAAAAGATGCCACTAAAAAGATGTCACTCAAAAGATGCCACTCAAAAGATGCCCGACAAAAACGTCATCAAAAAACGCCTGCGCATAACACACTGTAGCACAAATATTTTCACTATACGAACTTTCACATCCCCATCGAGGCAAAAACATTCTCTTCAATAACAGCCTTTCACCAAAAACTCCCCCGAGGCCCCTGACATAAAAAAGGCATTGCCGACAACCTGCCGGCAATGCCTTTACAGTCTCAGACAAACAGCTGTGTTACAACTTCTTGCCGTGATTCACCACTATATCGTTCAGATTGGTCAGCCTGTACTCCACCGCAGCATCGTTGTCGTCAAAGTGAAGCAGCACTGTCTTCTGCTGGCCGGGCAACATGTCGAAATATGCGTCAGAAGCATTGTCAGACTGCTGCAAATCGGTCTCTACAAACAAGGCTTTCACAAAGTTAGCAGCCTTAAGGGTGACCCTCCTGCCATCTGCACACTTCTCCTCCGCCACTATCTTAATGTCGGCCTTGGGGAAATTCATCTCCTTGTAGGGCAAGAAGCAAAGCACATCGCGCATCTCCACACCGTCTATCACGCCGTCGGCCACCAATATCACGTCAGCGGCATCGGCTCCGCCAAGCAGCTCATCAAACGAGGCGTCGAAAAGGCGCACCGAACTGTTGGGGGCAATGGTGAGATCAAAACGCTCGCTTTTAATGGTATCGCCGCCAAGGGTCATCAGGGTCAGGTCGTAATATCCGGTCTTCTGCTTCAACTCGTCGGTCACGCCCCACAGCTCCACACGTCTGCTCCTGTCCTTGCGGTCAAACGAGAGTATGGTGGGAGCGAAACTGCGACGCGCAAAATATTGAAGCGCCTTATAACCGAACGGATAATCCATGCTCGACCACGATGTCACCGGCCAACAGTCGTTCATCTGCCAATAGATGCTACCCATCGTGAAAGGCCTGTTGCGCCTGTGTCCCTCCATTGCCACCCGTATGCCGTCGGCCTGCACCAACTGCGACAGATAGACATATACGGGCAGCGAGTCGACCACCGGCACCTCGCGCGCCATGTAATCCCTTATGACACGATAGCCCTTGGCGTTCTTCTGATGCACCGCAAAGGGATCGTTCTCAGGCTTGCGCACCTCCACACCGGCGGGCACTTTCAGGTTCATGGCCGTATAGTCATAGACCATATCGTCAGGCGAAAGCCACTTGAGCCATGTGGTGTAATTGGCCAGCGACTCATGACCATACTCATTAGAGAAACGCCCGGGCTTCTCTTTATATGCGGTGAAAGGCTCTTCGCCATGAAACACACCCCAGTAATGGGTGTCGCCCTCAAACTGCGAACGACGGTCACCCCAGCCGTAAAGCGGTGACGACGGATGATAAGCACGCGTGGTGTCCTCCTGAGCCAGAACACCGGGTATCACCTCGTCAAAGAAGAGGTCGTCAATGCCTTTGCGTATGGCACGCGTCTGCTCATCAGTCCAGGGGAAGCGCTTCTTGTTTTCCTTATATCCCCAGCGGTGCCATGCCTCATCCACCTCGTTGTTGCCACACCATATGGCCAGTGACGGATGGTTACGCAGACGACGCACATTGTCGCGAGCCTCACGGCGCACGCTGTCATAGAAATCGTCATCCCACGGATAGAAGGCGCATGCAAACGGGAAATCCTGCCATACGAGTATGCCGAGGCTGTCGCAGGCGTTGTAGAAATCGTCGCTCTCATATATGCCGCCGCCCCACACGCGCAACATGTTCATGTTAGACTCCGCCGCTATCTCAGCCATACGACGGTATCTCTCGGGCGTAACCTCGGGCAGGAACATGTCCTTAGGTATCACATTGGCACCCTTCATGAAGAGGGGCTCGCCGTTGACCTCAAAGAGGAAGCTCTCGCCCACGGAGTCTCTCTGACGCACCAGCTCAACCGTGCGCACACCTATCTTACGACTGTCCACCGATGCGGTGTGACCGTCAACCTCAAGTATGGCATCGACCTGATAGAGTTTAGGCAGCCCCTTACCCATGCCGGCCGGCCACCAATACTCGGGATTTTCTATGACAAAAGGCACCTCCACCCTGTTGACGCCCTTTTTAAAATCAGACTTCACCGAGCTGCGACCCTTGCCGCACTTCACCGTGACCTCACCGTGACAGTCGTCTATGGCCTCTACGGTCACCGCCGCCACAAACTCGGCCTTCTGCGGCGACTGCGACAGCTCTATGTAATGCACATTGTCTATGGCAGCATAGCTGTAAGACTCCAAATACACCGGCTTCCATATACCGGCGGTCACAAAACGCGGACCCCAGTCCCAGCCGAAGTGATACTGCGCCTTGCGCGTGAATACGCTGGCCGTACACTCGCCCTTGTCATTGTCGGCGGGCAGCTTGGGATATTTTTTCGACAGCTGACAGCCTATCTGATATGTCGACAAAAAACGCACCCGCAAGCGGTTGACCCCCTCTTTGACAATGCCCTTGACCGGCACACGCCAGGTGACGAACATGTTGTCGGCCTTAAGTATCAACGAGTCATTAAGATAAACGTGCGCATAGGTATCCAGCCCCTCGAAACACAGCGACAACGAGCCGGCAGACAGCTGCTCCTGCGTGGGTACAAATGTTGTGCGATAGTCCCACTGTTCGTTTTCTATCCACTGCAAACTGCTCTCATTAACAGAGTAGTAGGGGTTGTCTATAAGCTTGTTGCGGTAAAGATCGGTATGCACCACACCGGGCACTACGGCCGGATACCACTGGTCGGTACCCACACGACAAAACTGCCATCCCTCATCTAACGATGTGAGCGTGTAATCGACATGGCCACCGCACGACACCAGCGATAACGATGCCAAAAGAGCAAAGAATATATTCCTCATCATCAATCGGTTATAACATTTCCCGCCGACATCATGCCGGCACTTGCCACAAAGGTAATAATTTGGCGGCTAATAAACAATCGCCAGCCCCAAAATGGTCTTAATATAATAAGGTATATCAGTCAGCCAATAACAGGCGCACGATTTTCCTTTTCATTTACACAAAAACTTATTATCTTTGCAAGATATTCGGCCCCATGCGCTGGGGTTGCTTATAGGAAGGAAAGAAAATCAAAAACTCACGAAAGATATGAAACTGACAGAGATTTTGGCCATATCGGGACAGCCGGGCCTGTTCAAGTTCGTGGCACAATCGCGCGGAGGCATCATCGTGGAGGCTCTCTCCGACTCCAAACGCATGGTTGTGGCGGGCAATGCCAAGGTAAGCGCGCTCAACGACATAGCCATATTCACCATTGGCGAAGACATGCCGCTGGCTAACGTGTTCGAGCTTATCTACCGCAAGACTGGCGGCAAGCCATGTTGCAGCCACAAAAGCTCTAACGACGAGCTTAAGGCGGCCATGGAATCATACGTGCCCGACTACGACAAAGATCGCGTGAGGGTGTCTGACATGAAGAAGCTGTTCGCCTGGTTCAACCTGCTTTTAAGCATCGGCATGACCGAATTTGTCGAAAAGGAAGAGGCGGCACAAGAGGCTCCCACCAAGGTCGTCAACCCCGGCAAGGGCAGCAAAAGCGCGGTGACATCACAAGAGAGCGCCATGGTTTTTGAAGAGGTTGAAATTATCGAGCCGGCCAAGGAGACCAAGGGCGGCAAGAAGAAGACAACCAAAGAGAAGTCGGCAGACGACAAGCCGGCCAAGAAGACTACCAAAGCCGCACCCAGGAAGAGCGCCGCCGACAAGGGCGAGAAACCCGCCAAGGAGCCTAAGGCCACCAAGTCCAAAACCACCAAAAAGGAGGAGTAACACGCTTTGGCTTGAACATATAATAACCTGTGCTTTAATGATTAAGCACAGGTTATTACATTTTAGGAGACAAAAAAAAGCGAAACCTCAAAGATTTCGCTTGTGTTTCGGATGCCACGGCCACTATTTCACAACAAGAGCCGGTCGGAATAATACAATAGCAAATAACAAAAAGGAGGGCATCTCCGAAACTATTCCATCTCCCCAACAGGGGCACATATCACACCAATGCGGTGAAGCATCCATGACTCCACCGGCGGATAACCGTAATGTCAAAAACGTTATGCAAAAAACATACGGTCAACCGCCCTTGTCTCTCTTTTCGTGCACAAATATAGCCCCATATTATCCAAAACAATAACACCCCCAGAAAGACGCCATAATACCCAAACAACACACAAAACAACTAACAACGTGTTTTACAGGTTGTTAGTTCATGTAAATTCATTATATCCAGACAGAATTATTTTAAAGGAATCTTTCCCGAACGACACGACAACCACATCTGCAACACCCCTCTGGCCAATAGGTATATAATAAACGCACACCACAAGGCATCATTGCCCAACATCGGACCAAGCAGATGATATATGACGAAAAAGAGTAGCGCGGCCACTATCATCACATTGCGCATAATGGCACTGAGAGTAGCCCCCACCAATATACCGTCATATATGAATGCCAAAAAGCCTGTCAACGGCACCGCCATTATCCACAGCCTGTTGGCCATAACAGCCTCCAAAAGCGAATCATCGTCAGTAAACAGGCGCATCACAGGTCTCAGGACCACACCGTAAAGCATGGTGAAAAATATCGCCATACCTACCCCCCAGCGCAAAATCAGTGTTGTCGACAACATAAGAGCCCTTTTGTCGCCCTCGCCTGTAAAGCGTCCCGTCAGAGCCTCTGCCGAATAGGCAAACCCGTCCATGAAATATGAGAATAGGGTAAACAGCTGCATCGACAACGAATTGACCGCCAGCACCTCAGCACCCCGCGCAGCCGATGCCGACACAAAAAATGTCGTCACCGCCACCAGACACAGCGTGCGGATGAAGATATCGCCGTTCACCGCAAAAAAGGCTGCCATCTTACGCATGTCGAATATGCGCACCAGATCTATATAGCGACTCAGATAGCCGTAACGTGCCAACCACACTATAACGCACACTATCAAAGATATATACTCAGATATGGCCGTACCCAAGGCTATACCCGCCACGCCTGCCTCCATCACGGAGACAAAAAAAAGACTCGCCCCTATATTGAGCACATTGCCGCCTATCGACACCCACATGGGTATGCGGGTATTCTGCATACCTATAAACCACCCCTTGAACACATAGAGGGCAAGTGTTGCCGGAGCCGACCACACCCTCACCCTGAAATAGTCACCAGCCGCCTGCCCGACCTCTCCGCTGTTGAGCAAATATAGAGCCATTCGCCCTAACGGTTTCTGCAACACTATGATTATCAAGCCCAATAGCAACGACAAGGCGAGCGCCCTCAACATCACAGCCATCTGCTCGTCACTGTTACGCTCGCCACATGCCTGAGCGGCAAAGCCGGATGTACCCATGCGCAGAAAGCCGAAATTCCAATATATGAAATTGAATATGGCGGTACCTATGGTCACGGCACCAATATAGTCGGCCCCTCCCTTGTGGCCCGCAATCGCCATGTCGGCCATACCCAACAGTGGCACCGTCAGGTTGGTCACAATATTAGGAATCGTAAGACGCAATATCTGACGGTTCATTCCCATACAGCCTGTTTTTGCCGGCGCTACCATCTATAAGACTGAAATACAGAGCAATACATAAAGACAATAGGCACAATATCATCGCCTTATGCAAACCACAAGAGGCTGAAATGCTTGATTATCGAAATGACAAGCCCCAGCACTACGGCACTGACAAGTATGACAGGCACCGCTTTTCTCTCCTCCTTGCTTACCATCACGGCAACAGGCAGAGCCATAAGCAATGACAGCAAAGGTCCCGCCACAAATTCATTGAACCCCAACTGAGAAAGAGAGACATTAAATATTATGAAGGTAACCACAACATAGTGCAGAAATGCCGACAGACACTCTTCCTTGCCTCTCTTTTTAAGATACATGGGCAGAGCGTCAATCAACCCTATCACCAACCCAACTGCAATTGTAAATACAAGATACATAGCTTTATACAGTTATAATAAAAACACCTGCTTTCATGCAAAAGTAATCAATTTATCCTTACGAAAAAACACCTCTTGCCAGACAATCCATCGGTAAAATCGGCCTGTTTATTTCAAAATCTCCCACATTATTGTTACATTTGCATATATATTGCATAGCCATCGACAGACCCCCAAAAAGAGCGAACAACAATGCGATGCAACATGCCAAACACTTGAAACAGTGCCATTTGAGGCAACAAAACGATACTTTTATGGAACATTTTGAAGACCATCATAAAGCAGTGCACCACGATAGCGCCCTGAATGTCAATGCCGGCATAGAGCAACCGCCCGTTGTCAACCCGGGCTATGTGCGCAAAAAACGACGTTCGCTCACAACAGGCGACTATGTCGATGGCATTCTCAAAGGCGACATCACCATACTGAGCCAGGCTATCACGCTCATTGAAAGCGTCTTGCCCGATCACTACGCCCAAAGCCAAGAGATTATCGAAAAGTGCCTTCCCCACGTTGGCCACTCTGTCCGCATAGGCATCACCGGAGTGCCTGGCGCGGGCAAATCGACCTTCATCGAGGCCATAGGCGGCAAGGTCACCAACCTGGGACACAAACTCGCCGTGCTGGCCATCGACCCCTCGTCCGAGAAGAGCAAGGGCTCCATCCTCGGCGACAAGACCCGCATGGAGACGCTGGTACACAACCCCAATGTCTTCATACGCCCCAGCCCCTCGGCAGGCTCTCTGGGCGGTGTGGCCCGCAAAACACGCGAGACCGTAGTGCTCTGCGAGGCGGCAGGCTTCGACGTGGTCTTCATAGAGACTGTCGGCGTCGGACAGTCGGAAACAGCAGTCCACTCCATGACCGACCTTTTTCTTATGCTTCAGATTGCCGGCGCCGGCGACGAACTTCAAGGCATCAAACGCGGCATTATGGAGATGGCCGACATGGTTGCCATAACCAAAGCCGACGGCGAAAACATCGGACGTGCCAACATGGCCAAGGCTCACTTCATCAGCGCCTTAAACCTATTCCCCATGCCCGAATCGCAGTGGCGCCCAAGGGTTTACACCTGCTCGTCATACGACGGCACCGGGCTGCACGATGTGTGGGGCGGCATTGAAGATTACATAAAATTCACCCGCACCAACGGCTATTTCGAGCTTAACCGCCACCGACAAGCCAAATATTGGATGTACGAAACGATAAACGAAGCCCTTCACGAACGCTTCTATCACTCTTCAGCCATACAATCAATACTGAACGATGTGGAACAAGAGGTGCTCACCAACCGCAAAACCTCGTTCTCCGCAGCCAAAGAGCTGCTTGAAGCTTATTTTGAAGAGGCAAAAAAAGCCTGATTAAACGACAGTTACATATTTCACGTATATGAACGACGTGCTATTTGCCTTTTGTATCACACTGCTCGCCGGTCTCTCCACCGGCATCGGCAGCCTCATAGCCTTTGCGGCCAAATCGACCAACCGCCGCTTTCTCTCATTCTCACTCGGACTGTCTGCCGGCGTGATGATATACGTATCGTTCATGGAGTTGCTCGCCGACGCCAACGAACGGCTTACCCTCACCATGGGCCCCCGCGGACAATGGTTGAGCATAGCCCTCTTTTTCGGAGGCATCTTCCTTATAGCGCTGATAGACAAGCTGGTACCCTCCAAAGAAAACCCGCACGAGATACGCTCCCTTGAGAGCATGCAAAACCATCCTCCCAAAAACAAACTGATAAGGCTCGGCACCATGACGGCCCTGGCCATCGGCATACACAACTTCCCCGAGGGCCTGGCCACATTCACAGCCGCCTTAGACAGCCCCACGCTCGGATTCGCAATCGGTGCAGCCATCGCCATACACAACATACCCGAAGGCATAGCTGTTGCCGTACCCGTCTACCAGGCCACCGGCGACCGCCGCAAAGCACTCAGGCTGTCGTTCCTCTCGGGCGTTGCCGAACCCGTCGGCGCCCTGGTCGGCTACCTCATACTCATGCCGTTCCTCTCGCCAACGCTACTGGGAGCGGTGTTCGCCGTGGTTGCCGGCATCATGGTATTCATCTCACTTGACGAACTTTTGCCCGCCGCCCGCGAATGGGGCTTTCACCACATATCTATATACGGACTCGTCGCAGGCATGGCCATCATGGCCGTAAGCCTCACCATACTATCCTGACATACAGGCTATTAGCACATAGTCAGCCACATAGAAAACATATCGCACATGAACGAAGAAGAGAGAAAGGTGTCACGCCAAAATGTCATACTGATGATAATCATCGCCGTGATGCTGCTGGCCGGCATAATAATCAGACGCGACTTCATTGCCGCCGAACTTAAAGCCACATTAAACAACATGTTCCCGTCTGCCGACAGCATCAAAGCCACTCACAACACAGCGCCATCGCACTAACAAATCACAAAGCGACCAGGCAAAGCAATGACACACAACACATTAGCTTAACACACAAATGAAAAAGACCATAGATTTCGACTTTGACTTCAGCCAATTCGCTGATTTAGTGAACTTTCTGTGCCCATCGATAAAGCAGATAACCGAATTTTACGCCACCTCTCCCATCCACACCGACTACAAGGCCGACCTCTCGCCAGTCACCATCGTCGATCGCTCCATTGAGCAGATGTTTACCGAACACATAACCACCTCCATGCCACAGTGCGCCATTCTCGGCGAGGAGAGCGGATTGTCGGGACGCCGCGACAGCCGTTACCGCTGGATCATCGATCCCATCGACGGCACAAACAGTTACATACACGGAGTACCTCTTTACTCAACGCTCATCGCCTTCACCGTAGACCGCCGTCCGTTATATGGTGCCATCTATCTGCCCGCCCTCAACAAACTGCTCATAGGCAACAACGAGCAAACTTTTCTCGATGGCAAACCCGTGAGCATGCGCCCTTGCGAGAGTATCGAAAAGGCGACGCTGCTTACCTCCGGTCTCGGCGGCTTCTTCAAACACCGCGACGCCAATCGCTTCATAGAGCTTGCCAGAAGGGCAAAATGCTTCCGCACCTGGGGCGACGGATACGGCTATTACCTTTTAGCAACAGGCCGTGCCGACATCATGGTCGATGCCCACGTGTCACTGTGGGACTGTGCCGCCATCGTTCCCATCATCAGAGGAGCCGGCGGCATCATCACAGACTATCACGGTAACGATGTTATCGGTAGCGATAGCATGGTCGCTGCCTGTCCGGAGTTACATCCCCATCTCCTCAATGCCCTCACAACCCCTTCTGAGAGCCTTTGAGAATATCGCACAGCGTACCACTAATCACGAGCAAGCGCAAAACCGCATTACACGCACTTAATTATGTTAAGTGGCATTTAGTGCCTGACTCTTAATGAAAAGCCTCTTGCTTCTGAAAGAAAAAGCATTAATTTCACAATTTACAAATTATTTTCACGTATATTAACTTTTAGTATAAAATACATTATCAACATAAAATTTCACACGCAATTAAATTAATTATTGTAAATAGATTATATATTTCACAATACCCTAACTAATAACACTAATTATTAATTTTATTATATAATATAAGTATTTAGTATAAATATAAAATAATAGCTAATTATACAACTCTAATAAAACAAATAAGATATAAATACAACTATAAGACATGTAATTATACATTTACACAAATACTATACCAAATAACGTATAATCAAACTAATAGTTAATTTAATAACAAATACATATAAAAACAACACATTCACCACAAATAAATATATAATAACACAAACAATTAATTATACTAAATTAAGTTGTAAATACAACCTTAACACAATAAATAACGAACATTACTTATTTTACAACAAAACCAATCAATTATACAACACACTACCATAAAACACAATTACAACATATAAATAACAATATATTCCAATAACATTATACAATAAATGCATATATTTTACATATTAAAATAAAATACACCAATAGTTAATTATACAACATTGCATTTATAATTTACACCACTACCCTCACCTAACGCTTTCTCACGTATAGATATCAAAAAAACACCCCATGCTTAATAGCACGGGGCGTCATACACTTTGCGAGCAATGCCGCAAAAGAGATATCACTCAAAAATCGAATCCAAAACATCAAAGCTCACCGACCACTGCTGCCCGGTTGCCATGTGCTTGACAGATGCCGTTCTGGAGGCACGTTCATTCTCGCCTATTATTACCACATATGGCATACCGCGCTTGTTGGCATAGTCCATCTGCTTTTTCATCTTGACGGCATCCGGATATATCTCACACGATATATCGCTGAATCTCAATTTCTTCATAAGCTCCAGCGCCACACGTTCATCCTCCCCGCCGAAGTTTACAAAAAATACCTTAGATGAGGCCACCTCCGTCTCCTCGGGAAAGAGCCCTAAGTTTACCATGACGTCATATATGCGGTCGGCACCGAACGATATGCCGACCCCCGAGACGCCCTTAAGGCCGAATATGCCGGTAAGGTCGTCATAACGTCCTCCACCACAGATACTTCCTATTGCATAGTCCTTGGCCTTGACTTCAAATATAGCGCCGGTGTAATAGTTCAATCCGCGAGCCAAAGAGAGGTCAAACTCCAAATCTATTGCCACACCCAAACTCTGACAATAGTTCAAAACGGTCTCTACCTCATCAACACCTTTAAGGCCTATCTGACTCGATGACAACACCTTACGCAAACTTTCCACCTTCCTGGCATTATCTCCCGACAGTTCCAATATGGGTTGCAAGGCCTCTATAGACTCTTGCGTCAACCCCTTGGAGGCAAGCTCCTCTTTCACTGCATCAAGCCCTATCTTCTCAAGCTTGTCGATGGCCAGCGTTATATCCATCATCTTATCCACCTGCCCTATGGTCTCGGCAATGCCGTAAAGTATCTTGCGGTTATTAATCTTGAGCACCACAAATATGCCCAGACGCGCAAATACCTCGGCCACAATCTGAACCAACTCCACCTCGTTGAGCAGCGAGTCAGAGCCAACCACATCGACATCGCACTGGCAAAACTCCCTGTAACGACCTTTCTGCGGACGGTCGGCACGCCAAACGGGCTGAATCTGATAACGCTTGAACGGAAATGTTATATCGCTCTGATGCTGAACAACATAACGAGCAAAAGGCACCGTCAGGTCATAACGTAACCCCTTCTCGGATATTTTAAGCGATGTCGCCGCAGAGTTTGCCCCCTCCACATCACCGGCCGACAACGACGCAAGAAAGTCGCCCGAGTTGAGCACCTTGAAAAGCAACTTGTCGCCCTCATCGCCATACTTACCCAACAGTGTCGACAGGTTCTCCATAGATGGCGTCTCTATCGGCATAAACCCGTGAAGCTCAAACACTTTACGTATCTGATCGAAAATATGACGGCGACGAAGCATCTCTTGAGACGAGAAATCGCGCATGCCCTTGGGTATGGAAGGTTTCATTATATCAAACTTTTAACTTAATGTCAATAATCAACAAGACACCAAATATTCAACAAACAGTTAAATATCAGTCGATACGCAAATATATTCAACTAATACAAACTACGCGCAATAAAACACACAACGTGTTATATATAACACACAAAAACAGTTTTTTTAAACACCCACCGACACCCACCAACCCCGCCAACACCTGCCAACCCTATCAACTCCCCCTTTAATAGCCAATGATACGCTACTTAATAAGCGATTCACCCGCCCCGACTAAAACTCAGCACTCTTGGGTGTGCGCGGGAAAGGAATCACATCGCGGATGTTAGACATGCCTGTCACAAACAGCACCAAGCGTTCGAAACCTAACCCGAAACCGCTGTGGGGCACGCTTCCGAAACGGCGCGTATCGAGATACCACCACACATCTTTCTGCGGTATGCCAAGCTCCTCAATGCGCGCGGTCAGTTTTTCAAGACTCTCCTCACGCTGCGACCCGCCGATAATCTCGCCTATCTTGGGGAAGAGCACGTCCATTGCGCGCACGGTCTTGCCGTCGTCGTTCTGCTTCATATAGAAGGCCTTGATCTCTTTGGGATATCCGGTAAGTATGACAGGTTTTTTGAAATGGTGCTCCACCAAGTAGCGTTCATGCTCGCTCTGCAAGTCCAATCCCCAGCTTACCGGGAACTCGAACTTGTGGCCCGACTCCATCAATATCTTCACGCCCTCGGTATATTCCAGACGCACGAAGTCGTTGTCAACCACAAACTTAAGCCTGTCAACAAGCTCGTTGTCATACATTTTTGCCAAAAAGGCTATATCGTCGGCGCAATGCTCCAAGGCATACTTTATCAGATACTTAAGGAAATCTTCCGCAAGATCCATGTTGTCGTCAAGGTCGTAAAAAGCCATCTCGGGTTCTATCATCCAAAACTCGGCTAAGTGGCGCGGCGTGTTTGAGTTCTCCGCCCTGAATGTGGGACCGAAAGTGTATATCTCCGACAGCGCCGTGGCACCCAACTCGCCCTCGAGCTGCCCCGAAACGGTCAGGTTGCACGACTTGCCGAAAAAGTCGCGGCTGTAATCGACCTTGCCCTCCTCTGTCATGGGCACCTTGGCCATATCGAGGGTGGTCACCTGAAACATCGCCCCGGCACCCTCGGCGTCAGAGCCTGTGATAATGGGGGTATGCAGATAGACAAAACCTTTGGAATTGAAATAGTTATGTATCGCAAAAGCCAACGCGTGACGCACACGCAACACCGCGCCGAATGTGTTGGTGCGCGGACGCAGATGTGCTATCTCACGCAAGAACTCAAGCGTGTGACCCTTTTTCTGCAACGGATATGTCGCCGGGTCTGCAACCCCGTAAAGCTCTATCTCTGAGGCCTGTATCTCAACGCCCTGACCCGAACCCTGCGACACCACCAAGGCACCGCAAACGGCAATCGACGCGCCTGTGGTGATATTTTTGAGCAGGTTCTCATCAAACGAGGCTGTATCGACCACAACCTGTATGTTATTTATGGTGGAACCGTCGTTAAGGGCGATGAACGTCACATTTTTATTTCCGCGCTTGGTACGCACCCAACCTTTACACACCACACTTTGACCCTCTCCGGCCAATTGAAGCAAATCTTTGATTTTTGTTCTTCTCGGTTCCATATATTTCTTGTTTTTTCAGCCCGCTAATATACTAAAATCCCCTATACCGTCAAAATGTTTTCGCACAAATAGCCCCAATATCGGCCGCACACCCATTTCCCCAAAGCCGCACAACTTCATCAGATCCCCCGACACCCCTTTTCAAAGCCACGCCTCTCACCTTGTAAGACGCTTATAATGACACACCAACAACCGTCCGTCATCGTCACGCAGATGCATGCCGCCCCCCAAACAATATCTGAACATGTCGCACTCGCCGCATTCATCTCTGCGGGCCCACTCTCTATCGCGAAAGGGCCGGAAGCGCTCGGTCCACACCTGCCAGAAGTCGTCCCGGTAAATATTGCCCTGGTGAAAGTTAGAACGTATCGAGTTGCAACCCGATATCGAGCCGTCCGCACGTATAGAGGCTATAGAGACACCGGCGTCGCAGGCATAAAAGAGGTCGCGCACCTCGGTCTCATAACCTGCCAGAAAACCCTCGCACGAGTAAGTGGCCGCAATATTACCCTCCTTACGCGTACGGGCAATAAACTCCATCAGCTCGGTAAACTGATTGTCAGACAGTTGCAACATGGGGTCAGCGGCGGCACGTCCCACCGGAAATATGGTAAACAGGCGCCACGACCGTATGCCCCGCTCTATAAGCATGTCGCGAAACTCCTCTATGCGAGGCATCAGCTGCGGCGTCACGCAGGTCACCACGTCAGAGACTATCGACCTTTCGGCAGCCACCATCTCGGCGGCGGCCAATGCGGCCCCGAAACTGCGTCTGTTGCGACGTATGTATGTGTGCTGATCGTAAAAGCCGTCCAGACTCACAGTCATGGAGTGCAAGCCGGCATCCAACAACGAATCGAAACGCGCCCTGTCCAAGGCCAACCCATTGGTAACCAACCCCCACGGATACTCACGCCGATACAGCTGACGGCCTATCTGCTCCAGGTCGCGACGCAACAGCACCTCCCCACCCGAGAGCACCACCAACAACTCGTGCGGGTCGACATGCGGCGTTATCTGATTGTCGAGCACTCTGAAAAAGTCATCCGCCGGCATGTCGGGCACAGATGTCTCGGTGCGGCAATCACTCCCGCAATGCGCGCAGGCCAAATTGCAGCGTAATGTACACTCCCAAAACAACATGGTCAAACGATGCACTCTCACACGCCCGGCCTGCAATCGGGAATAAAGCTCCAACCCGATGCGCTTTCCAATACCGATACGCTTACCCATCACTCTATGTATGTTACATGTAATCATACACCCCGTCAAACCCGACAGAGGCCTTACTGCCGGTCAGACGACTTCTTCTCTGCCAAAACCACCTCGGCGTCAGGTGCGTTATAATGCCCCAAATACCAACCGTCGGGCTTGACCCCAGAGTCGCGCGTAAAGGTAACCTCAATGCACTTGTCGTCAAACCAACCGTTCTCGGCACCGTCCACATCCATGAAATCGACCGTCTCTTTCACAACGTCGTCTCCATACACACCGCTTCTTTTCACATCGAAGACAAACTCGCCCTTATCATCGGTCGACACCTCTTCATTCAAACCGACCTTGACACTGACCCCACTGACAGGCTTGCCCTTGGCGTCGGTCACACGCCCCTTGAACGAAAACGACGAATAAGGAGAGGCATACATGGCAACATGTTTGCATGAGGTTGCAAAACCCAACAAAGACAATAACAAGTAAATCAATCTGTTCATATAGCCACTGTTTATATGTTTCACCATCTCGAGACCTTAAATAAAGACCCGACTTCAATTTCCGCAATATAGCAAATTATTGCGTACAAATCAAACAAAACACAAAAAAACCGCCTTGCGGGCGGTTTTTATCCTAAACATTTGTTCGGAACAGGTTAGTCGATGGGCTCGAATACCTCTTTACCTTCTCCGCAGAGGGGGCAAAGATAATCGTCGCTCAAATCTTCAAACGGGGTGCCGGCAGCTATGCCGTTATCGGGATCTCCGACAGCGGGGTCATACACCCAGCCGCATACCGTGCATTTGTACTTTTTCATGATTCGTTTTTTTGATTAGTGTTATGAAATCTTTTACTTTGTGTTATCCGATACTTATCAAAAAGCATGCCAAAGACGCCATTTTCATAATATCGAGCACACCTGCCACGAGCCGCCGTACTAATACAGTCTAACGCCCGTATAGCTATGTGGAGAGAGGGCACGCAGCTCATCTTTCACGCTCTCAGAGACATCGAGTGTCTCTATGAAGCCGGCCATATCCTCTTGGGTGATGGCCTTGTTGGTGCGCGTGAGGGCTTTGAGGGCCTCGTAGGGGTTGGGATAGTTCTCGCGGCGGAGGATGGTCTGAATGCCCTCGGCCACCACGGCCCAGTTGTTTTCCAGGTCACGGTCTATGGCTTCGGTGTTGATTATCAGCTTATCGAGTCCGCGTGTTATCGACTTTATGGCAATGACGCTATGGGCCAACGGCACACCTATGTTACGCAACACGGTCGAGTCGGTAAGGTCGCGTTGCAGACGCGATATGGGCAACTTGGAGGCCAGATGCTCGAACAGGGCGTTGGCCATGCCGAGGTTACCCTCACCGTTTTCAAAGTCTATGGGATTGACCTTGTGAGGCATAGCCGAAGAACCCACCTCGCCGGCCTTTATGCGCTGCTTGAAATACTCCATCGAAATATAGGTCCACATGTCGCGGCTAAGGTCTATGAGTATGTTGTTTATGCGCTTGAGGGCGTCAAATATGGCAGCCAGATTGTCGTAATGCTCTATCTGCGTGGTTATCTGCGAACGCTGCAAGCCCAAGGTGTCGCCCACGAAACGGTTGGCGAATGCCACCCAGTCGGTCTCGGGATAGGCTGCGTTGTGGGCGTTGAAATTGCCCGTCGCGCCGCCGAACTTGGCCGGGAACGGTATGGCCTTAAGCTGCGCCGTCTGCTTTTCAATACGCTCTACAAACACCATTATCTCCTTGCCCAGACGTGTGGGCGAGGCGGGCTGACCATGCGTACGGGCCAGCATGGATACATCACTCCACTGCCGGGCAAAGCCCTTGAGCTTGTCTGTAAAGCCCTCTATCAAAGGCATGTAAACCTCGTTTACGGCATCGCGCAGGGTGCGTGGCGTGGCCGTGTTGTTGATATCCTGCGATGTGAGACCGAAGTGAACGAACTCGCGGCTGTCGCCCAGGTTCATGGCATCCATCTTCTCTTTTATAAAGTACTCCACCGCCTTGACGTCGTGGTTGGTGGTCTTCTCTATCTCTTTCACCGCTGCGGCATCTTCGGGCGTGAAGTTGCGGTAAATGTCGCGCAACTGCCCGTAACGACCCTTGTCAAAGCCGGCCAGCTGAGGCAACGGAAGCTCGCAGAGAGCTATGAAATATTCTATTTCGACCAGTACACGGTAACGTATCAGGGCATATTCCGAAAAATAGGCACCTAACTCCTGGCAGTTTTTGCGATAACGGCCGTCGATGGGTGATATCGCAGTAAGTGTAGTCAAATCCATCTTTATCAATAATTTAACATCCAAACACAACTGTTCGGAACAATTTCAAACCACAAAAGTAATAAATCCCTGCGGTTTCACACAATTTTTCGACGGCAGCAGCCATTTTTTTGCGCGTCGCTTAAACATGTTCCGCACAAACTGCAAATTTTCAGCCGGTCTGTCACACTAAATGTCGGAAACAATCGTTATCTTTGTAACAAAAATTGACCGGACATGAAAGTGTTTATCATATTCATACTAATAGTGGCGCTCTTCTTTTACGCCCTCAGGGGCATATTAAGATCTATCGGACGCATTATCTTAGGCCCAAACAACGGCAGAGATGTGCGGCAAGCACCCTACGACAGGCCCAGAAACCGCAAAGAGGGCGATATCCAGATAGACAGACAGCACAAGGAGGAGAAACACATAAACGCCAATGTAGGCGAATATGTCGACTATGAAGAGGTGAAATAACCCTGAGGCCACGTGTCCCCCTTTGGCAGCACCCATGACCACCCCCTTGACAGCACCCGTGACAATAGCCGGTAGTGCAGTCAAGCCGTCCGTCACCCCTACTGCTCCAAAACCACTACAATACAACCGTCTACCGTCAGACAGCCCGTCTTAAAGTCATCCCCGCCCCGTTAGCGACAGCCACACGCACTCGGGAGATTGCGATGTCATGGTCACGCGATGCCTTGTATGGGCCGGTATAAGCACATAATCGCCGCGACACAACAGGTCGACACTCATATCCTCATACATTATTTCGCCCTGACCCTCAATAACAGCCACCCACTTGTCGAACGGCTCCTGACACCACTGTCCCTTCGGAGTGACATGTCCCTTAGAGACAACCCTTTCAAGACGAAAGCCCTTGCCCGAGAACAACTCCTGCACGCTCTCTCCCTCTGAAAGGTCTATGCCGCGCAAATCGAACAGATTTTTAAGATACATGCTCTATTACTTATAATTACGCCTCCCGCCAAAGCCCACAACCACATCTCCGCCAAAGGAGCCGTGACGGCACCCGCAGCTAATAAAACACCATTATCGCCCCGTATCCATACTCGGCAAAAGAGGCGTCCTGCCACGCCAGCTTGGGATAATCGCGCCTCAGTTTGCGTTCTATCTCATATTTGAGCTTGCCGGCCCCAACACCATGTATGAATATCATGCGTCCGTGACGTTTCGACTCCACAGCCAGCGACATGGCTATCTCAAAGCGCGACATCTGGGCCGCCAGTATCTCGCCGGGCATCAACCCCTCCACCGAGGGCAGCACCTCTTCAGCATGCAGGTCTATGACCTCCTCGTCGCAGGCTCTGCCTCCCTTGACAGACGACCTTTTGGGTGCTGCGGCGCTCTTGGCCTCCTCCATGCCCAACACCTCGGGCAGCTCATCCAAGGTGACAGTGCGAGGCTTGGCGTCGGCATCATTATGCACAACATCCATAGCCGGCACCAAAACATCATCTTGACCGTCATCCGCCTTATCGTCAGACCCGGCATGAGCGGCGGCCTCGGCATTAAGGGCGGCGAAGTTTTTCAGATAACGCTGCCGAAGCTCGGTGACGTCTATTATATCCTCGTCGTCTTCATAGTCAGATGTGAGCGATATCTTGCCGTAACGGGCATACGAGGGCGCCCTCCTGACGCTCTTTTTCGGCTCGTCGTCATTACGTCGGCGCACGGTTCCGGGCCTCGGGTCGCTAACGCCTATCTTCGATATGGCCTCCAGCTCTTCTTCACGAGCCACCGCCACAAGCTCGGTCAGAGGTGCCGGCACATCAAAGCCGTCCTCCATGCTCACAGTGGCAATGGCACCCTTTATCTGCGTTACGACACCCTCGCCAGTGTCGCTCAAAAATTTAACTCTGTCACCTATCTTTATCATAACACTTTAACTTTTCCCGCAAAATTAGTACATTTGCGACAATTTCAGCGACAAAAAAAACGGCAATTATCTCCCCTTAGGCATAACGCACTATGACAAACAGAGTTATAGACATAAAAGATTACGATTACGACCTGCCCGAAGAGCGCATAGCCAAATTCCCGCCCACAGAGCGCGGAAGCTCCAAGCTGCTCTACTGGAACGGGACCCCCTCTGTGGCACGCTTCTGTGACGCAGCAGACTATCTGCCAGAGGGGTCGACACTCGTTTTCAACAACACCAGGGTGATAAGGGCGCGTCTTGTCTTCTTCAAGTCCAGCGGCGCACGCATAGAGATATTCTGCCTCGAACCCCACAACCCGTCAGACTACGAACGGGCTTTCGCCGCCACGGGATGCTCAGAGTGGATGTGCATGGTGGGCAACTCGCGCAAGTGGAAAGACGGTGCGTTAGAGTGCCGCTTCACCCACCTCGGCACCGAACACATCCTTCAGGCCGAACGCGTAGCCGTCACCGACAAAGAGCAAGTAATACGTTTTAGCTGGAACGACCATACCATCACTTTCGGGCAGCTGCTCGAGATGCTGGGACGCATACCCATACCGCCATACCTCAACCGCGACAGCTGCGAAGAGGACAACACCCGCTACCAGACGGTCTACTCGCGCGTTGAAGGCTCTGTGGCCGCACCGACTGCGGGGCTTCACTTCACCGACGCCATAATGGAGTCGATACGGGCGGCGGGCCATCCCACTGCCGAGGTCACGCTGCACGTGGGTGCCGGCACCTTTCTGCCCGTCAAGAGCGACAACGCCGCCCTGCACCCCATGCACACCGAGCATTTCAGCATCACGCTCCACACGGTCGAGATGCTTGTAAGGGCGCTATCGTCGGGGGGTGTCATTGCGGTGGGCACCACAACGGTACGCACGTTAGAGTCGCTGCCGGCCATAGGCTCCCGCATAATAAAAGAGGGCGACCCTTGCTGTCACCGCACCATCGGACAGTGGGAGTGTTACCACATAGACGACGCCCTTGACGGAGCCACCCTGTTGCAGGCGATGGCCGACCACATGCGCCGTGACGGAGTGCAACGGCTCGACTGCTCCACCCGCATAATGATAACGCCGCCATACAAGTGGCGCGTGGTGCGCGGCATGTTCACCAACTTCCACCAGCCCCAGAGCACCCTGCTGCTGCTTGTCAGCGCCCTGATAGGACCAGCCTGGCGCGACATTTACCGTTTTGCCGCCGACAACGGCTTCAGGTTTCTGAGCTATGGCGACTCATCGCTGCTGATACCACCATCAGACCCATGTCTGTAACAATGCACCTATGTTTGACAAACGATTCATACCCACAAGCATAAAAGAGGCGCGCCAGTGCGGCATCGACCGCTTCGATGTCATACTCTTCACCGGCGACGCCTATGTCGACCACCCGTCGTTCGGCGTGGCCGTCATAGCACGCATACTCCAGCGCGAGGGTTACACCGTGGCGGTGGTGCCACAGCCCAACTGGCGCGACGACCTGCGCGACTTCCGCAAGTTAGGGGCTCCCAGGCTCTTCTTCGGCGTCACCTCGGGTAACATGGACTCCATGGTCAACCATTACACCGCCGCCCGGCGTCTGCGCTCTGACGACGCCTACACCCCGGGAGGACGTGCCGGCGCGCGTCCCGACTATGCCGTGACCGTATACAGCCGCATACTCAAACGCCTATACCCCGACACCCCCGTGGTGATAGGAGGCATAGAGGCATCGCTGCGGCGTCTGTCTCATTACGATTACTGGCAAGACCGCATAATGCCGTCCATACTGACAGACAGCGGCGCCGACCTGCTATGTTACGGTCTCGGCGACAAGGTCATGGTCGAGGTGGCCCGTTTCATAGCCTCGGGATTCAACCCCAAAAGGCTGCACACCCTGCGTCAGACAGCCTATCTCACCGACGCCAAAGGCATAGAGCGGTTAGAGCCGTCGCAGACCGTGATGTTGCGCTCTTTCGACGACATCACCGCCGACAAAAGGCTGCTGGGCGACAACTTCGTAGAGATAGAGACGCAGTCTAACGTCATGTCGCCCAAGCGTTTGGTCGAGCCTGTCGGCGACCGTTTCGTCGTCGTCAACGCCCCCTACCCCTCTCTTACCACCCAAGAGATAGACCGCACATACGAGTTGCCGTTCACCCGTATGCCGCACCCTCGCTACCATAACAAAGGCCCCATACCCGCCTGGGAGATGATAAAATTTTCGGTCAACACCCACCGCGGATGTTTCGGCGGATGCAGCTTCTGCACCATATCTGCCCATCAGGGCAAGTTCATATCGTCACGCTCCGAACGCTCCATACTCGACGAGGTACGCGCCATAACGCAGATGCCCGGATTTGCCGGCTACATATCCGACATAGGCGGACCATCGGCCAACATGTATAGGATGGGCGGCGTCGACACCTCCATATGCGCCTCTTGCCGACGTCCCTCGTGTCTCTTCCCCCGGCCATGTGTCAACCTCGACAACAGCCACGCCCATCTGCTCGACCTCTATCGCAAGATAGACGCCATACCGGGCATCAAGAAATCGTTCGTAGCCAGCGGCATAAGGTACGACCTGTTTGACGACAACTTCGGCGACGCCTACCTGCGCGAGGTGATTGTGCGTCACACCTCAGGCAAGCTCAAAGTGGCTCCCGAACACACCGAAGAGCATGTACTCAAGATGATGCGCAAACCCCCGTTCAACGCATTCGAAAGGCTCAATGACAAGTTCAGGCTTATATGCAGGCAAGAGAAACTACGCTATCTGCTGGTGCCATATTTCATATCGTCGCACCCCGCATGCCGTCTCAGCGACATGAAGCAGCTGTCTCAGCGCATACGCTCACTCGGGCTCAAACTCGACCAGGTGCAAGACTTCACTCCCACACCCATGACACTCTCGTCAACGATATATTGCACCGGCATAGACCCCTACTCCCAAAAACAGATATTCGTCGAACACTCGCCGGATGAGAAAAAACGCCAGAAAAGCTGCTTCTTCTAAAGGTGATGCCTTGCTGTCACTGCCGTTATTTTGCTGGCACTGCCTCCGGCGGCCCTTCCGGGGGAGGGGTCACGGACCCCGTTTTGATATTTTT
>JAIECQ010000160.1 GCA_029068395.1 Rikenellaceae bacterium
CACTTACGCAAGCCCTCGGGGAAGAATCAAAGAAATCAAAGAACCAAAGTATTAATATTTAGCGGACACAACGCACGATAAAACCGTCACGCTTAGAGTAGCCACTGCCCACGGTCAAATCACTGCTGCGGAAGTACAGGTGGTACGCGTAGCCAGCACCATCCGCAACTGACGACCAATAACGCCCGCTCGCACCCGCGCCGTACAACGAACCGTCCGAGTAGTTGCGGATACCGACAGCGGGAAACTCCACGGAATTAGATCCGGAGGTGAACTTGATATATCCATAATCGGATGAACTCCACCCTCCGCCGCGACTGACGGTACTGCCATTAATGAGAGCCTGAAACTCTGTATCGGTAGGCAGACGGTAACCATCGGGGCATGGGTGGGTATTCCAGTTGCTGGGGTAAGTCGATGTGTTCCACGAGCCGCTTGGGGTAGCGCCACCAGCGGACTGTTTGTCATGTGCGTGGTTTTTGCTTTGGCTGACTTGGGACCGGCAGACTTTTGCGCCGCATGGCTTTTGCACCGGCAGGGCGGCGAGGCACGAGCCGCAACGGGCCTCGCCTCCCCCCGCGGAGGCCCGTAACCCCGCCACGCTATTATAGACCGTGACTAAGGGTAAGTAGTGAAGCGCGTCACTTTCACGCTTTGCCCCCGCAGGCTCGGCCCGTGGCTCCTTCACGCTAAAGGCTCGTATCGGACAACCCAAGGTGCCGCACATCTTTGTCACTCACCACGCCAGACCATCATCACACCATCGACCTCCACGACGATGAGGCCGACCTGCGGTCGCCCCACCCCCGCAAAAGGGATGAAAACACAAGTAAAGAACTATGCAAGACACCGCGCGCGGTCTGAGTGCAACGAAACCGCATACTATTCCTTATCACCGGCATTACGAAGTATGCCGTAAGCCAAAATTCCTTATGCCCGGGACGAGGTAACGAGTCCCGAGCGGCCCGGAGCCTCCCCCAACGGAGGGCCGCAGCCCCGCACAGTAATATATATGACAGTGAATTAGGGGCGGCAGTGATGCTCATCATTTTCATGCTGTGCCCTCCGCAGGCTCCGGGGCGCTCTCCGCTGTGCTGGGGGGCGGCTGTCTGCTTATGTTTGCCGCTCTGCTGTTATGCTTTCTGTTTTGCTTCCGCGTTTTTCCGTTGAGGTCATGGCTCATGTTGAATATCTTCCAGGCACTCAGCCCAAGGGCCAAAAACAGCTATCCTATAAATGTGTAAGACGCATGTCGAAACACATTTATGGGATAGCTGTACTTATCCGCTTAGTTTGCCCTCAAACATATCAAAACGGGGTCCGTGACCCCTCCCCCGGAAGGGCCGCCGGAGGCAGTTCCAGCAATACAAAACGGCAGTTTCGGCAAGGCATCACCGCAGTGCCGGCAAACCAATACCGCCAGTGAACGCGTCACCGGCGGCAGATGTCAGTATTTGACATTACGTAGTTTTCCTTTCACGAACATTTGGTGCAGGTTTAATGATAGAGTCAGCATCTGTTGGTTTGCCAGATATCCTTGTGTTGCGTGCAGTATGATATCGCCGCGTATGGAGAGGAACTTTTTGCTCCATATTCCGTAGAGGTTGGTGCGGTTGTATCGTTTGGACTGATAGAACGGCGAGCCGGAATATATGCGTTTGCCGTATTGTTGATAAAAGGTCTGTTGTCTGTCTCCGAAATAGAATGTGTTTTTGAGACCTATCCACTTCCATTGCACGTCGCCTTCGGCCTGAAATCCTATTTTGTGTTGCCATTTGGAGTCGATATCAAGGTAGCGTTTATGTTCCATTGACGACAGGGTTCCGAAGCCGAGTTTGAGGTGGTCTAATCTGGGCACTATCTTGTGTAGGTCTGTCGACAGGGCCACATTGTAATAGGCTCTTTCCAGCAGGAATGAGTCGTCGAGCACGTAATCGTTTTTGAAATGGCTCAAAAGGGCGGCGGCGTCTATTATCAACAGGCGGTCAAAGAAGGCATATTGTGTTGAGCCGACAATCATGAACTCGTCGATGCGGAACTTCTGGCTCTGACCCTGCCAGTCGACGAAAAACTCGACATGACCGGTGTGCCGGCGGTTGACATACTGAAGCATCATGCCGTTGATGTTGTTGTTATAGAAGCACCAGTCGCGGTCGAAGAATGTCAGCGGGTAATCGCTTATGGAGTATCGGCGGGGAAAGCTGCCTGCCAATGCGTTGAACCTTTTGCCTTGGTAACGGTAGTAGATTGTTGGCTGGGCCTTTGTCAAAAGGGTGTCGCCGAGGTCTTGCATCAGGTGTGCTCCTATCATGAAAGAGTGGCCGTGTCCTAACTGTAAACCTATCTCGGGCGACAGTTTGACGGCAAAGAGGGTGCGGGTGCCCTCCCAGGGGTCACTGCTCTCAAGGTTGTCGAAATAGGTCTGGAAATGCAGGCGATAGGCCAGCTTCTGAGCCAAGGCCGCATTTGTCATGAAGACAACCATTAAAGTAAGGGCTAATCTTTTCATTCTCTCTACTATAATAAACAGGAGGGGACCTGTGTCTTAAAAGTGTCTAATCGTCGTCATCGTCGCTTTTGACAGGGGCGTCAAGCATATTGTTGCCGGTGCGTTCTTTGACAAGAGCTATGAGCTTGTCGGCCGCCTCGCAGCTCAATAATATGCAGTCGTTATAGATGGTGTGCACCATCACAAGTCCCGACAGGCGGGTGGCAAACAGGCGTATGACGTGCAGGTTGCGCAGGTCGAAATAGTAGCCGTAATATCCGCCGAATCCGAAACTGCCTATCACCGGTATCACCATGCGCAGACGGCGTCGCGGCACCCTGTGCATGCGTTTTATGTCGCCGAGGCTGATGTATGTGGCCTCAAGTATTCCATATACCACAAGGTCGGTGTCGGTGACCACTATGTTGCGCGGAAACGAGATGATAAACAGCAGTGCCACCGCTATTATAAAACTCAGAAACCAGGCCGACAGATAGGTGCCGCTGCTGGAGTTGAGCATATAGAAAAAGAGGGCGGCAAACAATATTGATGTGAAAGCCGTCATCCAGCGACAGGTGCGGCTCAGTCTGTAGGGAAAGCGCGGATATCCCTCCTTGTTTTTTCTTACCCTGTATGGTTTTTCCGTTTTCATGCTAAATGTAATTGACAGATTGGGGACCCTCGCAAAAGAGCAGGTCTATTATTGAGATGTTGGCCTCAAAGGGCATCTTGTCGGCAAACACCTGATAGTAAGGCTTGGCCTTGTAAGGCTCTGTTCCCTCTCTGAGGCGTTGTTTCGGCGACAGGGCAAAACGCATGTCGCAGTGAGGGTTGTCTATGGGCACGAAAGAGTCGGCCCTCGACCAGTGCACACTATGTTCAAGCCCCAGACAGCCGAGCACCGTTGTCATCAATCGCTCGTTGAGGTCGACGAGATATTTCTCTTGTGTCGAATATAACGGGGCGAACAGATGCTCGTAATGGTCGAAATAGGGCGAGTTGCGATAGGCTGTCACAAGCGCGTGCCAGTGGCGTTTCTGCCATGGTGTCGAGTAGTCTATCATAACGTCGCGCGTGGGCGTCTTGACAAAGTGGTGCTTTACCACGGGTATGCTGAGGTCTACAGTGCCCCTGTCGGTCATTATGCGACATCGGTTGCGCCAGCTCTGCTTGGGGTAGCTCTCGTGATAGTCGAAGAGACACCGGCGGCCGCTGGCCAACAGCGAATATTGCTCGATGGGTGCCAGGTAGGCTGTAGACAACAGTATCATAGCTCGTTATTCTCTCTCAGCAGAGCCAAAAGCTCGTCTATGGCCTGCTCTTGCGGTATGGCGTTTTTGACCGGCACCTTGCCCTTGTAGAGGGTGACACGTCCCGGACCGGCGCCCACATAACCGTAGTCGGCGTCGGCCATCTCGCCGGGTCCGTTGACTATGCACCCCATGACGGCTATCTTAAGGCCTTTAAGCCCCCCCGTAGCCTCTTTGACTCGTCTTAATGTCGACTGCAAGTCGAAGAGGGTGCGTCCGCAGCCGGGACACGATATGTATTCTGTGCGGGTGAAGCGCACCCGTGCCGCCTGCAATATGCCGTACGCCAACCGCTCGCACTGCTCTGCGGAGTGTCCCTCGGCCGTTATCATAAGGCCGTCGCCGTAGCCGTCTATGAAGAGCTGTCCGCACTCGGCCGCCGCCCGCAAGGTCAGCTCGTCTGACGAGATGGCACTGTAACCACGGCATATCACCACCGGGTTGTCTATGCCGTGGTTGTCGAGCCTCATGAACAGGGCCCTCAGCTCGGCCGTCACGTTGACACCCTCGGCCTCGGCGGCTATCAGGCACCGCTCCTCTTTTAGCGATGCCATGCGCGAGGGTGTTAGCTCTGAGAGTCTCACCCTCGCGCATCCCTCCGGCAGATGTGACAATACCTGACAAGGTGCTCCGCCGCCCACAGACCCTACGGCAAAGCTCTCACGGCGGTGATAGTCGAACGGATGGTAACAGTCGGCGGGCTGCTCGGCTATGGGAGCGCTGCCCTCTATCCCATCGAATATCTCTATCAGCTGCCGCGCCACAGGTATCTCGGCTTCGGGGGCCTCGGTGAGCGACACGCGTATGGTGTCACCCAGTCCGTCGGCCATAAGGGCGCCTATGCCCACAGCCGAGCGTATGCGTCCGTCTTCGCCCTCGCCCGCCTCGGTGACGCCCAAGTGCAGCGGATAACTCATGCCCTCGGCCCTCATGGCGGCAGCTATCATGCGATAGGCGCGCACCATCACCTGCGTGTTGCTCGATTTCATCGACACCACCACATCGTCGAAACCCTCGCGCCGGCAGATGGTAAGGAACTCCATGGCCGAGGCGGTCATGCCCTCGGGGGTGTCGCCGTAACGCGACATTATGCGGTCTGAGAGCGACCCGTGGTTGACGCCTATGCGCAGGGCGGTGCCGTGGCTGCGGCATATCTCTATCAGGGCGCACAGACGTTCGTCGAGACGCTTAAGCTCGGCGGCATACTCCTCGTCGGAGTAGTCGACACCCGAGAGCGTGGCGCGTCCGTCGATGAAATTACCGGGGTTGATGCGCACCTTCTCGACATGCCGTGCCGCCGTCTCTGCCGCCGCGGGATTGAAGTGTATGTCGGCCACTAAGGGCACCCCGCACCCCAAGGCGCGCAGCCGGCTGCGTATGACGCCAAGGTTTTCGGCCTGCGAGCGTCCCTGCGCCGTATATCTTATCATCATGCCGCCGGCATCGGCTATGGCCAGCGCCTGAGCCACCGAGGCCGCGGTGTTGAGTGTGTCGGTGGTACACATAGACTGGGGCGCCACCGGATGGCCGTAGCCTATGGTGACATTGCCCACACGCACCGTCATGCACTTGCGACGGCCGTAACAGAAGAGCGATTCGCAGTATTTTTCCATCACGGGACATGTTGTTGTACGTTTGCAAATGTAATGTTTAATTCGCGATTGGGCAAGGGGCGGGCGCTATTTCGACGGCGGCGGCACCTGACAGCATGATATTCAGGCGGCAATCCCCTCCACACACAGACACCGCTAATGCTGACGGCATTCAACCTTTCCCAGAGGGGCAGGTGTGAAAAAAATGTATTTTTCTGAAAATCATTTGTTTTTTATCGGTTAAATTTTTATCTTGCGAAAAATCACTGCTAACCCCGTTTTATTATGAAAAACATCTCTCTCATCATTATTATGACAGCGGTTGTGGCGCTGTCATCGTGTGCCAAGAACGACATAGGCGAAGAGCTGTCGCCTATGACGGCACAAAGCGATATTGCGGCCCTTATGCTTGACGGTGTCGACTCGACGGCGGCCTATGAGCATTATCTGTTAAGGCTCGACGCCAAAGCGGACGGCGATTACAGACTCTCTGACGAAGAGATAACGGAAAGCCTGCTCAGATTTTGCAATCCCGACAGCCATGCCAAAACCGCCGACGTCTCAGAACAGCCTGCCTTGACCATCAAAGGGATAAGGCCTCTCAACGAGCCTGTGGCACTGCGGTCGGCCAATGACCCGCGCGCGGCCGTCCCCCCTGTCGTCGTTGAGTTTACAAGCGAGCAGGGTGACGGTTATGCTGTCTGCTCGGGCGACGTGCGTTATCAGAAGATATTCTCTTACGTGCCCAGCGGCAGCCTTGACGACACTGTCAATATAAAGATGCTGAGCTTATTTTACAGAAGCGTGTCGCACAGCATCAACGACTCGATAGCCCGGTTCAACTCTCGGGTCGGTACATTGCAGGCACTAAACCTCGAAGCTGAAGGCACCTCGATAACCCCCCGGCTTCACCCCAACCACCCCGACCACAACAAGATACCTTTGCCAGACGGAATGTTTTGTTTAGGGGAGGAGTATATCATTAATACAGACAAAGAAAGTTATCTTGGCATGAAGATAAAATGGGACCAGAACGCCCCATACAACAACGCAATGCCTCATAAAAACGAACTAAGTAATTGCTACCCGGATAATACAAACAACAGAGCCGTGGTTGGATGTGTGCCTATTGCAGCAGGGCAAGCAATTGCATATAAGAAATATAAATACTTTAAAAATATAGCCCCCCATTGGGATGCCATAAACAACTATTCAAGCATAAAGGGCAGCCAATATGAAGATGTGGTGGCAAAATTTTTACGTGAAATTGCAGACGGTGTAAAAGTGTCATATACTTCTAAGGGAACAGCCGCTTTTCCTGAAGATTTAGATATATATCTGAAAGAACTGAACCGTAAAGATGCTTCTGTCAAACATGAATATTATAATGGAAATGTAATTTTCATGCCTGATAGTATTTACAGGAGATTTTTACTTGTCTATAATGCGATAAGTAAAAAAAATCCTGTCATAATATCTGTCAGCGACATATCTGCTAAAGTGGGTCACTCTTTCGTTGTTGATGGCGCTAAATATTATTCAGGTACATTATACGAAGTTTTAGGTACGGAATATGACGGTGTCGTTAATAAAATGTACCGTCATTTATCAAGTGATGAGCGTCTATACATAAGTTGTAATTGGGGATGGGGCGGTAAATCGGATGGTCTTTACGATTATTATAATTTAAATCCAGGAATATATGAGTTTAATACATGGAAAGGTATCTTCATATTAAAATAGACAATCATGAAAAAAGCACTTCTCATACTGTCGTTCATCGCCCTTACTGCGGCATGCGACAAACACGATGACGATTATTCACAGAGGTATACGTTATCTTACATAAGAGCCTTGCATCCGAGTTACAAGCTCTGTCAGGCAGACCATTTCGTGCAAGGATATATGTCGGTCTCGTCGGTAAAAATAGACAGGAATATAAAGACTTTCCCAAGTCAATTTCATCTGAGTTTCTCGTTAGAGGGCGATATTGTAAAAGGGGGTAACATGAAAGACGACCCTTGCGACGAGGGCTTTGAACAGTTGGCGCAGAAATATGACGATGTGTATGGCCCTTACGATGTATTGAGCGGGGCCGACATGGAGAGAGGCGTTATAATGACCGCCGACAAGATGGAGTATTATGTTTATCTGGCCAAAGGGAAATATCCTATCTCACAGGACGATGGCGACCTGCTCGAACAATATGTTGGTTACTATTTTTATACTCGCGAGCATAAAAAACACTTGTTGAAATGGTCATCGCCTTCAGACCCAAATGTGTACATCGATTGGTCTATGACGGCGCTTATTTACAACATGTTGGATGCCGGCGATTTTAATGCCTCCAATTATAATTATAATAGAAGTATTGACGTTACGCTGATTGATGTCAAAAGAAACCTGCTTAGCATAACCCTGCCGAAAGAGGCCGGCGTTTATTCGCTCAGGTTTGTGGCCAAGAAGGACGGCAAGGTGATACACGATGAGATTATTGAAGATTTGGAGCTGCCGGCATTTGAGTATCCTTTCCCGCATTAATGTCACCTTATCTGAGTATAACTCAAAACTTGTTTTGTCATGAAAAAGGCACTTCTCATACTATCGTTCATCGTGTTTGCCGCGGCATGCGACAAACACGATGATGATTATTCACAGAGGTATACGTTATCTTACATAAGAGCCTTGCATCCGAGTTACAAACTCTGTCAGGCAGACCATTTCGTGCAAGGATATATGTCGGTCTCGTCGGTAAAAATAGACAGGAATATAAAGATTTTCCCAAGTCAATTTCATCTGTATTTTTCGTTAGAGGGCGATATTGTAAAAGGGGGTAACATGAAAGACGACCCTTGCGATGAGGGTTTTAAACAGTTGGCGCAGAAATATGACGATGTGTATGGCCCTTACGATGTGTTGAGCGGGGCCGACATGGAGAGAGGTGTTATAATGACCGCCGACAAGATGGAGTATTATGTTTATCTGGCCAAAGGGAAATATCCTATCTCACAGGACGATGGCGACCTGCTCGAACAATATATTGATTACTATTTTTATACTCGCGATTATAAAAAACACTTGATGAAATGGTCCTCGCCTTCAGACCCGAATGTGTACACCGATTGGTCCATGACGGCACTTATTTACAACATGTTGGATGTCGGCGATTTTAATGCCTCTAATTATAGAGATATTGACGTTACGCTGATTGATGCCAAAAGAAACCGGTTTTGCATAACCCTGCCGAAAGAGGCCGGCGTTTACTCGCTCAGGTTTGTGGCCAAGAAGGACGGCAAGGTGATACACGATGAGATTATTGAAGATTTGGAGCTGCCGGCATTTGAGTATCCTTTTCCCGTATTAACGTCACCTTATCTGAGATAACACAAAACTCGGTTTGTCATGAAAAAGGCACTTCTCATACTGTTGTTTTTAATCCTTGCTGCGGCATGCGACAAGCATGATGGCGATTACAAGAAAAATGTCCCGTCTGACGGATATCCGTTCTCTTACGTAAAAAATAAGTATCCGGGTTACAAACTTTGTCAGGCAGACCATTTCGTGCAAGGATATATGTCGGTCTCGTCGGTAAAAATAGACAGGAATATAAAGACTTTCAAAAGCCGATTTCATCTGCGTTTCTCGTTAGAGGGTGACATTGTAAAAGGGGGTAACATGAAAGGCGACCCTTGCGACGAGGGCTTTGAACAGTTGGCGCAGAAATATGACGACGTGTATGGTCCTCAAGATGTATTGTGCGGGGCCGACATGGAGAGAGGTGTTATAATGACCGCCGACAAGATGGAGTATTATGTTTATCTGGCCAAAGGCGACTATCCTTCAGATAAAGATGGCACCCTTCTTCTGGATAGCTATGTTGAATACGACTTTTGTACCCGCTCGCATCAAAGTCTTTTAATTAAGCGTCCGTCACAGTCTGATACAGATGTGGCTGTCGATTGGTCTGTAATACAGGTTGCTGAAACACAGATGTTTCTCAATGATTTTAATTCCTCTAAGGATGAAGATACCGGTGTCACGCTCATTGATGTAAAAAATCACCTGTTTAACATAATACTGCCGGAGGAGGCCGGCGTTTACTCGCTCAGGTTCGTGGCCAAGAAGGACGGCAAGGTGATACACGACGAGATTATTGAAGACATAGAGCTGCCGGCATATCAACATCCTTTTCCGTATTAACGGCACCTTATCTGAGATAACACAAAACTCGTTTTGTCATGAAAAAGACACTTCTCATACTATCGTTCATCATGTTTGCCGCATCATGCGACAAGCATGACAATGATTACAAGAAAAATATACCGCCTGCCGGATATACGTTAGACGATCTAACACGCCTCACGGGCTGCAAATATCGCAACGCAGACCATTTCATTCAAGGATATATGTCGGTATCGTCGATAAAAATAAACAATGAAATAACGATAAACGACGAAATATTTCAGCTGTCCTTCTCGTTAGAGGGCGATATCGTAAAGGGCGGCAACATGAAAGGCGACCCTTGCGACGAGGGATTTGAACAGTTGGCACAGAAATATGACGATGTATATGGCGACTTCGACGCTTTGAGCGAACGAGACATGGATAATGGTGTTATAATGACCGCCGACAAGATGGAGTATTATGTTTACTTAGCCAAAGGGGACTATTCACCCTCTTTGAAAGAGGGGGCTCTGCTCAACGACCGCATTGGATACGACCTTTATATCCTCAGGCACAAAGAGCCATTCGTGGAGATGGTGGTTGGTGAGATTACCCCGACCAAATGGAAGATAACGGAAATTAAACGTCAACACACATCTGTCGAAGGATATCAAAATATTTTCCCCAAGGAATTTAATTTAACGGAGACGCGAAGAAATATTTTTCATATCCCCCTGCCGCCTCAGGCCGGCGTCCACTCGTTCCGGTTTGTGGCAAAGAAAGATGGCAAAGTAATATGTGACGAGCTTATAGAAGACTTGGAGCTGCCGGCAGAAAACCCGAGTTACATATAATACTTGCACTGAATATTAAAAAAACCGTTCAGCCATGAAAAAGGCACTACTCATACTCTCGCTCATCGTGTTTGCTGCGGCATGCGACAAGCATGATGACGATTACAAGAAAAAAATGCCGAGTACATACGATTACATAAAGAACATGTATCCTAACAGCGCATTTCGTCAGGCAGACCATTTCGTGCAAGGATATATGTCGGTCTCGTCGGTAAAAATAGACAGGAATATAAAGATTTTCAGAAGCTCGTTTCAGCTGCGTTTCTCGTTAGATGGTGACATTGTAAAGGGCGGTAACATGAAAGGCGACCCTTGCGACGAGGGCTTTGAACAGTTGGCGCAGAAATATGACGATGTGTATGGTCCTCAAGATGTATTGTGCGTGCGAGACATGGATAATGGTGTTATAATGACCGCCGACAAGATGCAGTATTATGTTTACTTGGTCAAAGAGGACACTCTGCTTATCTCCGATATTGAATACGACTTTTATACCCGTAGGCACAAAGAGCCCGTACAGAGGTGGACCTCGCCTTATGATCCCAATGTGAAGGTCAATTGGGATAGGACTATGCTTATGGATGCCAGACTGTTTCTTGAAGAATTTAATGACTCTAAGTTTGAATATGTCGACGCCAGGCTTATAAGTACAGACAAACATTTTATGCTCGTCACCCTGCCGAAAGAGGCCGGCGTTTACTCGCTCAGGTTTGTGGCCAAGAAAGACGGCAAGGTGATACACGATGAGATTATTGAAGATTTGGAGCTGCCGGCATTTGAGTATCCTTTTCCCGTATTAATGTCGGTCTTGTAGAACTTGTGAAAAGTGCTCCCGTGAAAAAAAGCCTCCCCGTCATTTCTTGCAAAGACATGGCGGGGAAGTCTGTATCCGTAGGACAGGTTATCTCTCTTTGACGTAGGGGGCTACTATATTGGCCCATAGTATGTAGCCCTTGCCCAGAAGGTGCAGTCCGTCGTTGGAGTATTCGCTTTTCATGCCTCCGTCGGCTGGGTCGGCAAAGTGAGTGTAGAGGTCGATGTATGTTACACCCTCGTTTCGGGTCAGCTCTTCAATCTTTCGGTTGATGTCGGCGATGGAGCGGCGGTGACGTGTGTGTCCCGAGAACATGCCGAAGCGTTCTGAGACGGGCAGTATGCTCTGCACATATATGCGCGTGCGGGGCGACGAGCTTTTGATGGTGCTGATGATGGTGCCGATGTTGGCAACCATGGTGTCGGCCGGTATGTCGCGGGCAAGGTCGTTGATGCCTATGAGCAGGAATATCTTGGCCGGACGACCTTTCACAACGGCATCCAGACGATCGATGACCCCTTGGGTGATGTCGCCGCTGATGCCGCGGTTCTTGACGTGCTTGTTGTCGAACAGTTCGCACCACTCGCCGCCGTTGGTTATGCTGTTGCCCAAGAAGATTATGTCTTTGGTGCATACGGGCAGCTCGTCAAACAGAGAGGCGCGCTGATGGTAGAATGTCGAATATTTCTGTCCGAACAGGTTGATGCTTAAGGTGCAGAACACAACCATCAGCACCGTCTTGCAGGCCGCACCCTTAAGAGCGGCTTTCTTGCATGTGGCAGTATTGGTTTTCATGTTGTTTTTTATTGCCAAGGTAATGAAATAATTCAATACCTCAAACAGTATGGCTGTGTTTTTGTCTCGCCGGCTTGTATTGTAGTCTCTCTGACACCACAGGCATGACAGCCGTTAAACATTGCGCCGCATTGCCGAAAAGCGAGACTGCAAAAAATTGCTTGCCAGTATAGAGTAATTGTAGTATCTTTGTCATTATAAGATGTAATCTGTCCCCTAAAACGCAAATTCATGTCTCTCTTGGATAAAATAGATTCGCCGGCCGATCTGAAAAAGCTGTCGGTGACGCAACTGCCGCAATTGTGCGCTGAACTCAGAGAGTTTATAATAGAAACTTTGGCTTCAAATCCCGGTCATCTCGGTTCGAGTCTGGGTACCATTGAGCTGACCGTGGCCATACATTACGTGTACGATACTCCCGAAGACAAACTGGTGTGGGATGTGGGGCATCAGGCCTATGCCCACAAGATATTGACGGGTCGTCGCACCCGTTTTGACACCAACCGCAAGTTCGGGGGGCTGAGTGGCTTCCCCAAACGCTCTGAAAGTGAGTATGATGCTTTCGGGGGCGGCCATTCGTCGGTGTCTATATCGGCGGCTCTGGGCATGGACACGGCATTTAGGCTTACGGGACGTAAAAACAAATCGGTGGTGGTGATAGGCGACGGCGCCATGACCTCGGGTCTGGCATTCGAGGGCATCAACAATGCCGGTGTCGGTGCCGACGACCTGCTTGTGATACTCAACGACAACGACATGTCGATTGACCCTAACGTGGGCGCCCTCAACCGCTATCTGCTCTCAATAACCACATCGCGCCGATATAACCGCATAAAACAGGCTACACAAAAGATGCTCAAACCGCTGCCTCTGTTGTTCAACATGGTGGAGCGTCAGATATCGAGCCTCAAACGCATGCTGTTGCAGAGAAGCAATCTGTTCGAGTCGTTCGGGTTCCGTTATTTCGGTCCTGTTGACGGCCACGATGTGGTTAAGTTGGTGCAAGTGTTGCAACGCATGCGTCACATAGGCGGTCCCAAACTGTTGCATGCCCTCACCGTCAAAGGCAAGGGTTATGCTCCCGCCGAGAAGAGCCAGACCACCTGGCATGCTCCCGGGTTGTTCGATCCCGAGACGGGCGACCGCAAAAAGGTGAAATCTGAAAACAAGAAGTTTCAGGATGTGTTCGGCCACACATTGCTTGAACTGGCCCGTGTCAATCCGCGCATTGTCGGTGTGACGCCGGCCATGCCCTCGGGGTGCTCCATGAACATAATGCAGGAGCAGATGCCCGACAGGGTGTTCGACGTGGGCATAGCCGAGGGTCATGCCGTCACATTCTCGGGCGGGCTGGCGACACAAGGCATGCTGCCGTTCTGTAACATATACTCTTCGTTCATGCAGCGGGCTTACGATAACGTGATACACGATGTCGCCCTTCAGGGTGTCGACGTGGTGCTGTGTCTCGACCGTGCCGGGTTGGTGGGCGAAGATGGCTCTACCCATCACGGAGCATTCGACATTGCCTATTTCAGACCCATCCCCAAGGTGACCATAGCATCGCCATATGATGAAAATCAACTGCGCGACATGATGTACTCGGCGCAGAAAGAGCCGTGCGGCGCTTATGTGATACGATATCCGCGCGGCGAGGGGCACTGCGGCGAGAAGTGGCGCAATGACTTCTGCTATATCAAGCCGGGCACGGCGCGTCTGCTCAGGGAGGGCGCTGACGTGGCGGTGCTTAGCTTCGGTCCCATAGGCCACCAGGCCGCCGAGGCTGCCGAGGAACTGGCGCAGGAGGGTATATCGGTGCATCATGTCGACCTGCGTTTTGCCAAGCCGTTAGACCATGACATGCTGTGTAGTGTGTGGGACAGGTTTGACAAGATAATAACTCTCGAAGACGGTGTGGTCGCCGGAGGCATAGGCAGCGCATGTCTTGAACTGTTCTCTTCACTGCCGTCGCAGCGTCCTCACAGGGTGGTGCGTTTAGGTCTGCCCGACATGTTCGTGACGCACGGCAAGGTGGGCGAGCTGACTGCCCTCTGCGGAATAGACAAAGAGAGCGTCAAACGGCACGTAAGGGAGCTTATGATGTGACGCCTCTTGCGGCAGTCAGTGTGCTGCCATCACTAAAACCATAGACGATGAAACTTCAGATAGAGACCAAGCGGTTGTTATTGCGCGGATGGCGTCGTGACGATCTGGTGCCGTTCATACGTATGAACAAAGATCCGCGGGTCATGGAGCACTTTCACCGTAAGCCCGACAAAGCCGAGATAGTCGACCTGTTCACACGCATACGCGATGAGATGGACATGTTCGGCTTCGGTCTCTTCGCCGTCGAGAGGCTCGATACAGGCCATTTCATAGGATTCGTCGGACTGCACCGCTTTGACCTCGGCGCCGACTCACGTCCGGGAATGGAGATAGCATGGAGGCTGATGCCTGAGGCATGGGGTAACGGTTACGCCACAGAAGCGGCCGAGGCTTGTCTCTTATATGCGCGTCAGGAGCTGGGTTTGACCGAGATATACTCTTTTGCACCCAAGGTCAACAAACGATCTGTGAGGGTGATGCAGAAACTTGGTATGCTGCCGCTGAAAGAGTTTGACCATCCTGCCATTCCTACAGGTCACGCGTTGGCCCGCCATATCATATATTGCACCGTGATGCCTGACGCCAAAAAACGAGGCGTCATAGATGTGGGCGAGGCACTCACTGCAACCAGAGAGTGTGACTCGGTAGTGCTGTTTGTCAACGGTTACTGGAACACCGGACGTAAAGCCATGAGGCTGGGTTCGGTGTTTTTCAACAGACTCGGCGTAGAGATGCGCGACGCCATTGTCGAGAATATAGGCGATGTGCCGCTTCAAGGATACTGGGAGGAGGAGTTCATAGACAAAGCATTGGACTATTTCCGCACTCGCTTCAAGAACATAGACGGCATAGAGATAGCCTCGCTAACCCCCTTGTTCATAGACGGCTCGGGCGACTGGGACTCCTCCGGAAAGTCGCGATTCAAAAACGGACTTATGTACGGACGCGACATATTGACGCACGAACTTAAGGCTCTGGCCGTGACAGATAATGAAGGCCGGCAGCGTAAAAGCATATTCGTGGTCAGCCACAGCATGGGCGCAGCATACTCAGAAGGTATAATAAGGCATCTGCTGTCATCAGGTCTGACGGTAAGCTCGGTGCTGCACCTGTCGGCGGCCGACAACACCGACTTCACAGTGGGGGTGCCCGACGTAACATATCAGGTCAACATACTACCCGACATAGTGCTATTTTACAAGAATATGCCCGACAGGATAGCCGTCACAGTCGAAAATATGTGGGAGCGTCTCAAAGAAAAAGTGGGACGCATGGATGAGAAAGACAAACCTCAGCCTTATCAGATACCCGGACTCAAATGCAACCACTATATATATTACGATAACGGCATGGACATGCTAAACCACTATTACACCAAGTCGAAGCATGTGTGGCAGATGGTCGACTTCCTGAAATAATGCCTCTGACCGGCTTGTCTTGCAGTCACGGCACGGCCGGTGATGCCTGGCCGGAACTGCGGATGATGGTTTGCCGGCACTGCCTCCGGCGGCCCTTCCGGGGGAGGGGTCTCGGACCCCGTTTTGATATTTTTGAGGGCAAACTAAGCGGATAATTACGAAAGATAGGAGTAAAGGTGTTTCGACTCGAGTCTCACACCTTTACCCCTATCTTTCGTTTTTGGCCCTTGGGCTGAGTGCCTGAAAGATATTCAACAGGGGCAGGACTCTCGACGGAAAAATGCGGGTACAAAACAGAAACAATAACAGCAGAGCAGCAAACATAAGCAGACAGCCGCCCCCCCCAGCACAACGGAGAGCGGAACGGAGCCTGCGGAGGGCACAGCAAGAAAATGATGAGCATCACTGCCGTTACTAATTCACTGTCATATATATTGCTGTGCGGGGCTGCGGCCCTCCGTTGGGCGGAGGCTCCGGGCCGCTCGGGCTTCGTTCCTCAGCCCGGACATAAGGAGTTTTTGCTTACGGCATACTTCGTTATGCCGGGCATGCAGCAAGCATAACAGCAGCGCAGCAACCATAAGCCGCACAGTAGCAACGACAGCACAACGGAGAGCGGAACGGAGCCTGCGGAGGGCACGGCATGAAAATGATGAGCATCATTACCGCCCCTAATTCACTGCCCTACATATTATTCACCGATATGCGGCCCTCCGTTGGGGGATTTTCTGCCCACCGCGAGGTGCGGGCCGCTCGGGACTCGTTGCCTCGTCCCGGTCATAAGGAATTTTGCTTACGGCATACTTCGTAATGCCGGAGATAAGGAATAGTTGCGGTTTCGTTTCACTCAGACCGCGGTGGGTTGCATTAATTGTTATAGCTATTTACTGGTGTTCACATTCATTGGCTCTCATTTCTTTTGCTTTCATTCCCTTGGTGGTTGTGGGCCGACCGCAGGTCGGCCTCATCGGCGTGGAGGTCGA
>JAIECQ010000161.1 GCA_029068395.1 Rikenellaceae bacterium
CCCCGAGCTGACCCCCAGTATGGCAGGGTCGGCCAGCGGATTGGCAAACAACGTCTGCAACAAAAGGCCGCAACATGCCAATGAAGCCCCCGCCATAACAGCCGTCAGTGTCTGCGGCAGACGCGACCGCACCACAATGGCATGCCACACGTGACTCTCCGTCTCGGCACCCGTGAGCGACGCCCACACCTGCGAGAGGGGTATCGCCACCGAGCCGGCGGCAAGATTCAGCACCACCAGCGCCACAATGGCCACCGACACCGTTATGTATATGACCGACACCCTCATGTCACCGCTTCATGGGAGAGTAATAAAACAATTGACCTCCCCGGCCGACTTGCGGATGGGCTATCGTGACAATGTCAGACAACACCTTGTCGGGATTGAGTATGGCCGTCTCGTAATAGGGCACCCGTGCCGTGTTGCATGCAAATATGCGACGCTCGGCAAACGGACGGAACAGAGAGTACAGCTCATACTCCCCTTTAAGCCGTCCGTATGTCAAATCGGCCGCCGGGTCGTGATATCGTATAAACCACACGTCGGCGTCAGAGGCACGTTGGGCCACCTGCTCGAAGCTCAGCGACAGCGAACCGGCAGATGTATCGTCACTCCACGGATAGTCGGTTGCGGCATCACGATACAAGGCTGCGGCATAGCTTCCACCCCCCGGCACATACCACACCTGACCTGTGCGACGCTCAGATAGCACCTTGGGACGCTCTGTGCACGCTGCCGCAAGCGAGGCCACCGAGTCGTAACGCTCACGCATAGACTCAAACAGCGAGTCGGCCACGTCAAGACGACCGTAAAAGGCGGCGTGAAACTTAATCCACTCGCTCTGCCCCAACGGCTCAGACTCCATGTAAGAGGCGCACTCCACCACCGGCACTCCCGCCTTATCCAAGGCTCCGTAACCGCCCCCGCCGAATGGCGACATGACTATGATGTCGGCCTCTATGGCCAGAAGCCGCTCTATGTCTACCTGCGACACCTTGCCCACATCGGCTATCGTGCCCGAGTCAACACCGCGGCACACAAAAGGCAGCGACACATACTTGGGGTCGCACACCCCACGCACCGCCCCGGCACACCCCAACGCCTCCGCCATCGCACAATGCACCCCGCTCGAAAGCACCGCCCTCTCAACAGGCACACGCACAATGTCGCCCGCAGGTATGCCTGACGGCACGGCAGAGTCGCGAGGTATCAATATATAGGTATGAAGTATGCGCGTCGTGTCCCACGGGTTACGCACACGGGCAACGGTGTAACCGTCAAACCCCTCTATAGTGAACCCCTTGGCATACGATATGTCGACCAAGGTGCCGCCGCAAGCCTCCCCGGCATCATGACGGCATCCGGCCAAGGCAAGCAACGCAAAGAAAAGCAATCGTTTCATATAGTGACATCTTACACTGCAAATGTACGAAAATTCGCATTAATTTCAACCTCCGGACTCAACCGCACACTTTGTTAAAAGAGCAGCCGCAACATACTCCGTCGTCTGTAATACACTCTTCCCTGAAAACATGCCCAAAATATCTTTATACAAAAACTTATAAAAAAAGAGCCCCGAAAAGCCCCGAAAACCATAACGCCGCCATACAATCGAACAGTTAAGGCATCACTTTAGTTAATCAGCCCCAACAGGCTAATTACAAACAATTTAGCCCCTCTTACCTAAAGTAATGCTTACAGTAACGATCGTTACGGTCCGACCATAAAAATCGTTACGACAGACAAAATCAAAGCCGGCCCGAAGCATACCTCCAAGCCGGCTTTGGCAATGTCAACCCAAGAGACTCAGACAGTCATCTCGTAATATACCGCCCTTATCAGAAACATATCGACTATCATCCTTATAGGCAGCTCGCTCGACTCGTACGATTCGCTTTTGGAGTGGAGCATGAACTTGTCGGGATCTTCATGGCGGCGCACCTCGCGCACAAAACGACGTCCGTCGTTGAGCACTATGAGATATGTCTGCCCAAACTCTATGAAGCTCTGCCAGCAAGCCACCTGCCGTAACAGCACCACCGAGCCGGCCGGCAGCATCGGCGCCATGCTGTTGCCCGACACCACTGTGGCCACATCGTCAACCCCGGCACCTACAAAGGGCAGATATTTCTGAATATAGTTGACCGACTCGCGGCCGTTGGTAATCTCGTGCCCCACGATATCCATGCTGAACACAGGCACCATCTTCATATCCTTGCGCGCCGCCTTAATCTTGTCGGCATCTTCATATATCGCACGCTTGGAGTGGAACATATCGCCCTCGCCGCTGACCAACCACGCCTCGTTAACGTCGAGGGTGTCGAGCAACGTCTGCAAATTACGTTTGGACAAATGTGTATGCCCGTTTTCAATCATGGAGTATGCACTCTTCTTTATTCCGCAAATATCCCCCATCTTCTCCTGCGTGTAATTGAGTGCTTTACGCAAGTCTCGCAATCTGTCGTTAAGAGGCATACAATCTGTTTTAAAGTTATACAAATAGCCTTTTCGGCCCTCGACATGTGTCGTTCGTTTCCGTAAAGGTAAAAACTTTAAAGCAGAAATCAAAATTTAAACATAAAATACAACAAGAAGAGTCGAATAGCACAGAAAATGAACAAAACGAGACAATAAGTGACTCACCCGCATATGACCGTAAATGGCTCTGTACACAGGCCTGTCAGCCACTGTCACGCGCACCTGAAACGACAGTAAGAGAATGCGTGTCGCAGCCCTTTTATCGAAACACCACCTGCGATATCTTGTCGAATATCTCGGACTCAGGCAGCATGTTGCCGTAGCTGTCGGCACACTCCACCACCGTCATGGTATCGTCAATGGCGGCAAGGTCTATATACTCGGCCCTTACCCTCTCTTGCAACGACAACGAGGCCTCGTGTATGTCGTTCTTGCCTTCAAGATAGGCTCTGTCATGCCCCTGACGCACACTTGTAAGCCTGCTTACGGTGAAATTGAAAGGCACATCGAGAAACAGCGTGACATCAGGACGCGGTATTCCGTAACGCACATATTCACAGTCGACTATCCATTCGCGCAAGGCTCTCTTACGCTCCTTGTCGCTCTCTTTGGCACACTGGTAGGCTATATTAGAGGCCACATAGCGGTCTATCACGACGGCCCGCCCCTCATCAAGCCAGTGTCTTATCTGCGGAGCGGCACACCTGCGGTCGCCGGCATAAAGCAGTGCCGCCAGCTGCGGGTCGACACTATCCCAGTCGCCCAAATCGCCACGCAAAAAACGGGCAATCAACTCGCCATACACCGAGGCGTCGAAGCGCGGGAAATGCAAATATTCCGTTCCTATGCCGCGACGTTCCAGCTCCTGTCGCAACAGTGCTACCTGTGTGGACTTTCCGGCGCCATCCAACCCCTCTACAACGATAAACATAGCTGCATTATTTTAACATCATGACCGCACGATCGACCGCCTCTTTGAGCCTGTCTATCTCATGGTGCGTATTATAAAAGGCCATCGAGGCCCTCACCATACCCCTGACACCGTAAAAAGACATGAGCGGCTGGGCGCAATGAGTGCCTGTGCGCACCGCAACGCCCATCTTGTCGAGTATCATGCCCGCATCCATGCCATGCACCCCCTCTATATTGAACGACACAATGGGGCACCGCTCCTTAGGACCGTAAATGCGCAGCCCCTCCACCTGCGACAATTTGTCTACGGCATAACGCACAAGGCTCTGCTCGTGCTCCAAGGCCCCCTTAATGTCTATGCCCTCAAGGTAACGCACCGCCGCCCCCAGACCTATGGCCCCTATGTAATCGGTAGTGCCGGCCTCAAATTTGAGTGGCAGCTCGGCATATGTGGTCTTCTCGAAGGTGACCGTATCGACCATATCGCCGCCACCCATATAGGGAGGCATCTGCTCAAGCAGCTCACGACGTCCGTAAAGCACGCCTATGCCGGTGGGACCGTAGAGCTTATGCCCCGAAAAGGCGTAAAAGTCGCAGTCGAGGGCGGTGACATCAACCCCTCCGTGCACCACGCCCTGGCATCCGTCGACCACCACGCGGGCCCCTGCCCTGTGGGCCGCCTCTATCACGGCAGGCAGGTCGGGCATGGCGCCCAGCACATTAGAAGCCTGCGTCACAGCCACTATGCGGGTGCGGTCTGAGAGCATGTCCAAATACGACTCCATGTCCAACGAGCCGTCGGCAGCAAGAGGCACGGCCAGCAGACGGGCACCCTTTCGCTGACACAGCATCTGCCACGGCACTATGTTGGCGTGATGCTCCATATATGTCACTATCACCTCGTCGTCACGGCCGACAGCCATACTGCCGTAAGAGGCCGCCACCGCATTGAGCGAGGCCGTGGCCCCCGAGGTGAATATCACCGTGGCGGCATCGGGCGCCCCTATGAAACGGGCCACGCTCTGCCGCGCCTCCTCATAGAGGGTGGTGACAAGGTTGCTCATGTGATGGGCGCCACGGTGTATGTTGCCATTGCTCTGCCTGTATATGTCGTCCATGGCCCTCAACACCGCTTCGGGCTTCTGGGCGGTGGCACCGTTGTCAAGATAGGCCAACGGCTTGCCATAGACCTCGGCACCCAACAGCGGGAAGTCTCTCCTTATTTTATCTACATCAAACATCGCAATAACTTTTTATTATCTTCCGCGGGAAATATCATAAGGCAAACACATACCCTGCCCCTTTAAAGAGCCACGGCAAAACTCAGTTAACAGCCCCCGGAAAGATCTGTCGACAGCCCTGCCCATTCCCGAAAAGCCCCTTACCTCCCTTCCTCGGCAATACCATCATTTAACAGTCCGTTTCAACAGCCTCATTCAACACCTCCGGCACCCGGACGTGGAGCCAATCAAAGCCTCATGCGATCGGCCAGTCTGTCTGCCAACACGGCATCGCCCATCATGGCAAACACCTCGCCTATAAAGCCCTCGACAAGCAGTTTGCGGGCCTCTTCTTCAGATATGCCTCTCTGACGCATGTAAAAGAGCGCCTCCTCTGACAGCTGCCCCACGGTCGAACCGTGCGAACACTTGACATCGTCGGCATATATTTCGAGTCTCGGCTCGGCCACCGCCCGCGCACGCTCAGAGAGCAACACGTTGTTGTTCTGCTGGTAAGCCTCTATGCGGTCGGCTCCCGGAGCCACATATATGCGTCCGCAAAAACGCACGAGCGAGCTGTCGCCTGCCGCCGCACGGAACAGCTGACTGCTGGTGGTGTCGGCAGAGGCATGCTCTATGATGGTGTTGCACTCTATCTTAGAGTCGCCGCGACCCACAGCCGCGCCGTTGACCGTTGCCCGCGCCCCCTTGCCGGCCAATATCACCTTGGTGTTGTCGGCAAAGCTCTTGACACCCGAGGCCGCCACCGTCGACCGATAGTCGGCATCTTCATCGCACCGCACTATGGTGGTGCCCTCTATGACAGCCTCCGACTCCTCGCCCTCGAAGAATGTCACCGTCTCAAGGCTGGCTCCGCGCCCTAACCACACCTCGGCAAGACGTCCGCACTCACACAGACCGCCGGCATAACGCACCTCTATAAAGGCCGAAGCCCCCTCTTCAACCACAATGACATTGCGGCAGTTGTGCTTGTCGACGCGTGTACCCACACCGCCCACATGTATGGTTATCTTCTCGCCCGCCGACACCCCCTCGGGCACATAGACGGCAAGCCCTCTCTCTTTGTCGGGACACTCGCACCACTGCTTGTTGCAAAACACGGGTATGCTCTTGAACTTGTCGCCCTTGACGCTCTTGGCAAGCTCTGCGGCCACTATGGAACCGGTGCGCGCCGCCACCTCGGGATAACGTTCGGCCAACGAGGCGAGCGACCCGACAAACACTCCGCGACGCTCTGCGGCAAGGGCCCCTCTAACAATCTTACTCATTGTCGTAATCTTTTATCAACCAGTCGTAGCCGCGGCTCTCAAGCTCGAGGGCCAGCTCTTTGGTGCCGGTGTGTATGATGCGTCCCTTGTAAAGCACATGCACGAAATCGGGCACTATATAGTCTAAAAGACGCTGATAGTGCGTTATCACTATGGTGGCGTTGTCGGGACGCTTGAGCTTTGTCACACCAGTGGCCACCACCCGCAGGGCGTCAATGTCGAGACCGCTGTCGGTCTCGTCGAGTATTGACAGTTTGGGCTCGAGCATGGCCATCTGGAATATCTCGTTGCGCTTCTTCTCGCCGCCCGAGAACCCCTCGTTGACACTGCGCGAGGTGAGGGCCGAATCTATCTCGACCACCGCGCTCTTACTCCTCATCATCTTAAGAAACTCACCTGCCGAGACGGGTTCCTGCCCGTTATACTTGCGTTTCTGGTTTACGGCCATCTTCATGAAGCTGGCCATGCTAACCCCCGGTATCTCAACCGGGTATTGAAACCCGAGAAACAAACCCTCGCAGGCCCGTTGCTCGACGCTCATGGCCAGCAGATCGCGCCCCTCGAATGTGACGCTGCCACCCGTGACCTCAAACTTGTCGCGCCCGGCCAACACCGATGCCAACGTGCTCTTGCCCGAACCGTTGGGCCCCATTATGGCATGCACCTGCCCGGCCTCGACCTTAAGGTCTATGCCCTTCAATATCTCTTTGCCCTCCACCGAGGCCTTCAATCCTTTTATCTCTAACATAGCAATACTGTTTTCTGTTTATTCTCACGTCAGCCCCCTTCAGTCTGTCTTTTCCGGCAACCTTTTCCCGGCAAACCGTCACCCCGAATCACATACCGACCCAACCTCTCTCTTTCACCTCCGCCCTCTCGGAAGCGGTCCGTGACCGTCCGCCCGTCTAACCGACGCTGCCCTCGAGGGTTATGGCAAGGAGCTTCTGGGCCTCAACGGCAAACTCCATGGGCAGCTTGTCGAGCACCTCGCGGGCATATCCGTTGACTATCAGGCCCACTGCCTCTTCGGTAGGTATGCCGCGCTGGTTGCAATAGAAGAGCTGGTCTTCGCCTATCTTCGATGTGGTTGCCTCGTGCTCTATCACCGCCGAGCTGTTGGCGGCATCTATAAGGGGGAAGGTGTGGGCGCCGCAGTCGGACCCTATCAGAAGGGAGTCGCACTGCGAGAAGTTGCGCACACCGTCGGCCGAGGGCATCACACGCACCATGCCCCGATAGCTGTTCTGGCTGCGGCCGGCCGATATGCCCTTGGAGACTATGCGGCTTCTGGAGCGCTTGCCTATGTGTATCATCTTGGTGCCGGTATCGGCCTGCTGACAGTTGCCAGTCATAGCCACCGAATAAAACTCGCCGTAGCTGTCGTCGCCTTTGAGTATGCAGCTGGGATATTTCCACGTTATGGCCGAACCTGTCTCCACCTGCGTCCACGATATCTTGGAACGGTCGCCGCGGCACAGCCCCCTCTTGGTCACGAAATTGAAGACACCGCCGCGCCCCTCCTTGTCGCCGGGATACCAGTTCTGCACGGTCGAATACTTGACCTCGGCATCCTCTTCGGCAATAATCTCGACAATGGCCGCGTGAAGCTGGTTTTCGTCACGCATGGGAGCGGTGCAACCCTCCAGATAGCTGACATAGGCGCCTTTGTCGGCCACTATGAGAGTGCGTTCGAACTGACCGGTGCCGGCGGCGTTGATGCGGAAATAGGTAGACAGCTCCATCGGGCACCTCACACCAGGAGGTATGTAACAAAAGGAGCCGTCTGAGAATACCGCCGAGTTGAGGGCGGCGAAATAGTTGTCAGAGGGTGGCACCACCTTGGCCATATACTTGCGCACCAGCTCGGGATGCTCTTTGACAGCCTCTGAGAACGAGCAGAATATTATGCCCTTTTTCGACAGCTCGTCGCGAAAGGTGGTCTTGACCGACACCGAGTCTATCACCGCGTCGACGGCCACACCCGAAAGTATCTTCTGCTCTTCGAGTGGTATGCCGAGCTTGTCGAATGTCTTCAAAAGCTCGGGGTCAATGTCGTCGAGGCTCTTGCCCTCGCGCTTTTTGGGAGCGGCAAAATATGTTATGTCGTCGAAATCAATAGCGGGAATATTAAGGTGCGCCCAGTCGGGCATTGCCATGTCACGCCACTGGCGAAAGGCATCTAAACGGAACTCCAGAAGCCACTGAGGCTCGCCCTTGCGCCGGGATATCATGCGCACGGTCTCTTCGCTCAGACCCTTGGGAAAATACTCCATATCGAGGTCGGAGGTAAAGCCGTATTTGTATTCGGGATCGCGTCCCTCCAATATTTCGTCCATTCTACACCAATTTTGGGCAAATATACTCAACAAAAAAAACGTATGCAAATAGAAAAAATTACTATCTTTGAAAGCCTTTCCCCAAGGGAGGCTCTAAAGAAAATCTTAAAAATCACGGCGACGGCACAACCAAGGCTTGTCGCCCCTCTAAAACGATATTTTTATTATGAAAGCTATCATCAGGACGGAAAAAGGCGACATGACGGTGGAATTGTACGACAAGGAGACCCCCGGCACCGTATCAAACTTCGTGAAACTGGCCAAAGAGGGCTTCTATGACGGACTCACCTTTCACCGCGTCATACCCGACTTCGTCATTCAGGGCGGCTGCCCCAACGGCACAGGCACGGGCGGACCCGGCTACACCATCAAGTGCGAGACCTCGGCCGAGAGACAATACCACGACCGCGGCGTGCTCTCAATGGCCCACGCAGGCAAAGACACGGGCGGCTCGCAGTTTTTCATCTGCCACAACCGCGCCCACACCGCCCACCTCGACGGTGTCCACACCTGCTTCGGCAAGATATGCGAGCCTGAGGGCCTCGAAGTGCTCGACTCGATACGCCGCGGCGATGTAATAGAGACCATAGAGATAGTCGAAGAGTAAACTCACGGATACACTAAAAAGGGGCTGCTTTTACCGGGCAACCCCTTTTTTATCAACCTTTCTGCCGGCATCTTTTTTCAGCACCGGCTTGCCGGGGCGGCTCTCTTACAGGCTTTTTACCGTCGTCTACGCCCAAAGATGCTGCATGCCGCCTATATGCCACCCCTCTAAGGCGAACACCTCCTTTCATTTTAAGGCATGCCCCATCTTCGGCGCAACGGTTACATCTTAAGTGCCCGGGCAAGCCTCTTGCCGCAGTCGGCATCGGCCTTCGAGAACATGTCGACCACCCTCTTCCGTATATCTTGCGGCACATCCTCAAGGTTGGCCACTATGTTGCCCACAAGACGCTCTTTCTCATCTTCGGGCAGCAGACGGTAGAGCATGCCGGGCTGGGTGTAAAAGTCGTCGTCATACTGACGCTGGTCGTAGGTGTATGCCTCGCCCGTCTCCAACGGAGGCTCTATCAGCGAGCGGTTGTCTACAGAGCCGTCGTCGCTGTTGGGGAAATAGTTGGGCGCCGCACCTCCGTTGTCGCCCACGGCCATCCGTCCGTCGCGCATCTGGTTGTGAACCTGACACCGCGGCATATTGACAGGCAGCTTCATGAAGTTGGCCCCCAGACGGTAACGCTGGGCGTCGCCATAGGCAAACAGACGTCCCTGCAACACACGGTCGGGCGAGAAGCCTATGCCGGGCACTATGTTGGCGGGATTGAACGCCGCCTGCTCTATGTCGGCGAAAAAGTTCTCGGGATTGCGGTTAAGCTCCATTATGCCCACCTCTATGAGCGGGAAGTCTTTGTGCAGCCACACCTTGGTGAGGTCGAAGGGATTGAAGCGATACTCCTTGGCCTGCTGCTCTGTCATCACCTGAATGTATAGCTTCCACTTGGGATAATCGCCCCGCTCGATGCTCTCGAACAGGTCGCGCTGCGAGTGTTCGCGGTCGGCACCCACAATCTTCTCGGCCTGAGGGTCGGTGAGGTTGCGTATGCCCTGCATGGTGCGGAAGTGAAACTTGACCCAGTGGCGCTCGCCCTTATTGTTTATGAAGCTATAGGTGTGGCTGCCGAAACCGTGCATGTGACGCACACCGTCGGGGATGCCGCGGTCGCTCATCAGTATCATCACCTGATGCAACGACTCGGGATTGAGGGTCCAGAAGTCCCACTTGGCCTTGTTGGAGCGCATGTTGTTTTTGGGATCGCGCTTCTGGGTATGTATGAAATCGGGAAATTTGACCGGGTCGCGTATGAAGAACACCGGGGTGTTGTTGCCCACCAAGTCCCAGTTGCCCTCGTCGGTATAGAACTTAAGGGCGAAGCCTCGAACGTCGCGTTCGGTATCGGCGGCGCCACGCTCACCCGCCACGGTCGAGAAGCGCGCCAGCATGGGGGTCTGCTTGCCCACCTCGGCAAAGACGGAGGCCTTGGTGTAACGGGTGATGTCATTTGTGACGGTGAAGGTGCCGAAAGCGCCCACGCCCTTGGCATGCACCACCCTCTCGGGTATGCGTTCGCGGTTGAAGTGGCCCAGCTTCTCCATGTACCACACATTCTGCATCAGTGCGGGACCGCGCTCGCCCGCCGTCGATATGTTCTGATTGTCTGCCACGGGAGTGCCCGCAGGTGTTGTGATCTGTCTCTTTTCCATGTCTGCGATAATTTTATTGTATAAACACTAACGGCCCTAAGTCATGGCCGCTTCTGTCGCAGACGTGCAAATAGCATGCCACAGACCAGGTCACATCTTGCGTTTGAACTGCATTGGCGACATGCCCATGTGGCGTTTGAAAAACTTGCCGAACGACGACTGGTCTGAAAAGTGAAGCTTGTCGGCCACCTGCTGGGCCGTGCAATCGGGCTCACGCAACATTATGATGCTGCGCTCTATGAGCATCTCCTCGATGATGCGTCGGGCAGGCTTGCCCAACACCGACTTTATCACCTTAGAGAGGTAGTGGGGCGTCACGCACAGCCTGTCGGCATAGTACGACACCTCGCGATGCCACTCTATATGCTCTGACAGCTTGTCTATAAAGCGGGCGACCATCTCCTCGTTCCTGTCGAGCACCCTCTTCTCGGGAATGATGCGCCCGTGCGAGAGCACTATGTTTATATTCTCGTACATGAATGTCATCACCGCCATGCGCGCCAGATCCATGCCGAACAGATGTTTGTCGTCGGCCAGATAGCGCTCTACATCAAGCAGACACCCCTTTATCAGTATCGCATCATCGCCCTCCAGCCTCATATGCCCGCCGCTCTGTTTGCGCATGCTCAATATCTGCGACATGGACAGTATCTTGCGCCCCTTCATCATCTTGTCCATGAACAGCTTGCCCACCGAGAGCATATAGCCCGACATGTTTCGCGAGGTGTCAAGCCGCGAAACATTCTTAGACATGCCCACCGACATGACGTTGTCGCCGGCGGCATCGCACCGCACCGGCAGATTGTCTATCACAAGATCCATGTACCCGCTCTCCAACATGAAATACGATATTATCGTTCCGCTGTTGGAGGGCAGATAGAGGGTGTTGATATTGTAAAACACATCGGCATTGAGCCTGTGGTCCACCCGCGTGAACACCACCTCGTCTTCTATGTAATATACCGAGGGTGTGTCCGTTGCATATTTTTTCTCCATCTCCATAATATTGCTTGCCGTTTGCCGTTATATAAAGGGTGTATTCGGTGACATGACAACATAACCAAAAATCATGAAAAAACACCCCTTTCAAACCATTATCGCGGCAAATATAGGCAAAAAACAATATAATCCGGACTATTTTGTTTCGAAAAGAACCAACAAAGTGCCGTTAAGACCAATAACGAATCGAGAAATTCGCCGCACCTTTGCAACCGATAATGCGGCATAACCACTGCGACCGCAAAAGGTCTGCCGCCGCTCTTTTTCACAATGTCCCGATATTGAACGAATGAATATTATGAACTTGACAAGAAGATTGCTGACACTCACGCTCACGGCCTCTTTAGCGCTCTGTTGCCTGTGTGTGTCGGCGCAAGACAAAACATTGCTCACGCTCGAAGAGGCGTTAGAGATAGCCCTGAGCGAAAACCCGACCATAAAGATCGCCGACAAGGAGATTGAAAAGACCGGCTATGCCAAGAAAGGCACCTATGCCGCCCTCTATCCGCAGATAGACGCCTCGGCGGCCTACCAGCGCACCATCAAGAAACAGGTGATGTACTTCGGCGACTCGGGCCAGGGCATGGAGGTGGGCATGAACAACTCGTGGAACGGGGGCTTCAACCTGTCGATGCCCGTTGTCAACGTGGGCCTGTGGAAAAGTCTCAAAATATCGGCTATGGATGTCGAACTGGCCGTGGAGAAGGCCCGCAGCTCGCGCATTGACATGATAGAACAGGTGTCGAATGCCTTTTACGCCGTACTTCTGGCCACCGACAACCACAAGGTATATAAGGATATATACGACAACGCGACTGTAAACCTTGCCAACGTAAAGCAGAAGTTTGACGTCGGCAAAGTGTCGGAATACGACCTTATAAGCGCCGAGGTCACGGTCAAGAACGCCGAACCCAACGTGTACGAGGCCGAAAACAACCTGCGCATAGCCCACTGGCAGCTTAAGGCCCTGATGGGCGTGGCCCTCGACATGGAGATAGAGTGCGCCGGCAACCTTAAGGAGTATGAGTCGGCAATGGACGCCTCTATAGACAACCTGTCGCTCAAGGACAACAGCACCATGGCCCAGTTTGAGATACAGAGGCGCCAGTTAGAGAAGATGGTAGAGGTGACCAAGGCATCAAACTATCCCACGCTCAACCTCTCGGGCAACCTGCAATGGAGCGCCATGGACAACACATATAAGTTCAGCAAATATCGCTGGACCCCCTATTCCGTTGCCGGCCTGAGCCTCAACATACCCATATTCGCGGGCGGCAAACGCCGTTTCGACCTCAAACAGGCCAAAGCAAACGTCGAGACCCTCGAACTGCAACGCATAGACACCGAGCGCAGCCTTAACGTAGAGGTGCTGCGCCAGGCCAGCCTCATGCAGACGAGCGTACGCCAGCTCGAGGCGGCCCGCTCAAACGTAGACCAGGCACAACGCGGCTATGACATAGCCGTCAAGCGTTATGAGGTGGGCGGCGGCACACTGCTTGAGATAAACGACTCGCAGCTGGCTCTCTCGCGCGCCATGCTCACGTTCAACCAGTCGATATACAACTATATGGTGGCGCGCAACGCCCTCGACCGCCTGCAAGGCAAAAACATCACCGAGTAATAAAAACTGTTAATATATGAAACGTAAAATTTTATCGTTCTGCATGCTCTGTCTGCTCGCCTCTTGCGGCGGCTCGAAACAGAATGCCCAGACGGAAGTGTCAGAGGTGCGTCCCAAGGTGACCGTAGAGACGGCCGCAATAGAGAGCGTCGATCAGGTCAACACCTTCACCGGCACCATAGAGGCCCAGGTTGCCAACAACATAGCTCCCCAAAGCCCCATGCGCATAGGCAAGATATATGTAGAGGTAGGCGACCATGTCAGAAAGGGCCAGCTGCTGGTCTCTATGGACACCACCAACCTTGCCCAGGCCGAGGTGCAGATGCTCAACAACCGCATAGAGTTTGAGCGCGCCGACGAGCTTTACAAGGTGGGAGGCACCTCCAAGTCGGAATGGGACGCCAAGAAGCTCGCCTATCAGGTCTCTAAAAGCAACTATGACAACCTCAAAGAGAACACCTCGCTGCAAAGTCCCATAAGCGGCGTCATCACCGCACGCAATTACGACAACGGCGACATGTATTCGGCATCAAACCCCATACTCACCGTAGAGCAGATACGCCCCGTCAAACTTATAGTCAACATATCAGAGGTGCTCTTCACCAAGGTCAAGAAGGGCATGGAGGTAGAGGTCACCACCGACGTCTACGGCGACCGTAAGTTCACCGGCCGCATAAGCATCGTCTATCCCACCATCGACCCCGCCACCCGCACCTTCCCCATAGAGGTGCGCATAGACAACGCCGACGAGTCGATACGCCCCGGCATGTTCGCCCGCGTGGTGCTGCGCCACGACACGGCCCGCCGCGTGGTGATATCTGACAAGGCGGTGCTCAAACTCACCGGCGCCGGCGACAGGTATGTCTACATCATAGACAACGGCAAGGCCCGCTACAGCAAAGTGGAGCTGGGTCGCCGCATGGGCGACAGGTATGAGGTGCTCTCGGGTGTCGAAGAGGGCGAAAAGGTGGTCGTAACAGGCCACACCCGTCTTAACAACGGCATTGAAGTGGAAATAACTGACAAATAAACGCCAATACCATGAGTTTATATAAAACAGCCGTCGGCAGACCCGTCACCACCATACTGGTGTTCGTGGCAGTGGCCATACTGGGCCTCTTTTCGTGGAGCAAGCTGCCGGTGGACCTCTATCCCGACATAGAGACCAACGCCATAATGGTCATGACCACCTATGCGGGTGCCAGTGCCGCCGACATAGAGACCAACGTCACCCGTCCCCTCGAAAACACCCTCAACGGTGTGAGCGACCTTAAGCACATCACCTCAAACTCTAAAGAGAACATCTCGGTCATAAGCCTTGAATTTGAATACGGCACCGACATCGACGTGGCCACCAACGACGTGCGCGACAAGCTCGACATAGTGTCGTCGGCACTGCCCGACGAGGCCCAGACCCCCATCATATTCAAGTTCGGCACCGACGACATACCCATCATGCTGCTGTCGGTGACGGCCGACGAGAGCATGCCGGGCCTCTACAAGATATTGGACGACAACGTGGCAACCCCACTTGCCCGCATCAAGGGCGTGGGCACGGTGTCGATATCGGGTATCCCCGAGCGCGAGATACAGGTATATTGCGACCCCGCCAAGTTAGAGGCTTACGGACTCTCGATAGAGGGTATCGCCGCAGTCATATCGGCCGAGAACCGCAACGTACCCGCCGGAAACATCGACATAGGCTCGAACAGCTACTCGCTGCGTGTGCAGAAAGAGTTCACCGCCTCTGACCAGATGCTTGACCTTGTGGTGGGCTCCAAAAACGGAGCCACGGTCTACCTGCGCGATGTGGCCACCATATCAGACACCCACGAGGAGAGAAGTCAGGAGGTGTTTACCAACCGCAAGCTGGGCGGCATGATAATGATACAGAAGCAGTCGGGCGCCAACTCGGTAGACATAGCCAACAAGGTTAACCGCATGCTTCCCAAGATAGAGAAGACCCTGCCGTCGGACGTCAAGATAGGCCTTATAGTCAACACCTCCGACAACATTCTCAACACCATCAACTCTCTGCGCGAGACCATCTCGATCACCCTTATCATAGTGATGCTCGTGGTATTCATCTTCTTAGGCCGCTGGAGGGCCACCTTCGTGGTGATACTGACCATACCCATATCGCTGCTGTCGGCGCTCATATACCTGCTGGTGTCGGGCAACACGCTCAACATCATATCAATGAGTGCCCTCTCAATAGCCATAGGTATGGTGGTCGACAACGCCATAGTGGTGCTTGAGAACATCACCACACACATAGAGAGGGGCAGCAAGCCCAAGCAGGCGGCCATATTCGCCACCAGCGAGGTGGCCATCTCGGTTATAGCCTCTACCCTCACCACCGTGGCGGTGTTCCTGCCCCTTACCATGATAACGGGCATGGCCGGCATATTGTTCAAACAGTTGGGATGGATGGTCACCATCATACTTACCGTCTCGACCATAGCCGCCATCACCCTCACACCCATGCTCTGCTCGCAGATGTTGCGCCTCGATGCCAAGTCGAGCCGCTGGCACAAGATACTCTTCACTCCCATAGAACGGGCCTTGGGAGCGCTCAACAACGGTTATGCCCGTCTGCTCGACTGGTCATACCGCCACCGTCCCGTAATAGTGATAGGCGCCATGGTGCTCTTCTTCGGCGTCATCTTCGGGCTGGGACGCTTCCTTAAAACGGAGTATTTCCCCACGCAGGACAACGGACGCATAAGCATGACCGTAAAGCTGCCCGCCGGCACGCGTCAGGAGATAACACGCGATCTGGCCCTGCGCATCACCGACACCCTCTTTGCGCACTATCCCGAGATTAAGGTGCTCAACTTCTCTGAGGGCCAGGCCGACACCGACAACGCCTTCTCGGCCATGCGCGACAACGCCACCTACCTGATATCGTTCAACATATCGCTGGTGAGCGTGGAAGATCGCGACCGAGGTCTCACCCTCATAGGCGACCTTATACGTAAAGACCTCGACCAATTCCCCGAGATAAGGACATACGAGGTAATAGAGGGCGGACAGTCGGGAGGCGCAGGCGGACAGGCTGCCGTGGACATCGAGATATTCGGTTACGACTTCAACACCACCGACCGCCTTGCCTCCGACATTGCCGAGCGCATGAGGCAGGTTAAAGGCTGCTCGCAGGTCAACATCAGCCGCGACGAATACACCCCCGAGTATCAGGTGGACTTCGACCGCGAGAAGCTGGCACAGAACGGACTCAACATGAGCACGGCGGCGTCATATCTGCGTAACCGCATCAACGGCTCGGTGGCCTCGTTCTATCGCGAGGACGGCGACGAGTATGACATACGCGTGCGTTACGCCCGTCCGTTCCGCGAGTCGGTCGAAGACATCGAGAACATAATAATATACAACAATACCGGCAACGGCATCAAGGTCAAAGACCTCGGCAAGGTGATAGAGACGCAGACACCGCCCACCATAGAGCGTAAAGACCGCGAACGCATCATCACCGTGTCGTGCGTGGTAGGCCACGACGCCGCCATGAGCGACATAATAGCCGAGGCAAGCAAGGTGATGGGACAGGTAGAGATACCTGCGGGCATCACATGGCAGTTCGGCGGTACGTTTGAAGACCAGCAAGACACGTTCTCTGACCTTTTCACCCTCATGGCGCTGATCATCATACTGGTGTTCATAATCATGGCGGCGCAGTTCGAGTCGTTCACCTATCCGTTCGTCATAATGTTCTCCATACCCTTTGCGCTTGTGGGCGTGATACTCGGCCTTCTGGCCACAGGCACGGCAATGGGCGTCATGGCCCTGCTGGGTATATTGATGCTTGTGGGTATCGTGGTCAACAACGGTATTGTGCTTGTCGACTACACCAACCTTTGCCGCGAGAGAGGCATGGGCGTCAAGGAGTCGGTGGTGACAGCCGGACGTTCGCGTCTGCGTCCCGTGCTCATGACCACCCTCACCACCGTCATAGGTATGATACCCCTTGCCATAGACAAGGGCGAGGGTGCCGAGATGTGGCGCTCGATGGGTCTGACTGTCGCATGCGGACTGGCATTCTCAACGGTCATCACTCTGGTGCTGGTGCCCATACTCTACAGCATCATGGCCGACTTCGGCGAGAAACGCAAAGCTCGCCGTGCCGCCCGTGCCGCCAGAAAGGCAGCCTTGGCCGAAAGCAACAACACCGCCAGTGCCGCGGTATAACCCCTGTGCCGGAAACAGACCGCAAGGCTCTTGCCCGGCACTCTTAACATGCTCAACAAGTGAGCGCGGCACCCGAAGCCGAACAACAAAAAACGACAAAACATGAAAGCGATATTCATATCATCAAACCAGGCGTTATACGACGAGATAGTGTCTATCATGGACGGGCTCGGCATACGCGGCTTCACCTGCTGGGACACCGTCACAGGACGCGGCAGCAACACCGGCGAGCCCCACTATGGCAGCCACGCATGGCCCACCCTCAACAGTGCCGTCATGACATTCGTCGACGATGAGATAGTCGACACATTCCTTGACCGTCTCGACAAACTCGACAAGGAGTCTGAAGTGCAAGGCCTGCGCGCCTTCTGCTGGGACATAACAAAGAGTGTCTGAGGCCGGACGGTAAAAACGGGAACAAGAGATGCTTGTTCCCGTTTTTTATTTGCCACTGACGGAGATTGTTTTACAAGATTCCTGGCCGAATATGCCTGTATGGATTGCCTTACAGAAATTATGCAGTCTGACGGACGCAGGCAATATCTTGCTTAAAAATCAAAAAAACGGCAGTCGGTTTGCATTTCGACAAAAAAACATTATCTTTGTAGCCGCATACGCATAACAATCCTGCCCGGATGGCGGAATTGGTAGACGCGTTGGTCTCAAACACCAATGGCAGAAATGCTGTGCCGGTTCGATCCCGGCTCCGGGTACAGAAACGGGGAGTAGAGCAATCTGCTCCCTTTTCTTGTGTCTTTACTCTACGTAACTCATTGGTTTGCTTGTAGATAAGCTTGAGTGTTTTGTTGTAGGAATTGGCTTTATATTTGCACATGTTAGATATTCTTTTTAACTTTGTTTTATGAAGAAACAGTTGACGATAGAATCTCTCATAAATGAGGCCGAAAAATTCTGTGCAAATAATACAGGTGTTTACAGGCCTGAATTATTTGGTGTTACAGATGGAAAAGCTGTTGGCACATTTGTTGAACATCTTTTTCAACAATATCTAGCGAATCGATATGATTTAACCGTTGGTAATTCTGCAAGTGGACTGGATTTGCCATCTGTAAACACTGATATCAAAGTTACATCAATAAAGCAGCCCCAATCAAGTTGCCCTTTCAAAGACAGCAAACAGAAGATATTTGGATTGGGATATAATTTGCTGGTTTTTGTCTATAAGAAACATGATGATTCAAAAAGCAAAAAGGGTATGCTGGAATTTGTATCATGTAGTTTTATTGACAAAAGTCGAACTGCAGATTTCCAGACTACAACAGGAATTCATAAAATAATTTCAAATCAAGGTAACCAAGATGATGTTTTTGCCTTCTTAGTAGACCACAATATACCAAGTGACGAAGTTACTTTATACAAGATAGCAGGGGAGATTCTTAATAATCCCCCTCAAATCGGATATCTTACAATATCTAATGCTCTTCAATGGAGGCTTCAGTACAGTCGTATTGTTTCTTTGAATGATAACGTAATAGGCATAAGACAAATAATAAAGTTTGACAAGTGAATACGTTGTTAAAAATGATACGTGGTGTTTGCTACACCGATGCAAATTTTATTATTAAACAACTAAGTGGTATAGTTGATTATTTTTCGTCCGAAAATGAGAAATCTGAATTTGTATATCTACACGAAGGCAAATCTAACTTGGTATGCGAAGATCGTGTTTCTTATGGTGACTGGCAGACGCCAATAGCGTTGGCTGAAAAGGTATGTGATATACATCTGTCAAAATATGGCAGTCCAGATATAGTAATAGAGCCTACGTGTGGACTCGGTGCATTTGTGTTTTCTGCACTAATCAAATTTCAAAATATAAAAGAGATTCATGCGATAGAGATTAATCGTCAATATACTATTGAATTAAAACTAAAATTACTGCTCGATGCATTAAATACTCCATTACAAAGGCGTCCCGATATATATATATATAATGCTAATTTTTTTGAATTTAACTTTGCTCCCATAATAGAGAAGTGTAAACAAATGTCATGGAATATGGCTGTCATAGGAAATCCACCTTGGGTAACCAACAGTCGACAAGGAAAAAACAATTCTCTTAATGTTCCATCCAAAAGTAATATTTATGGGCTAAAAGGCATTGATGCAATTACAGGTAAAAGCAATTTCGATATAAGCGAATTTATTACATTACAATTATTACATTTATCACAATTAAATAGTGGCGGAATCTCCCTCCTCCTCAAAAACTCTGTAATTCGTAATATTTTAGTAAAGCAAAACTCTGAGGAATTTCATATAGGCAACATTGAACAACGATTAATAGATGCGTCTTCGGAGTTTAACGTTTCAGTAGATGCATCCTGCTTTTTTGCACAATTTGATTGCTCTCCATCTTTTACATGTAAGGTTTTAGATTTCTATACAAATTCATATATTCGAGAATACGGCTGGGTTAATAAATCTTTTGTTTCTGACACAAAATTATATAGAGATGTCTCTAAATATGATAGTGTCTCATCTTATGTGTGGCGCTCTGGCATTAAACACGACTGCGCATCAGTTTTAGAGTTAACATTTTCTGACGGCTCATATATAAATGGGTTAGGAGAAATAGTCAATATAGAGGATGATTTAATATATCCATTGTTAAAAAGTTCTGATATATATAATTATGGAGACAAAATTTGTAGAAAATTTATAATAGTACCACAACGAAAAACAGGCGACGATACGTCAGTATTAAAATATTCCCATCCTCTTGCATATGCCTATTTATCTAAACACGAATACGCATTTTCAAGTAGGAAAAGTAGTATCTATAAAGGTAAAGATAGATTTAGCATTTTTGGAATAGGAGATTATTCATTCAAGCCCTATAAAATAGTTGTTTCTTCATTATATAAAACCATTAAGTTTATTCTTGTGTCTCAGTTAGATGAGAAGCCCATTATGGTTGATGACACGTGTTATCAACTTGACTTTGACAACTTAGAAGAAGCAAATAATATCTTATCGGCTATTAACAGCAAGGAAATAAATTATTTATTGCAATCGTTGGTTTTCAAAGACGCAAAAAGAGTAGTTACTAAAAGTCTTTTAATGAGACTGGATTTAGTTCAATTAAGCATAGATAAGGGGCTTAAAATTAAAACACAACGTTTTGACAATGGTATGTGCCATCAATTATCCCTATTTTGAATAACTTTTTATCGGTTCGCCTGGGTTTGGTATCCAGTGACGCATTTCCCACAATCGGTCGAGGTCGGCTAATATTGGTCTAATACGGCACGGCTCCGGGTACGAAAGCCTCAAGTGATTAATCATTTGAGGCTTTTATCATTCCGCAATATCATCCATACCCCGCCCGGCAGTCATCGGCCCATTGAGAGCTTTGCAATATATTATAGCTTTATCCGGCTCATCGCACACAACAACTGTTCTGTTTTTTCTTTACAGCCATCTGCGAATCGACCGCTTCTGACAACATCATGTTCCCATACATCAAGAGTCATACTTGGCAGATAGGCATAGAATGGCCACCAGTCAGACTCCTTGCATGATACAACACCCATACCGTTCAATAAATTCCTCAGAGTCGACCTATTGTCATCAGAGATTCGATAATTGTTTACGTTGTTGCAGATGCCATAATGATAACGATTACTCTCAAATGTAAATCCGATCCAACATTTGCCCTGCCACATCGGGTTTGTGATATAGAACCGTATATACAACTCATCACTGCGCTCGTAATGGTATTCCAACCCCTTCTCTTTTGCAAACTCCTCCATCTCCGGATTAAAATGTTTCTCTGCAAGATGGCCAAAAACCGACAGGTAATTACGGTATATGGTTCGTGCCGCATCAAGATTTTCCGTTTTCGACAAAATATCTATTATCTCGCTTCTGTTTTTCGTGTCCATATCCTGATTGGTCAATTGTTTGATATGATTGATATATTGAATTACGGTCTCTCTGACTATCGGAGAGCGAACGGCTATAGAGACGCATCTCTCGAGCCAGTTTACAATGGTCTCGCGATATGAAACGGTCGTATATGCAACCCCTCCGCCACTTTGCCCGGAAGCCTCGTTGCCGTCGAGCGTGAGATACAATATCTGATAATTACCCTTTCCGTATCTGCCTGCGGAATATCTGTCGTATCGCTTCAGCTGTTCCCACTGATCGCCTGCATAAATCTTGTTCTCAATGATGACAGCCTTGCCCCCGTTGTCTTCTATAAGAATGTCTATGCGCCCCTCCTTGGTCGAGACCTCCGTTCTGACCTGAGATTTGTCGCAATTGAAGTCGCGAACGATAAAAGCATCACCCAATGTACGGATAAAACAATCCAGCAACTTCGCTCTCAATCCGTGCGAACCGTCGGGACTCAACAACTCGGCAACAATCGCCGAATGGGTATTTTCATAATGATTTACACCGCATATACCGAACATATTGAAGCGTCCGCCGGTAGCATCCAATATCTCTGCATTCTTCTTGCTTATTATCGCCACTTGGGCAAGCAACCCTCTTATTTTCTCCATATTGATGTCTTTAACACTAATACGCATTGCAATATAGCAAATTTTATTTACCGGCACCTTGTATTTTCAAGCTACCTGCCTGCATGTCGGGAAATTTAGACAATCAAAATTTAGCTTTTTAAATTTTGATTTCCTATCTTTACCGCCCGTTTTCGACATTTTGCGCCGGGCAACCAGGGCCTCTCCAAGGTCGAAACAGGCATAATGAGAGGGAATTAAACAATAGGTGCGTGAAGATAAAAGCATAGCGTGCCCCGGCGTGGCGGAAGATTTTAGGGTATTGGTTAATTGCAAATAAAGCGAACTCAGTTATAATGGAATTTATCAAGAATCTGCTTTTCGGCTCTCCCGACTTGTGGGGAGGAGGTGTCGCACACTCGGTGCTGATACTGTCGCTTGTCATTGCAGCAGGCATATTCGCCGGCAAATTCAAGGTGCGCGGCATATCGTTAGGAGTGACGGGCATACTCTTTGTCGGCATCATATTCAGCCACTTCGGCATGAACGTCGACAGCCATCTGCTCCACTTCATGAAAGAGTTCGGGCTGATACTGTTCGTCTATTCGATAGGGTTGCAGGTGGGTCCCGGCTTCTTCTCGTCGTTCAAGCAGGGAGGCGTCACCCTCAATAAGCTGGCCGTGCTTACAGTAGTCATGGGCGTGGGCGTGACCATAGCACTCCATTACATCACCGGCATATCTATGACCACCATGGTGGGTGTCATGTCAGGCGCCGTGACCAACACCCCCGGTCTGGGTGCGGCACAGCAGGCATTCAGTGACATGCACGCAGGAGCTGATGCACCCGACATAGCCACAGGTTATGCCGTGGCATACCCCTTGGGCGTGATAGGCGCGATAGCCACCCTCATGCTGTTGAGACGCATACTGAAGATTGACGTGCCCGCCGAAGAGGCTGCCGCCGGGGCCTCGGGCGAAGCTGCCGATCTGGTGAAACAACCCGTATCGATAGAGATAGGCAACGAAGCCATCAACGGCAAGAACCTATCTGAGATACACGACTTCATACGTCGCGATTTCGTGGTCTCACGCATATGTCACAAGGGCGGCGAGCCTGAGCTTGTCAAGGCATCGACCACCCTGCACTGCGGCGACAGAATACTCGTGGTGGCGGCCCCAAAAGATGTGGAGGCCCTCATAGCACTGCTCGGGCACGAGGTGGAGGCCAACTGGCACATCATGTCTAAAAACATGATATCGCGGCGCATACTCATAACCAAGCCCGAGCTCAACGGCAAGCACCTGTCAGACCTGCGCATACGCAACACCTGCGGAGTCACCATAACACGCGTCAACCGCGCCGGCATCGACCTGGTGGCGGCCGGCAACCTCCAGCTGCAACTGGGCGACCGTGTCACCGTCGTAGGTCCCGAGCACTCGGTAAAACAGGCCGAAAGCGTCTTTGGCAACTCGCTCAAACGACTCAACCATCCCAACCTGATACCCATATTCCTCGGCATAGCCCTCGGCGTGATACTCGGCAGCATATCGTTCTGGATACCGGGAATACCTCAACCCGTAAAGCTCGGCCTGGCTGGCGGTCCCCTCATTGTGGCCATACTCATAGGTCGGTGGGGTCCCTATTACAAGCTGATAACATATACCACCATGAGCGCCAACCTAATGCTCCGAGAGGTCGGCATATCGCTATTCCTCGCCGGCGTGGGATTAGGTGCCGGCAGCAATTTCGTGCCTACTATAGTATCAGGCGGATATGTGTGGATAGCTTACGGCGCCATAATAACAATAGTGCCACTGCTATTATGCGGAATAATTGGCAAACTGTGCTACAAACTCAACTATTACACCATTATAGGTGTGCTCTCGGGAGCAACCACCAACCCTCCCGCCCTCGCCTACTCTTCTGAACAGACTTCGACAGACGCACCATCTGTAGGATACGCAACCGTATACCCCCTGGCCATGTTCCTAAGAGTGCTCGCCGCACAACTGCTGATACTCATATTCGGATAAGTGCGTTCTGCGGACACTGCCCGTCATGCTTTGCGGGCACTGCGGATAATGGTTTACTGGAACTGCCGTTTTGTATTGCTGGAACTGCCTCCGGCGGCCCTTCCGGGGGAGGGGTCACGGACCCCGTTTTGATATTTTTGAGGAACAACTAAGAACAGAAGTACGAAAATATGGTATAAAGGTGTTTCGACATGCGTCTCACACCTTTATACCATATTTTCGTTTTGGCCCTTGGACTGAGCGCCTGAAAGATATTCAACATGGGCATGACTCTCGACGGAAAAGGGTGCGGAAGAATTTCGGCAAAGCATAACAGCAGAGAGGCAAAGCACGCACAACCGAACCACCCGCCCAGCACCGGCCCAACTATGCCGCTTACACAAGTCCTCGGGTAAGAATCAAAGAAATCAAAGAACCAAAGAATTAATCATTGGCGGACACAACGCACGCTACGACTGTACTGCTTATTGTAGTAATTCACGCGCAAATCATTGCTATTGAAGCTCAGTCGGTACGCGCTGCCAGAATCATACGCAACTGACGACCAATAGTTTCCGAACACACCCGCGTCGCACAACGAACCGCTCATGTAGTTACGGTAACCGACAGCGGGAAACTCCAATTTCTTAGAAGAGTCTGTCTTTAACGTCAAGGTAATATATCCGTAATCAGAAGAAGACCATCCTCCGCCGTTTGTGCGTGTGCAATT
>JAIECQ010000162.1 GCA_029068395.1 Rikenellaceae bacterium
GAAAAGAAACGGCACCACAACCCCTGCCGGTGCGAAACTAATAACACAAGCCCTACCCTAACAAAAGCCGTTCAAATAGCCTCAAACGCTCACCATCCACAAAGCAAAAACAGGAGGATTCCGACGGAATCCTCCTGTTTTTCAGCTATCATAAAAACATTAAAGTTCCCATGTATCGCCATTATGAAGAAGTTCGTCCACCGAGTGTATCCTGGCGGTGCGGTGCAACTCTTCAACCTGCTGTTCGAGCGAACGTTCATAGGTTTTGTCGGGCACGTCACGTATAACGCCGAGAGCTACGGGGAACTCGGGCGCACGCATGTTGACGAGCATCATGTGTATGCCCGGATTGGGGTTGTGGGCGTCGTGAACCAAAATATCGTCGGCCGTGTAACCGTCTTGACCTATGGTGACCACCTTCAAAGACATATCCTCAAGCACGATACCTTTGTCGCGGCTCTTGCCGAATATCATGGGCTCACCGTGATGCAACGTGATGGTACGATCTTCACGCCACTCTTTGTTAGCAAAAGCGTCGTGGGTTTTATCGTTGAATATCACACAGTTCTGCAATATCTCGGTAACAGAGGTGCCTGCATGTGACGCTGCGGCCACAAGACAGTCTTTGGTGGTGTTAAGCTCCACATCGAGCGAACGGGCATAGAAGGTGCCGCGAGCGCCGAGCACAAGCTCACCCGGGGTGAACGGGTGCTCTATGGTACCGAAAGGCGAGGTCTTGGTTATCTTACCCAACTTGGACGTGGGAGAATACTGCCCCTTGGTCAGACCATATATCTCGTTGTTAAAGAGCAAGATATTGATGTCGATATTACGACGTATGGCGTGAATGAAGTGGTTACCGCCTATGGCCAAGGCATCGCCGTCGCCCGATATCTGCCACACGCTCAACTCGGGATTAGAGACCTTGACGCCCGTTGCTATGGCTGCCGCACGACCGTGAATGCCGTGAAAACCAAACGTTTGCATGTAATAAGGGAAGCGTGACGAGCACCCGATACCCGAGACAAACGTGAAATCTTCATGCGAGTAGCCCAACTTTTCTGCCACCTCAGGCAACGCCTTCTGCACGGCACTGAGTATGGCATGGTCACCACAACCGGGACACCATTTCACCTCCTGATCGCTCTTAAAATCTGCTGGTGTATATTTACAATTTTCCATTGTCTTGTTTTTTGTTTAAGTTTCAAAAACCTTACGGCTAAAAGAATTTTTCGCAAAGCCTCAGACAAAACAGACACTACGTTAAAAATCAGCCAATTAACAGCACTCACCTGAAGTACAACATCAAATAAACCGCCATAAATAACTGAACATCAAAACACTGCATCTGCAAAAACTGCGCCCGAAACTCATACGTCACTGATACACAATCAATTAACACATCTATCTGAAGTACAACTTCAAATAAAAGCCATATTGACCTAAATATCAGCGCATTGCATTACAACAACTCGTTAAACTTGTCGATCAATTCCACCACCGTGAAGGGGAGGCCCTGAGACTTGTTGAACTGTTTGTACTCAAACTTCTGGTGCGTCATACGCAGATAGTTGGCAAACTGGCCTTCGTTCAGCTCGCACACCACTATCTTCCTGAAGCGACCGAATATATCGCCGGTGTTTTTGGGCAGGGGATATATGTAGTTGAAGTGACACAACGACACATCTTTACCCTCGGCGCGCATTGCCTTGACAGCGCTGTAAAGGTGGCCCCAGGTGCCGCCCCAGCCTACAACGAGGAGTTCGCCGCCTTCTGACGAGCCATACACCTCTTGCTCGGGTATGAAGTCGGCAACACGCTCAACCTTGGCGCGGCGTATATCGACCATCTTTTGGTGGTTGATGGGGTCGTGCGACACAGAGCCTTTGAGGAAGTCCTTTTCAAGGCCGCCCACACGATGCTCCAGCCCCTTGGTGCCGGGAAGCGCCCAACAACGTGCAAGTCGCTCTTCGTCACGCGCATAGGGCATGTATCCGCCCTCGGGAGCCTCTTTGACCACAGGGGGGGTGATAGCGGGATAGTCTTTCATTGACGGTATGCGCCACGGCTCCGAGCCGTTGGCAATGAAGCCGTCGTTGAGCAGTATGACGGGGGTCATGTGCTCCATGGCTATCTTGCCGGCCATGAAAGCGTAGTGGAAGCAGTTGGAGGGGGTGCTGCCGGCCATAACGACCAACGGACACTCGCCGTTACGTCCCCAGAGAGCCTGCATAAGGTCGCTCTGCTCGGTCTTGGTGGGCAGACCCGTAGAGGGACCGCCGCGCTGCACGTCGACGATGACCAACGGAAGCTCGGTCATGACGGCAAGACCTATGGCCTCGCTTTTGAGCGAAAGACCCGGGCCCGAGGTAGTGGTGACGGCAAAGCTGCCGGCATAGGCCGCGCCTATGGATGTGCAGATGCCCGCTATCTCGTCTTCGGCCTGCAAGGTTTTGACGTTAAGGTCTTTACGTTTGGCAAGCTCTTCGAGTATATGTGTTGCCGGTGTTATGGGATAAGAGCCGCAGAACAAGGGTCGTCCGCTCTTTTCAGCGGCCGCGATGAAGCCCCAGGCGGTTGCCTGGTTGCCGTCGATGCTGCGATAGGTGCCCTTCTCCATGGGAGCGGGGGCGACGGTGTAGGTGCTGGCGAACGTGTGGGTGTTGTGCGCATAGTTGTAACCTGCGTTAAGCACCTTTTTGTTAGCCTCGGCAACCTCGGGCTTCTTGGCGCCGAACTTCTTGTCTATGAAGCGTTCGGTGTGGTCGCATGGCAGATTGAACATGAAATAGCAGATGCCCAAGGCGAACATGTTCTTGCACTTAAGCACGCTTTTGGGGTCGAGCGAGCTGTCTTTAAGAGTCTCTTTCGTCATGGAGGTGATAGGGGCATACACTATGTTATAGCCCTCTATGCCAAGCTCGGCGAAAGGATTGTCGCTCTTGAAACCGGCCTTTTCTATGCCTTTGTCGCTGAACGAATCAATATCGACAATGACGGTGGCCGTCTTTTTGAGCCATTTGGCATTGGCCTTAAGGGCGGCGGGATTCATTGCCACGAGCACGTCGCAATAGTCGCCCGGCGTGTTGACACAATGGCTTCCGAAGTGAAGCTGAAAGCCCGACACACCGCTCACCGTACCTTGCGGTGCACGTATCTCGGCGGGAAAGTCGGGGAATGTAGAAACTCCGTTACCCAGATATGCCGAGGTATCGGTGAATAAGGTGCCGGTCATCTGCATGCCGTCTCCTGAGTCGCCCGAGAAACGTATAACAACGTCATCAAGGGCGGTTTGGTTTTTCTTCTCCATTATTTCTTTATTATTTGCTTTTCAGGCCTTTTTATGCCTATTTAACCGTATTCAAACCATATCGCGCCACCTGCATATAGGCCACTAAGATATACTCTTTATTCCAATAGAACAAACTTTTTACAAAAGAAATTTTTCCCGCACGACTTGCGATAATTTCATGCTTGCCTGCAAATAAAAAAACGGCATCTCAACGACGCCGTTTACAGCCCACAGCCTACCCTAACCAACTAACAATAACAACATTGCGGCAACGGTCACTTTTCCATGCCGAGCTGGGCGGCTATGAAGCCCGATGTGTAGCCTGCCCCCGAGCGAGCGACCTCTTCGGGACTACCGCAGGCGACAACCTCACCGCCTGCGTCGCCGCCCTCGGGTCCGAGGTCGATGATGTGGTCGGCGGCACATATCACGTCCATGTTATGCTCGACCACCACTATGGTGTGTCCGCGCTCTATGAGGGCGTCGAAGGCTTTGAGCAACTTGCCTATGTCGTGGGCGTGGAGTCCGGTGGTAGGCTCGTCGAAGATGAACATCACCGGGCCGCTGCCGTTATCTTTGAGCAGGAACGAGGCCAGTTTGACGCGCTGGCTCTCGCCGCCCGAGAGCATAGATGACGACTGCCCCAGCTTAACATAACCAAGACCCACATCGTCAAGCACTTGCAGTTTTTCTACTATCTTGCGGCACAACGCGTCTTTCTTGTCTTGACTGAAAAACTCTATAGACTCTTTGACGCTCATGTCGAGCACCTCGTCGATAGACTTGTCGTTATACTTTACGGCTATGACCTCGTCTTTGAAGCGTTTGCCGCCGCACTCCTCGCACACCATCTCTATGTCGGCCATGAACTGCATCTCAACCTTTATGACACCGTCGCCCTGGCACTCCTCGCACCGTCCGCCCGCGATATTGAATGAGAAGGTAGACGGAGAGAAGCCCGTAACCTTGGCGGCCGGCTGTTGCGAGTAGAGTTTGCGTATCTCGTCGTAGGCCTTTATGTATGTGACGGGGTTGGAGCGCGACGAGCGTCCTATGGGGTTTTGGTCGACCATCTCGACACCCGACAGCGCCTTAAGGTCGCCCTCGAAGCTGTCGTAAGTGGACGGTATCATGCCCGTCTGATTGAAGTGACGGGCCAGCAGCGGGTACAAGACCCCGCGGATGAGCGACGACTTGCCGCTGCCCGACACACCCGTGACGGCGGTCATGACACCCAGCGGTATCTTGACGTCGACACCTTTGAGGTTATTCTCGCGCACACCGCCCAGCACTATGCTCTTGGTCCACTTGCGGGGGGCCGACGGTGCCTTTATAGACTGACGGCCCGTGAGATAGGCCACCGTATGAGACTCTGCCGAGGCTGTGCCGAACATGCTCTTGTCGCCCTCGAAGACAACGCGTCCGCCGTGTATGCCGGCATCGGGACCTATGTCGACAATCCAGTCGGCGGCGTTCATGATCTCTTTGTCGTGCTCGACCACTATGACGGTATTGCCCAAGTCGCGCAGCTTTTCAAGCACCCCTATAAGGCGCATGGTGTCGCGAGGATGCAGGCCTATGCTCGGCTCGTCGAGTATGTAAAGCGAGCCGACCAGAGCGCTGCCGAGCGAGGTGGCAAGGTTGATGCGCTGGCTCTCTCCGCCCGAGAGGGTGTTAGAAAGTCTGTCGACGGTGAGATAGCCCAGACCCACCTCTTCAAGGTAGCCGAGGCGCGAACATATCTCGGTAATGAGGCGTGAGGCTATGGCGCGCTCGGTGTCGGTAAGAGAGAGCGACTCGATGGTAGTCTTGAGGTCTGAGGCGCTCATGCGCACAAGGTCGGTGATGGTATGGCCGTCAACGCGTACATAGCCGGCCTCTTTGCGCAGACGTCCGCCGCCGCACTCGGGGCAGGTGCACTTGCCTGTATATCGTGATAGGATGGCGCGGTACTGTATTTTGTATTTCTCTCTCTCAAGCATGGCGAAGAAGGCGTCGATACCTTTGAACCAGCGGCATCCGCGCCATAGCATCTTACGCTGGTCGTCGGTGAGCTTGTTATAGGGACGGTGTATGGGGAAGCCGCTGGACTCGGCGGTGGATATGACCCGCTCTTTCCACCGTTTCATGCTGTCGCCGTTCCAGCAGGCAACCGCATTTTCGTAGACGCTGCGGTTTTTGTTGGGTATGACCAGGTTTTCATCTATGCCCACCGTCTTGCCATAGCCCTCGCACACGGGGCAGGCCCCCAACGGACTGTTGAAGCTGAAAAGGTGTTCGTCGGGCACTATATATTCGATGCCGTCGTCGCTATCTATGGTGCGACTGAACACCGACCGGCCGGTGACCTTGTCGTCGCTGTCTATGTCGGCGATGATGACGCGTCCCTCGGCCATGTTCATGGCAATGTCGACAGAGTCGTTAAGGCGGGCCATAAGGTCGTCATTCCACTGCGACAGATCTATGCGGTCGACAACGACGGCAAGGTCGCCGGCAGTGAGCGTGTCTATGTCGGCCATGACGTCGGCAAGGCCGCAGATGCGGTCGCGGTATATCATGCGGTCGTAACCCTCGCCCACTATGAGCGTTATCTTCTCTATGAGCGACTGTCCCGGCTCGAGCACCACGTCGGCGGCCACGGCTATGCGTCCTTTGCGGGGAGTGTCTTCAAGCAGACGCACCACGTCGGTGGACTCGTAACGGCGCACCTCCTGACCGGTGACGGGCGAATAGAGGCGTCCGATGCGGGCGAAGAGCAGTTTAAGGTAGTCGTATATCTCGGTGGTGGTGCCCACGGTAGAGCGCGGGTTACGGCCCGTGACCTTCTGTTCGACGGCGATGGCAGGGGCTATGCCCTCGATGGAGTCGACGTCGGGCTTGGTGATGCGGCCCAGGAACTGGCGCGCGTAAGACGACAGGCTCTCGACATAACGGCGCTGCCCCTCGGCAAAGAGGGTGTCGAACGCAAGCGACGACTTGCCGCTGCCCGACACACCAGTAACCACCACCAGCTTGTTCATGGGTATGTCGAGCGACAGGTTTTTGAGGTTGTGGACGCGGGCGCCCCTTATCTTTATATATTTGTCTTTTTTCATCGTCAGTCGGTTTCGGCCTGTGTCTCACTCACGGCAGTTTGAAACAGGCGTACAAAGATAATCTATTTTACATTTTCACTGACCTCCCGGGGCGATTATTCGACAATCACGCGACGTTAAGACCTGACGCACCGGGCCTGCGGGGACTCTGCATGCCGGGGATGCGGTTTTTGCATCGGTGATGCGGACGTCACAGCCTTATTTTCATCATAGGCACCACGCCATAGAAGTAGTCGGCGCTTTCGATGTCTGTGTCGCCGTCGCTGTCGACGAAGAACACGGCGCCTATGCTCTCCTGGCTGCCGGGTGAACGGAGCCAATAACCGCAATAGCCGTCTGTAGGGAACAGGCCGCCGGCACACGCATAGTCGGTGGGGGTGCGTCTTCGAGACTCTTTGTCGGGGAACCAGCTCTTGTCGTTAATCTCTTTATAGCTGGGCAGGAAAACGAGATTTCTGGTGCGTCCGCCAGCGCAGGGGTTACCCTTGATGCCTGTAGAGCGGGCGGAGTTGTCGACCACGGATGTCACTATACGGCTTGCCGACTCATCGCCGAACGCCTGCATGACGAAATCTTCGTCAAGCCACCAGTACATCTCGCTCCCCTCGTAGGCGTTGCAACAGTTGGAGTCGAACGGCATGCCCATGATGATATTTTCACAACACAGCAGAGCTTCGCCTTCCTCCTCTTTCAAGATGCGCCATTTGAGAGGCTCCACTTTATAATAACAGGTTGAATCGTCGAAATATTGCGCATATCTTTCACCGTCGCTGCCGGCAAAATAGCCCATTGCGTCGGCAGGACCGCTTACCGACACATCTGCGCTCTTCTTGCTTTGCGGAAATGTGCCGAAATAGACATAATCGCCCTCGCGTCTGAAAACCTCAGAGGGCGACGCCTCAGGGGCGCTCTCGGCAACGGCAGGCACGGGCAGCGGGGTGTCGTTGTCGGCATCAGGCCGGCAGCTTATTTGCAGGCAGGGGGCCACGCCGGTGTAAATCCAGTCGGTGTAGTTATACATCACCTTGCCATTGCATATCCAGCCGACAGACATAGCGTCGTCATAAAACGGCGAACGCGACAGATAACCGTCACTGTCGCACCCCACGGCATTGGCAAAATCGGTGGCCGTCTTGGCCAATCCTTTCTTGCCCCATGCGTAGGGACGGGCCGCCTCGGCATTACTCGGAAGGAAGATTTTGTCGACGGTGTCAGGGCAGGCGTAACGGTTTTTCTTGCGTCCTGTCGACTCGGGCGAGTTGTCGACGGCGGTGGCCACTATGCGTTTTCGTGACTCTACGTTGAAAGCGTCGCGCAGAAAGTCGCTGTTAAGCCATTGACGCACAAAGCTTTTCTCGTAATTATTAGGCTTGTCGTCGTTTCGGTTGAACTCTATGCTCAGAAGCACCCGTTCGGAGATGAGGAACATGCGTCCGTCGGTCTGGCTGAGAATGCGCCACTTTATAGGCTCTATCTTGAAATAGTACTCCCTGCCTTCAACTATCTCTGCCCCCGTGTGGAACATAGCGGCCTTCTCGTTGTATGAGCCGTCGCCGCGCGGTGTGGCCCTGACACAGATATATTTCTCACCGTCACTGCCGGTGAAGCAGTCGTTTCCGTCGGTGGTATCTGAGACGGTAACAGACTCGTCTTTAAGAGTTTGCGGCCATGCGCCGAACATCACGTAATCTTTTCCCTTAACCAGCTGCGCGTCTGAAGGCTCGAAAGTGCGTGTGTGGTTGACGGCATTTTTGCGTTGTCTTGTCTCGGCAGGGTCTGTCTTGATATTGACGGCGGGGACCACACCGTGCACCTGACCTGCGGGGGTGCCGCAGCAGTAGCAAGGGAGCCCGTAATTATCGCAGGTGATGGCGAACTTATCGTTCATATCGCCGGGAGAACGAAGCCAATAGTGGCTGCTGGCGTCTTCCTCGGCCATCCATATACCCTTGGCCCGGGCATAATCGGTCGGGTAACGCACTTGCAGGTCAAACTCCCCTAAGTTGAGCTTTTTCTGCCTCATCTCTTTATAGCTCAGCAGGAAAACGAAGTCGTCAGTGTCGGGGCAGGCGTTGGGGTTGCGGTAAGAGCCGGTCGACGTTTTTTTATTGTCGACATGCGTAAGGGCGATGACAGACTTGGCGGCATCGTCAAACGCCTTTTGGTAAAACTCGCCGCACAGCCACTGCCGCAAATCGCTCTCGTCGTACCTGTTGCCCTTCTTAACGTTGTAAACAGCGCCGTCTATCACCTTGTCACAAAACAAAAAAGAGCCGTTTTTACCCATTTTCAGAATGCGCCATCTGATAGGCTCGACCTTGAAGTAATAGACCGCCCCTTTGCGTATCTTGACGCCGTTTTCGAAGCACGGACTGCTCCACTTGGTACTGGGATATGCGTCATCTTTTATGGTGGTCTTGGTGGCGACGACACGGGCATAACGCTCTCCGTCGTCACCGAGGAAATAGCCGTCGGCGTCGGCCTCGGTGCTGACGGTCACCCTATCTGACTTAAGGCTCTGAGGCCACTGCCCCAGATAGACAAAATCATCTTCCCACCTATAGGCGTTGTTTTCCGCCACGCCGGCAATAACTTTTTTGTCGATAAACTCCATGACTTTTCTGTTTTTAATATGTCTTAGGCCCGAACAATTGCCGGCAATGCCTCGGTTGGCTTATCGGCACGAGCATCTTAGGTCTATAAAAATTTCTCTAATTTATGACCTTTACGGCTCTTATCCAAAAAAGTCGCATATTTTTTTCAAGTTTATATTCCGGCGCGAAGATTAGCAGGGGGCGGCAAGGAGACGGGGCGAGAAAGCGCGGAGATTAGCAAGGGAGCGTCAAGGAGGACGGGGGTGTTACGACAGTGGGAGGGCAAGCGCGGCAACACGCATGCCGCCACGGGTGTCGGCGGCATGCGTGTTGCACAATCAAACACTGACAGACAGTCTATTTTTTATTTATCAGCTGCATGGTGAGTTCGTCTTGCCATCCCTCCGATGTGCGTATCCACTCTTTGCGGATGCCGGCCTGCATGAAGCCCCGTTTGGAGAAGAGCTCGTAAGAGGGGGTGTTGTCGACGGGTATGTGGCAATAGAGCTGGTGCAGACCCAATATATCGAACGCGTATTTGACCAGAAGCTCGAGTGCCTGGGTGGCATAGCCTTTGAGACGGTCCTCTTTGTCGTATATCAGTATGCCGACACCGGCTCTGAGGTTGAAGGGGTCGAAGTCGAAAAGGTCTATGGCTCCGATGGGTATATTCGTCTGCGAATGAACCACCACGAAACGTTGCTGCTTGGTCTCGTATATATCCAAATGGGAGGTCTCGATGTATCGCTTCAAAACATATTTGGAATAGGGGGCCGACGTCTGGCTGACACGCCAAACCTCAGGGTCGTTCTCCCAACGATAGAGAAAACCTATGTCCTCGGGTTCCAATGCTCTCAAGTGAATATCCTTTGCCTTCATATTTTTAATTTTTACGGTTAATAGATTTTTTAATCCAAGGGTCTCTTTTACCCTTACGTCATAATTCTTTTCAATAAGCATGCCAAAATATAGAGGCAACACCAAAAAAATTTGACAAAATTAAAAATATTTTATAACACACTGAATATCACTTATGTTTCATTTGCGTTTCTGTATATTTTTCATACCCCGCCCATTGCGAATCCCAAGACGACGGGTCTCTTGCTCCTTCAAAACAAAAGCGCCCCTTGTGCAAGGGACGCCTTCATCTATTTGACGCGCTCGAAATAGAGCAACCTGTCGACAGGAACTTTTACGCTGAACACTATAGGTCCTTTATAGACCTTGCCCATGTCGTCTTTCCAGCGTCCGGCGGGCAGTCTCACCTCGCGGGTGGGGTTAGGGGTGACCACCGGGGCGACCAGATATCGGTTGCCGAGCATGAACTGGTCTTTGCAGTCGGCAAATCCGCGTTTGGGGAACTCATACTCCATAGTGCGCACGATGGGGGCGCCGCTCTTCTCGGCCTCGCGCACAAGGGTCATTATATAAGGTGCCATCTTGACATGCAGCTCGGCGGCCTTGCGGCATGCCTCTGCCCTGTCGGCGTCGAGCACCCTCCACGGGGCGGCAGAAAACTGCATCATGGGCATAAGGGCGTGCACCCAGGCCGAGCGCACGAACATGTCGCCGTCGATATTGGCGCCCTCTCGGGTGAACGAGCCTATCTCGCCGCCGCCTATCATGTCGGGGCAGGCGTACGGATAGCCCATAAGGCCGGTGGCCGTCATCTCGGGGATGAGCGACGAGACGGCGTCCCACGAGCACGCCTTGTCGCTAAGGCGCGCAACGATGGGGGTGCCGGCACAGCCATACACCGCACGATACTCGTTAAAAGGGAAGTCGGCGCCGAGTGAGCACCACGCTTCGAGATGGTCGGTTGGGGTGGCGTCATCTTTGAACGACACCATATCGTCAGTATAGAAATAGGTGTCGCCTCCGTCAAATTTGAATCCGTCGATGCCATACCTCTCTTGCAGGCTGTGCAACCCGCGGCGGTAATGGTCGCAGGCTGCCGGATTGGTAAGGTCGTAACATGCGCTCTGGCCGTTCCACCATCTTATCATGGCGGGTGTGGTGCCGTCGCCTTGGCGCAGCAGCATCTTGTCGGCAGCCAGCTGTCGATAGGCCGGAGAGTCGGCGCTGACAAAGGGCGACACCCACAGCATCACCTTGAAACCCATGTGGTGCAGGCTGTCGACCATAGCGCGGGGATCGGGGAAGCGTTCGATATCGAAAGAGAAGCTGCCGTGGTAACGGTGCCAGTTGTCGTCTATCATGATAACGCCCACGGGAAAGCCGCCATCGACGATGGCGCGGGCGTAGTCGAGCACCCCTTGCTGCGACTGGTCATAGCCCAACTCTATCCATGTGTTGTATTGGGGTGCCGTGAACATCTCGGCCGCAGGACTCTTGCCCGTGCTCTTGAAATGGCGCTGGGCCGCTATCAGGAAGGCTTCGCGCAGGCTCTTGCCGCCAACCTGCGGTCTGATGCCGTCTTCAGACTCGATGGTGATGCCGTCTTTGTCGGCCGTAAACCTGAAGGGACGGTAGCCCCAAATGTAACGTCCTGTGGATGACACCAAAAAGGGGGTTGATATGTTGCCCTTGTTATCTGCGGCAAGGTCGCCGCCAACGCTGGAGGCAAAGGGCATCTTGCGTCCCAGCTGCGAATAGCCGCCCCACCAGCGTTCGTTTCTGCCGGCCTCTATTCTATATGGACGCATTTTGCCTGACGCCTCGTCGGCATGGGCCGAAACGGCAAGGCACAACATTATGACAAACAGTGTTACAGCTCTTTTCATTTATAGTCTATCCGTTTAAGAAGTGATATGAAATACAGCACCTTATCGCCGAACATAGGCACGGCCACCTCGACATAGTCGGCCATAAGCTCGTCTACGAAACGGCGATAGAATGTCATGTCGCAGCAGGAGCATTGTACCGAATAGGTGTAGTGGGCCTCGGGCGTGTCGTGCAACAGGCGGGTGAAGGTGACGGGGCGACCAGACTCCGCCTCAAGGCGGGGCAGGAACTTCTCTGTGGCCAAAGAATACCACGAAGAGTGTACCGGGGGTTCGACCACGAAAGTGACGCTTATGATATACATGTCGCTATTGTTTTATCTCATTGTGAGCGGATTACGACGACCCACGGCAGATATGACAAGACCTACTAAGGCGCCGGTGAAGACGACGTTAACAAGTCCGCCGACAAACCAGGTGACAGGAGCGTTCCAGAGGCGGTCCATGACAGAGAGCATCTCGGGGGTGAGTATGGTGCCGACGTTTTGCGCAGCCTCTACCTCTCTTATGCTCTGTATGACACTGTCATAAAGCTCGGCAAAGAAGTCATGCGCGATGTATCTGAACACTATATATCTGACAAGGCCGAAAATAATGCCCGCAAAAAAGGAGACGAGCACCGTATAACCCCACGCCTCAACCATGTCGAGCACCGGCTTGCCGCGCTTTATGACCCGGGCGCGCAAGGCCATCTGCAACACTAAGACGAAGAGTATCCAGGCAAAGACGTTCAATATAAATGAAGCGACAATACTGCCCATCACAAAACCGTCGATGAGGCCTATAATCCCCAGGCCTACTCCCAAGAAGAGCCCCGCACTGGCAGCGTCGTTGGCCATAGGTACCTTTCTCTCTTGCATGAAGTCAGAGAGCAGGTCGTTTATATTCACATTCTCATTCATTGCTACTGTATTTCTGTTAGTTACACTACCCCATCACATGGGCGGGCGGCTTTCGGGCCTTGGCTTTTCTTGGCTTTCCGGCAGGCGGCTTTCGGGGGAGCGGCGGCCTTGCTTCCGGCGACTTTCCGGCGGGCGGCTTTGCTTTCGGCGGGCGGCGGCCTTGCTTCCGGCGACTTTCCGGCGGGGCCGCGGCTTTCCGCAGTTTTTCCGGCGGGCGGTCAGACGAGCGAATAACAGCCCTCACGCACGATGACGGGGGTGCCTCCTGTGAGGTCGACGACGGTAGAGGCCTGCATGGGGGCCTCTCCGCCATCTATCATAAGGTCGACCCTGTCGCCATACTCGTCCCACAATAGCGAGGGGTCGCCGCTTGTGGGGTCTTCGGTGCTCAAAAGGGTGCTTGAGACCAGCGGCACGCCCGTTGTCTCGACAATGGCGCGAGTTATGGCGTTGTCGGGAAGTCGTATGCCCACGCTCTTCTTGCGGTCGAGGAACTTGTTAGGCACAGCGCCCGAGGCATTGAGTATGAAGGTGACAGGGGCGGGCGTGTTGGCCTTAAGAAGCTTGAATACGGCGTTGTCGACACGTGCGTAATCGGACAGGTTTGACAGGTCGCTGCATATGAGCGACAGGTGGTCGTCGTCCTTACCGCGCAACTCTTTGAGCCTGCCGATGGTCTTTACAGAGGTGAGGAGGCATCCGAGGGCGTAATAGGTGTCGGTAGGATATATGACAAGGGCGCCGGCCTCAAGGGCATCGGCCACACGACGCAGGTCGCGCATGTTGGGGTTTTCTTCGTAAAGGCGTATGATGCGTCCGTGAGCCATATCTATCGGGTGTATTGGTAGGTTTGACCCTCGGCCTTGATGGTGAGGCGGGGAGTCGGCGACGGCTCGGTGCGTCCTATAATCTTGGCGTCGACACCGAAGCTCTCAGATATGGCCACAAGCTCGGCAGCGGCGGCGGGGTCGGCATATATCTCCATGCGGTGGCCCATGTTGAAGACCTTGTACATCTCTTGGCGCGGGGTACCCGAGCACTCTTCTATCAGTCGGAACAAGGGCGGTATGTCGAACAGGTCGTCTTTGACAACGTGTATGTCGCCCGCGAAGTGCAGTATTTTGGTCTGAGCGCCGCCGGTGCAGTGTATCATGCCCTGAATGCCGCTGCGGCACTCTTTGAGCATGCGCGTGATGACGGGGGCATATGTGCGCGTGGGCGAGAGAACCAGCTTGCCGGCTGTCATACCGGTGCCCTCGACAATGTCGGTGAGACCGTAGCGTCCCGTGTAGGCCAGGCTGTCGCCCATGCCGTCGTCGTAGCTCTCGGGATAGGCGCGGGCAACGCTCTTGGAGAGCACGTCGTGGCGCGCCGAGGTGAGTCCGTTGCTGCCCATGCCTCCGTTATACTCGCTTTCGTAAACAGCTTTGCCGTAAGAGGAGAGACCCACGATGACGGCGCCGCTTTTTATGTTGGCGTTGTCGATAACGTCAGAGCGGCGAAGGCGGGCCGTGACGGTGCTGTCGACGATGATGGTGCGCACAAGGTCGCCCACATCGGCAGTCTCGCCGCCGGTAGACCAGATGCCCACGCCCATGGAGCGCATGGTCTCAAGGAACTCTTCGGTGCCGTTGATGATGGCGGCAATGACCTCGCCGGGAACCAGCCGCTTGTTGCGTCCTATGGTAGAGCTGAGAAGTATGTTGTCGGTGGCGCCGACGCACAGAAGGTCGTCGGTGTTCATAACCACCGCATCTTGCGCAATGCCTTTCCATACGCTCAAATCGCCGGTTTGGCGCCAATAGGCATATGCCAGCGACGATTTGGTGCCGGCACCGTCGGCGTGCATCAGCATGCAGTAGTTGTCGTCGCCGGTGAATATGTCGGGCACTATCTTGCAGAACGCCTTGGGATAAAGCCCCTTATCGACATTCTTAATGGCGTTGTGCACATCCTCTTTGCCTGATGAGACGCCGCGTTGTGCGTATCGTGAAGTGTCTGTCATGATATCTCGTTTTTGCTTTGTTTTGTATCAGTCATCATGGCCCGTTATCGCCCCGAACATGGCTTCGGACGACAGACCCGGGTCTGTCACGCCCTATATCTTCTTGGCAGAAGCGCGGGATAGTCGCTACAAAGATACGAATAAGACGAGAGGCAAGCAAATTTTATTTGCTTGACCGAGGCGGAGTATCTAAGGCGATAGCCAAAGATACGAATAAGCGAGAGCAAAAGCAAACTTGTTTGGTTTTGCCGAGCGTGAGTATCTTAAAACCGACAGGTTAAAGATACGAATAAGCCGAGTGGCAAACAAATTTTATTTGATTGACCGAGGCGGAGTATCTAAGGCGACAGCCAACGATACGAATCATCGAGGGCAAAAGCAAGTGCGGCTGCATTTTGCTTAAACGGCGACGCATAAGAAGGCGGCATAAGATATGTCAAGCCATTGCAAAAGCGTAATGACTGCATTTTGCAATGGCTTGGCGCAGGGCGTAAGGTCACTTCGACAGGTCGACCTCTATGGCTGCGGGGTAGATTCTGTCGGGATCGAAGAAGGCGGCGCAGCTGTTGACCATGTGTTTATGGTTGGCGCTGAGGATGCCTTTGAACACCTGACGTCCGTTGACCGTGAGGGTGACCTCGCGGCTCAGGTCGACAAGCTCGGGACCGAGGTATATCAGCAGCTTGCCGTCGGTGACGGGGGTGTATGTGCGCGAGAAGGCCATCTCGATGCCGTCACGCACCTCGGTGGTGGTGTAGGCGACACGTTCGGCGGTGAGGGTGACGGCGTTGTCGGCAACAGACATGCGGTAATAGGTGCGCGAACGGCCTCCGTCGGGATGAGACAACACATATATATTATAGAAGCCGTCGCGCATGCGTCCGTCCATCTCGAAGTTCTCCCAGTCGACATTTTTGGGATGGTGGTTGCGCGCATATTGTCTGAGCCAGGGTGTGGTTTTGTCGTAATCAATGCCGTGGCCCATGTCGGGCACAAGCTCTACATTATGCACGAAAGCGCCGGGGTTAAGGCTCTCAAGCTCGTCGAACCGCTCTTGGGTGTAGCCCGTGAGCACATTGCGATAGAAGCCTCCGTCGAGGGCGCCGGTGCGCAGGGAGAAGGCTATGTTGCGACAGTTCTCGGCGGGGGCGTTCTTTAAAGGCTCGCCTCCGGCCATGGGACCCGCGCCGGCCAGATAGTCGGCATAGAACGAGGCCAGCCGCTGGGTGCCGTATCCGCCCTCAGAGATGCCGAAAAGGTATATCCTGTCGGGGTCGATATCGCCCGAGGCCAACGCCAGGCGCAGAAGCTTCTCCCAGGCGTACTGTTTCGACCTCTGCCACCAACGGTAATAGGCTCCGGTGTTGGGTATGCGGGGTATGAAATAGGCCGACGGTCCGTCTTTGAACTGTAACGCCAAGGTCTGTCCGGTGCTCCACTCGGTGTCGGGTGCGCCCGAACCGTGGCAATAGACAAAGAGAGGGTAACCGTTGGCTGATCTGGCACCCTTGGAACCATAGACATACCTCATTACGGCCGACGGCTCGAGGCTTGCCGGCAGGGTCCACGAGCCGACACGGCGCTCTTCCAACGGACCAAGCTCGACAAGGGCCGTTTCGTCGTAACTGCGAAGGGCCAGACGCCACGACTGCCACACATCGTTGCGACAACTCTCTATGTCTGACAGCGTTATCAGACTGTCGACATCGTATGCGGCGGAAGAGCCGTCAAGCCGGGAGTGGAAAAACGAGGTGAGTCCGTCGGTGGGGACAGGCTCAGATTTGGTGTCGTGTTTGGAGCAGGCGACCACAAGCCCTATCGTGGCAACGGTCACCGCAAAACGAAAGAGAGATTTCATGCTTTATATGAATGGTTACTGTTTGTCAATATGCTACTTACACGTCAAAAAAACACCGGCGTTCCATGCCTTGTATTCTTGTCTTATTGTTCAAATATATCTGTAATTTTTGAGAAAAACAAATTTAATGCGTCTGTTTTTCAGCCACGACAAAGCGACGAACAGCAAATCGTTTTACAATAAAAAAACATTATCAATATTAACTTATTTGCGATATTTTACAATCTACAGTTTGACATTCGATTTATTTTTATTAATTTCGCAAATGTGCAACAAACATCTAATCGCAATTTAATTCGACACGACAATGAAGATACCGGCGATAATATTGGCGCTTATTCTGGCAAGCTGCGCCCCGAGCAAAGAGAAAGATAACGAGAATGCCGATGCAACAGAGGTTGTTTTTTCTCTTGAGGTGGCGGCCATAAAAGATGTCGAGCCCTCAAATGGGGCAGTAAACTCAAACCTCGGCACAGCGCGCCCGCCACTTGCACGGTCGCTCGAAGAGAAAATTTCTGATGTCGTTTTTTACATTTTCGCCCAAAGCGGCACTCTGAGTCAGAAGTTCGATTTTACCTGCACAACCGATTACAAGCCCTCGAGAAAAAGCGGCACA
>JAIECQ010000163.1 GCA_029068395.1 Rikenellaceae bacterium
CTCTCACCACGCGTGAACCTCATCGCGACCTCAACTTCCACGCCGATGAGGCCGGCGCCAGCGCCGGCCCACAACCACCAAGGGGATGAAAGCAAAAGAAATGAGAGCCAAGGAATGTGAGCACCAGTAAATAACTAATCCATTAAAGCAACCCCCGCGGTCTGAGTGCAACGAAACCGCATACTATTCCTTATTCCGGGCTGAGGAACGAAGCCCGAGCGGCCCGCACCTCGCGGTGGGCAGGAAATCCGCAAACGGAAGGCCGCAACCCCGCACAGCAATATATGACAGTGAATCAGTGACGGCAGTGAAGCTCTTCATTTTCTCGCCGTGCCCTCCGCAGGCCCCGCACCGCTCTCCGCTGTGCTGGTTGCGGCAGCGCTGCTTGTGTTTGCTGTGCTGCCCGCCATGCTTTGCCGTGCTGCTGTCATTGTTTCTGCTTTGCTTCCACGTTTTTCCGCCGAGAGTCATAGCCCCTGTTGAATACCTTTCAGATGCCAACCCCAAGTGCCAAAAACGGATAATGCGATAAAGGTGTGAGACGATAGTCGAAACGCCTTTATTGCATTATCCGTACTTATCCGCTTAGTTTGCCCTCAAAAATATCAAAACGGGGTCCGTGACCCCTCCCCCGGAAGGGCCGCCGGAGGCAGTTCCAGCAAAACATAACGTTTCAGCAAACCAAACCAGCAGCGAGGCAAAACATGTCAAGGCATCACCGGCAGAGGAGGCATCCCTGCCACAGGTCTCTTTGGAGTAGTCTTTGTTCGAGCATTTCTATCAGGGAGTTGTTTCTTATCAAGCCCCACGATGGGCCTATGTGAAAACGGGGTGGAGCCTCTCCCGCAAAACGTTCTACGACAATGTCGCTTTTAAGACGAGCCAGTATGTCGCAAAAGAGATCTATATACTCGTCGCACTCGAAGAACGAGTAGTTATGAGGATTTGCCATGAAGTCTCGCTCCATGATGGTGTCTCTGAACACCTGTAACTGGTGAAATTTTATCGTCTCCAATGGTAGGGTGTTTATCACCTTTACCGATTCGAGCATGTCGTCACGACTCTCCCCCGGCAACCCCAGTATGAAGTGAGCGCCCGTGTGTATGCCTCTTGCGGCTGTCTCGACCACGGCCTTGCGGGCGCATTCAAAATCATGACCTCTGTTTATGCGTGCCAATGTACGGTCATATACCGACTCTATGCCGTACTCAACCACCAGATGACACCTCTTAGACAGTTCTGCCAGATAGTCTAACTTGTCGTCGTCGACACAGTCGGGACGCGTACCTATCACAATGCCCACCACGCCATCCACCGACAAAGCCTCCTCATATAACGCCTTGAGGTCGTCCAGCGGCTTGTATGTGTTAGAGTATGCCTGAAAGTAGGCCAGATAACCGGCTGCGCGTCTGTACCTGCCGGCATGAAACTCCTTGCCCTCCTCAATCTGCTGAGTCACGCTCTTTAACGAAGTGCAATACGACGGGTTGAAAGCCTTGTTGTTGCAATATGTACATCCGCCATATGCCACAGTGCCGTCTCTGTTGGGACATGTGAACCCCGCATCTATGGTCACCTTCTGTATGCGCTGCCCGAATAACGACCTGAAATAGCGGGCATAGCTGTTGTAACGCCTCGAATCGCCCCACGGATATATCCTCGCCTCTTTCTTGTCCATAATATCATTTTCTTCGAGAACAAAAGTAACAATTTTTTGCCAACCTCATTCCCCGTTCCGATGATATAAAAGAGACAAATTAATGCCCTTCAAACATGCACACATTAAATTTTTGATTAACTTTACATCAAATTTGCATGTTATAATGATAAAAGCGACCATCCTCGGCAGCGGCACATCACAGGGCGTCCCCATCATAGGATGCGACTGCGCGGCCTGCACCTCCAGCGACATGCACGACAAGCGTCTGCGTTCGTCGTTGATGGTCTCTTGTCGCGACACCACCGTTGTTATCGACACCGGTCCCGACTTCCGTTACCAGATGTTGCGCGAGGGAGTCAGAAACATCGACGCCATACTCTTCACCCACGGACACAAAGACCACACCGGCGGCCTTGACGACGTGCGTGCCTTCAATTACATCAACGGCAAAAGCATGGATATCTATGCCAACGCCTCCACTATGGCCACCATACGCAAAGACTACGATTATGCCTTTGCCGACAACCCATACCCGGGCGTCCCCGAGCTTACCCCCCATGTCATAGACGGTGATGATGCTTTCACTGTCGGCTCTCTTACCGTCATGCCGGTCAAAGGGCTCCATTACCGCATGGAGGTGCTCGGTTACCGCATAGGAGGGCTTGCCTACATTACCGACATGAACTTCATACCTCCCGGGCAGATAGACAAACTACACGGTGTCGATACGCTAATAATAAACGCATTACGCCGCCAGAAGCACCTGTCTCACTTCTGCCTTGACGAAGCTCTTGATGTCATAAGGCAGATATCGCCGCGCAGAGCCTACCTCACCCACATATCGCATCAGATGGGTCTGTTTGCCGACCTTGAAGCAGAGCTTCCGCGAGGTGTGCACTCGGCTTACGACAGAATGACAATAGAAATAGAATAAAACACCGAAGCATGAATTTCAAAAACAAAACAGTAGTTATAACAGGCGCCTCGTCAGGCATAGGATTGGCTTTGTCCCGCGAGTTTGCATCTCTCGGAGCCAATGTGGTAATGGGCGCCCGCACCGAAGAGGCCCTACGCTCTCTTGTCGCCGAGTTCGAGTCACAAGGGGTAAGGTCACTCTATCGTGTCACCGACATAACCTCAGAACAGGCATGCCGCGAGCTTGTCGAGGCCGCCGTTGAGGCATTCGGAGGCATCGACGTGTGCATCTGTAACGCCGGCATCTCCATGCGCGCACTCTATGACGATGTCGATATGTCGGTCATTCACAGGCTTATGGATGTCAACTTCTGGGGCACGGCCTACACTGTCAAATATGCGTTGCCCTATATACAGAAGAGTCACGGCTCTATCGTCGGCGTCTCGTCTGTCGCCGGCTTCCACGGACTCCCCGGCCGCACTGGCTACTCGGCCTCCAAGTATGCGATGCACGGGTTGCTTGAGACCATACGCATAGAGAATCTCAAAAAAGGCATTCACGTCATGATAGCGGCACCCGGCTTCACCGCCTCTAACGTGCGATTCTCAGCCCTGACCGCCGACGGCTCCCCCCAAGGAGCCTCACCCCGCAACGAAGACAAAATGATGTCCGCCGAAGATGTCGCCCACCGCATCGTGCGCGGCATCTGTCTGCGCAAACGCGAGCTCCTCATGGACTTCAATGGCCGCGCCACCAAGCTCATCAAGAAAATATGGCCCTCTTTACTCGACCGACTCTTCTACAACCACATGGCCAAAGAACCCGACTCGCCATTCAAGTAAAACAGCCACTGCCGGTGATGTATTACTGGCACTGCCTCCGGCGGCCCTTCCGGGGGAGGGGTCGCGGACCCCGTTTTGATATTTTTGAGGAACAACTAAGGCGGTAGTACGAAAATATGGTATAAAGGTGTTTCGACATGCGTCTCACACCTTTATACCATATTTTCGTTTTGGCCCTTGGGCTGAGTGCCTGGAAGATATTCAATAGGGGCCATGACTCTCGATGGAAAGGGTGCGGAAACAAAACAGCAAGGCATAGCGGGCAGCACGGCAAAACATAGTAGGGCAGGGCAGTAACCCATGACGTGCAGTGACGCATAGCATGAACAGCAATAGATTTGTATTGCAGTGTTTGCGCCGGTAGATTTCCGCGCCGGCAGACTTTTGTGCTGGTAGTTTTTAACCCAGTAATTTTTGCCCCGGCATGCTTTTGCCCCGGCAGGGCGGCGAGGCACGAGCCGCAACGGGCCGACCCTCCCCCCGCGGAGGCCCGTAACCCCGCCAAGTAATTATAGGCAGTGACTAAGTCACGCCCAGCCGCGCGTCACTTTCACACTTGCCTCCGCAGGCTCGGCCCGTGGCTTCTTCACGCTAAAGGTACGTACCGGCAAGGTGCCGCACGTCTTTGTCACTCACCACGCAAGACCATCATCACACCCTCGACCTCCACGCCGATGAGGCCGGCGCCAGCGCCGGCCCACCGCTAACGAAACCGCACACTATTCCTTATCGCCGGCATAACGAAGTATGCCGTAAGCCAAAATTCCTTATGCCCGGGACGAGGCAACGAGTCCCGAGCGGCCCGGAGCCTCCGCAAACGGAGGGCCGCACATTGGTGAATAATATGTGTGGCGGTGAATAAGTCACGGCAGTGATGCACATAACTTTCATGCTGTGCCCTCCGCAGGCTCCGTTCCGCTCTCCGTTGCGCCAAAAGCACGTTTTCTCCAATCCGTCGACCCCGAATCCGTACGCATTCCTTAATACTCGACCAATTTTCGCACCGCATGGCTACCGCTCTGTCAGTCTTTCGCTCCGGCAGGGCGGCGAGGTACGAGCCGCAACGGGCCTCGCCTCCCCCCCGCGGCGGTCTCGTATACACATCTCCGAGCCCACGAGCCTCCTGCG
>JAIECQ010000164.1:0-37537 GCA_029068395.1 Rikenellaceae bacterium
TTATCCGCTTAGTTGTTCCTCAAACATATCAAAACGGGGTCCGTGACCCCTCCCCCGGAAGGGCCGCCGGAGGCAGTGCCAGCAAAATAACGGCAGTGCCAGCAAACCATCACCGTCAGTTTCGTCAATAGTCATTTGTCTGTAGTCACGATGCCGTTTTTATCTGTATACAGTCTGCCTTGTTCTGTCATGCGTTGCAATATTCCGGTAATTATCTCTTTGTTGCCATTCACTTGTGCGACTATCTGTTGAGGGTCGTAAAGACCTTGCCTTGCCAGCTCTATTATTCTGTTTTCTATGGCTTGATTGGCAGAGTTGTTTTTCCTGCGAGCCAGGCATACATCGCAGCATCCGCACTCTTGGGGTTCTTTCTCTCCGAAATAGCTTTGTAGCATCACGCTTCTGCATCGGTCTGAGCGGTCTGTATATTCGGTCATGGCATTAAGACGCGCCACCATCTGCTGCATGCGTCCGTGATAGATAAGGTGAGGTATGTGTATGTTACTGCGAGGCAGCCGCTCTTCGCATAGGGTCAGCAGGGGAGAGCGGTTGCGCGGTATGTAGCGTATCACGCGCAGCCGCGAGAGCCTTAACAATGCTTCAGACACAAAAGCGGCAGTATATCCCGACACGTGGGCTATGAACTCTTCGTTTATGGGCACTAACGACGAAAATATGCCGGTGTAAAGACGTAACAGTATGCGTATCAGGCTTTCAAGCTCGGCGTTTGTTATCTGCACGTTGTAAAGGTCTTCGCGCGAGACTGTAAACATTATGCGTGTCGGGTTGTCAAGCTCTTCTGTGAGAATCAGATATCCGGCCAGCTGCAATATGCGCAGTGAGCTTATCACTGTCATTGAGTAACGGTTGAATCGCTTGCAGAAGTCGAATATGTCGAACTGCCTGGTTGTCATGCGTCCGTCTCCGGTGGCTATCCCGAAATAGTTGTGTACCTGCTCGTAAATGTCTTTTATGGTCTCGATAGGAGGGAACTCTGCCGCTATCCGCTTGTCGGCGGCCTGCTTGTCGGCAGCTCCCCGCAACAACACGGCATAAGAGCGTCTGCCGTCTCGTCCGGCCCTTCCCGCCTCCTGATAGTACGCCTCTAACGAGTCGGCCATCTGATAATGTATCACCACCCTCACATCGGGCTTGTCTATACCCATCCCGAAGGCGTTTGTTGCAGCCATTACGCGCACCTGGCCATTGAGCCAAGCCTCCTGATGGGCGCCCCGCAGACGATAGTCGAGTCCTCCGTGATAAAACTGCGCCGTTATGCCGTACTCGTTAAGACGCGCGGCCACATCTTCGCACTCTTTGCGCTTTCGGCAATATACGATGGCGCTACCTTTCACGGCCGTGAGTATGCGGAACATCTCGCCGTCTTTGTCGTCGCTCTGGCGCACCACATAGCTTATGTTGGGTCGTGCGAAGCTCATAGACAGCTTTATGGCGTTGTTGCCGAAACGCAGACACTGCATTATGTCGTCGCACACCTGCTCTGTGGCTGTGGCTGTCAGTGCCAGTATCGGCGCGTCGGGAGCCCATTGACGCAGACGTTCTATCTTAAGATATGCGGGTCTGAAGTCGTAACCCCACTGCGATATGCAGTGAGCCTCGTCTACAACTATCATAGACACGTTCATCTTCTGAAACCGGGCCTTGAATATGTCGGTGTCGAGCCTTTCCGGCGCCAGATACAGCAGTTTGTAGTCGCCATAAACGCAGTTGTCGAGCACGCGGTCTATCTCGCTTGCCGACATGCCGCTGTGTACCGCCTGTGCCATTATGCCACGCCTGCGAAGGGCGTCCACCTGGTCTTTCATCAGCGATATCAGCGGCGTCACCACAATGGTTATGCCGTCCATTAGCATGGCAGGCACCTGAAAGGTTATAGACTTGCCTCCGCCTGTTGGCATGAGAGCAAGAGTGTCGTGCCCCGACATGATGGCGTTTATCACGTCGGGCTGAATGGAGCGGAACGAGTCGTAGCCCCAATACCTCTTAAGTATCTCAAGGGCCTTGTCCATAAAAGATGCTGTTAGTGTAGTGATACAGTCTGCCACTCTCTGATGCCGTGACAAAACGAAAACAAGGAAACCGCCCCCGGCCTACGACAAACCGAGGCGGGCAAGCACCTTGTCTGCAATTACCATAGGGTCTATGTTGCGCATGCACTCGCGGGTGCCTTTGTAACACGTTCGGTTGCCGAATATAGAGCAGGGACGACACCCGACACTGTCGCCTATCATGTCGTCGGTCTCTTGCCCATACCCGCCGAAGCCGGCATAAGGATGGGTCGCGCCCCACACCGACACCACCGGCAGCCCTACCAGCGATGCTATGTGCTGCGATGCCGAGTCCATGCTCACCATTGCGTCGAGGTTAGACATTAGCGCCATCTCGCCCTCCATGTCGAGCCGCCCTATCACCGACACCACGCGGTCATAGGAGCCTGCCCAACTACCCGCCACCGCCTTTTCTTTGTCGCCGCCTCCGAATACGAATATGTCGCACCCGCAGTCTGAGAGCCTCTTTATCACCTGCTCCATCAGCTCTACGGGATATATCTTGCCCTCATGGCGTGCAAACGGAGCCACTCCCACGGCAGGAGCACCGCTTGAGTGGTCATTGAAGAATGGCGAGAGGTGTCTCTGTCTGCGTATGCTCTCTGTCAGTGTCACCGTCATCCCTAACGAGCGCAACACGTCGGCATAACACTCTGTCATGGGCCGCAACGGACGCATTGTTTTGTTGTGGCGTCTTGTGAGCAGCCTCCTTCCTCTTCTCTGTTTGTCTATCACTGCCGCGCCTATGCCGCATAACCTCATAAACAGACGTATTATGCGCGACCTTAGCGACGAGTGCATGTCGGCCACGGCGTCGGGACAGTAGCGTTTTCGGCACTCTGCCGCCAACCTCACTACGCCAGGCAGCGACGAGTAACGTTTGTCTTTGAGGTCTACACCCGCCACCTCCATGTTAGAGGGTGCTCCGCCAAACAGGAAGAAAGGCTCAAACCCCTTGCGTGTGACCACATGCAGCCTCACATGGGGGTTCTGTGCCGCCGCCCTCCTTACCACAGATGCCAGCATGGCCACGTCGCCCATGGCCGAGAATCGGGTTACGAGTATGTCGTGCGGTCGTTTCACTGCTTGGCGTAAAGTACGGGGTTAAGGGCGGGGTCGTTGTACATCTTCATCTGTCGATATACCTTCATATATTTGCGTCCGGCCTCTATGTCGGCCAGCAGCTCCTCTATGGCTGTCGACAGGTCGACAAGCTGGGTCTTGAGCACCGCCAGCTTGTCGGCGCACTGCTTGCGATGGGCGGTGTCGGTGTCGGTGCGTCTGGACTCGGCATCCATGTGGTATATCTTAAGATAGAGTATCGACAGGCGGTCTACGGCCCACGCCGGACTCTCGGTGTTGATGGTGGCCGAGGCTGACGGTGTTACCGACGAATATTTGTCGAGGAAATAGGAGTCGATGTATTCGACCATGTCGGTGCGCTCCTGGTTAGAGGCGTCGATGCGTCGTTTGAGTGTCAGTGCCTCTGACGGGTCAATCTCGGGGTCGCGAATGATGTCTTCAAAGTGCCATTGAACCGTGTCTATCCAGTTTTTGTGATAGAGAAGGTGTTCTAACGAACGCTCGGGATAGGGGTTGTTTACAGGGGTGTCGACATTGTCGGTTATATGGTAATCGGCTATAGAACGGGTGAATATCTGCCCGCAAAGTTCTGTGAAAGTCATGTTGTCAGTGTTTTTATTTGCAAATGTAACAAAATCTTTCGCATGCGGCAAATCAAAAAGCATGCGTGGCAGATGCCTGTTTTGAATTGTGGGGCTTTTTTATTTCCTTTGTCATATCGTTGGTCTCTAAGGCATGAGATTTGCGTCTGAGACCGTGCCGGGGCAGGGTGGCGCCAAGGCCTGCGTAGAGATATGACATGATGAAAACAATGAAAATATTGCCATACCTTATGATGTCGGTGTTTGTGCTGACAGGGTGCCGTGCTCCGGTCATGCCGGCTATAGACGTTGCCGTGGCGCCCTGCGACGATACGTTGCACTACTCCGATGTGGTCAGCCGTGTTGGCTACGTGACCCTCGACACCGAAGGCAAGGTGCCCTTGGGGCGAATCGTCTGCATAGAGCGAGGCGAGAGCTATATCTTCCTCACCTCTACGGGAGTGAGGGGTGTGCTTCAGTTCGATGCCAAGGGTCGTCTTGTGCGTCGGGTGCCCCTGCCCGAGGGCGATGCGGTGTCGTCGCTTGCCGTCGACCGCGACCACAGACTGCTGTTAGTGGGGTGCGGACACAGGGTTCACATATACAACTTTGCGGGACGCCATCTGCGCACGGTGCCGCTGTCTCAGGGACGATGGACGGTGCACGGCCCGCAACCCGGCTATATGCACAAGCTGACAGTGCCGCCATCTGACGACATAGACGCCGAAGGTTTCCGCTTCGTCGAGGTGGCCAATTACCGCGACTCGGCGGTCAACTCGCTGCCTCACCGCGACACCATGTGGCAGCACATAGGCGGAGGCAAGATGCGCCGACTTCACCTGCCCCTGCTTTACGGATATGATGCGCACGGCAGCATGGAGGTGCTGTCGACGGTCAACGACACCATATTTGCCGTAGACCGTAGCTGTGTGCGTCCCGTGGCGGTCATATCGCGCGGCGGCGACAGCCTCTATACCCGCACCGTGAGCCTTGCCATGCCGCGACGCATAGACCCTGCGTGGTATCACATAGAGTCTATGATGTCCACCTTTGGACACATCTATCTGCGTGTGCGTCACAACGACTCTCTTAGCGTTGTGGCATACGACAGGGCGGACGGCAGTGTGCGCCGCTATCGCTCGCCGTGCACCTATAAAGACCTCACGGCCCGTTTTCGCCTCTTTGACAACGACTATGACGGCGGTGCCGGCGCATGGGGCGACTTCGCACTGGCCGACGGCAGCTTCGCCACGGTGATCTATCCGCGCGATATCGCCCGCCTCAGACGAAAGGGCCTTTTCACCCAAGTCAAAAGCAAAGACCTGCGCGATGAGCTTGCCAGGGCGGGTAAGTCTCCCATTGTCATGTTTATATATTTCAAATAGCCGTGTGCCGTTGCCTCTGCAAGAAGGAAGATGACATTTGCCGTCTTCCGTCTTGTTTTTGGTATGCTTTATGTATGACTATGTGAAAGCTCATGCCGTGCGCACTGCTGCGTGACGGTGGCAGACGCCTGCATGGGGAGTAGAAACTAAAACTTATGAGATATGTACAACGATAACATTAAAGACGATTTGTCGTGCACCGAACATAAGCTTAAGGTGGACCGATCGAAAGAGAACATACGTAAGACAAACTGCATCACGCTCACTATTGTAGGGGTGGCTGCCATGATAATAGCACTGCTGTCTATTGTTTAGCCGCCGTTCAGGTTATGCCATTTTATGTTATGATAGAATTTATGATAGAATATTTTGTAATAAGAATAATGGGAGAGCTTGTGCCCGTTCGCCTGATAAAGAGAAAGCGTAACGACAGGCTCGGTTAGCCTGCCGCTACGCTCTTTTTGCCTTTGTGCATTTGTTCGTGCACTGTTGTCCTTGTCTTTGCCCATTTTGCCGGGTCAGCCCTTCGGGAGCCGTGAAAACCCGAACGCCATCAATGGGACGTGTGCACCGAATGCCCCTTTACAGGTCGAATATGCGGAACGACAGCTTTCTCATGTCTGCCACAAGCAGCCTCCCCTCGAGGGTGTCGCCGATGCGCGCGATGTATTTTATCGTCTCGACGGCCTCTATCGACCCTATTATCCCCGGCATGGGGGGCATTACGCCCACCGCCGCTTTTTGTTTCGGCACACGCGGGAACAGCTCGTGGTAATAGACCCCGCACGAGGGTGTGAACAGGGCCACCTGTCCGCCCATCTCTTCGGCGCTGGCATATATGAACGGCTTGCCGTGGGCCTTGCACTTTTCAGACAGCATGACACGCACAGCGTAACTGTCGGTGCAGTCGACCACCATGTCGGCCTCGGCGGCAAGACGGGTGAAGTTGTCGCCATCTACGGCTATGGTGTGGGCCACTATCTCTATCTCGGGGTTTATGGCTGCAAGGCGCGCTGCCGCACACTCGGCCTTGGGCATGCCTATCTGGTCGGTGGTGTATAGCACCTGACGTTGCAGGTTAGAGAGGGCCACTCTGTCGTGGTCGGCTATCATGAGGGTGCCTATGCCCGCGGCAGCCAAGTATTGAAGCACCGCCGAGCCCAGACCTCCGCACCCGGCCACAAACACCCTTGCCTCCGATAGCCTTTTCTGTTGCTCGTCCCCGAACCCCTCTATCGCCGAACGGCTGTATCTCTCTGTCATAGCGCGCTGCGTGATAGTTTGGAGGTGTTGCGGTTGAGCGACAGGTCCCAGTCTTTCCACACCACCTCGAAGTTGTGCGAGTTTATGGACTCGACAATCTCAGATACGGGGCGGTCGTCGTTGACGCTGAATTGCTCCAGCTCCTTGTTCTGCTCCCAGTCCGAATATCCCCCGGGGGCGGTCTTGGACCCCGCGCTCATGGTGGTGACGCCCAGCTCTATGACGCCGTCGCGGAAGCGCGGACTCTCTCTTGTGGATAGCGATATCTCGAGGTCTTCGCTCAGAAGACGATAGGCCGTTATCAGCTGTAACAGGTCGCGCTCGGTGGTGGGGTAGTTGGGCTGAAAACCCTCGCCCACAAAGGGACGCAGCCGCGGGAATGATATCGAGCACTTGGTACGCCAATATCTGTTTTGTATGTAGTGTATGTGCAGGGCTGTGAAAAAGGCGTCGGTGCGCCAGTTTTCAAGTCCTATCAGGTTGCCCACGCCCACCTTGTATATGCCGGCCTGACCGAGCCTGTCGGCGGTTTCGAGCCGGTAACGGTAGTCGCGCTTGCGTCCTGCCGGGTGATAGAGCGGATATCGGGCCTCGTTGTAGGTCTCCTGATATACGCACACGGTGTGCAGGCCGTGGCCGATAAGCATCTCATAGTCGGCGGTATCGAGCGGCTGCACCTCTATTGAGGTCTGGTCGAAATATCTCGACACTGTGTCTATCGACTCGGCCATGTAGTCGACCCCCGCATGTCTGGGCGACTCGCCCGTCACCAGCAGTATGTGTTTGAAAGGATGGCCGTCGGCCTGTATGGCCTGTGCCTCGCGCTCTATCTGCTGTTGGGTCAGGGTCACGCGTCCTATCTGGTTCTTGCAGTTGAAACCGCAATATACGCAGTGGTTGGTGCAGTGGTTTGATATATACAATGGTATGTATATCTGCATGGTGCGCCCGAACCTGCGTCGCGTGGCTGCGGCCGAGGCGCGTGCCATCTCTTCGATATAGGGGGCTGCTGCGGGCGATACCAGCACGGCAAAATCTTCAGGGCTTATATTCACCCCTTTGGCCAGTACGCGCTCCACGTCGGCGGCAGAGGCACTCTCTATGAACCGCGTCATTTTGTCCCAGTCCCACCTCTGTTTGTAATCGTAAAAAGTCATTGTTGTCAGTCGTTGAGAAAAGATGTCAGTGGACTTGTGGCCGATGCCGAATCTCTTATGGGTGCGGTGCCGGCCTCGAAAGCCTTGCGTCCGGCCTCTACCGCCATTTTGAATGCCTGAGCCATTGCCGCAGGGTCGCCTGCCACAGCTATGGCGGTGTTGACCAGCACGGCGTCGGCGCCCATCTCCATGGCCCAAGCGGCCTGCGAGGGGGTGCCTATGCCGGCGTCGACCACCACGGGCACATTGCTCTGCTCTATGATGATGCGCAGAAATTCGAGCGTGGCCAGCCCTTTGTTAGAGCCTATGGGGGCACCCAGCGGCATCACGCATGCGGCGCCGGCATCCTCCAGACGCTTGCACAGCACGGGGTCGGCATGTATGTACGGCATCACCGTGAACCCATCCTTGGCCAGCTCCTCGCATGCCTTAAGCGTCTCGACGGCGTCGGGCATGAGGTAGCGCTGGTCGGGGTGTATCTCAAGCTTTATGAGGTTTGTGCCGAGCGCCTCGCGTGCCAGTTGCGCCGCAAAGACGGCCTCGCCGGCGTCGCGCACTCCCGAGGTGTTGGGCAGAAGCTCTATGCCCGGCATGCGTAACGACTGCAACATGTCGTCGTTGTCGTTTCTGAGGTCTATGCGTTTGAGCGCAACCGTCACAAGGCCGCTGCCCGATGCCTTCACCGCCTCGGCCATGACACGGTTGGAGGCGAACTTGCCCGTGCCGACGAAAAGACGCGAGCGCATGGTGTGGTCACCTATCCTTAACTGTTCCATAAATAAATATCTGAAAGAGGCAGAGCCTCTTGGTTGGTGTCTTGCTGTTGTATCGGGCGCGAACATCCCCCATGCCGTGCCCTTGTCATGTCCCCGAAGATGTTTCCCCGGTTGTTCTCTCTTGTCATGCCCGTGCCCCCCCTGTCATGCCCCCTGCCTGTAGCGGGTTGCCGCCATGGCTTTGCGGCCCTGTGGGCTATTCAAACAGCCCTGTCAGCTCTACAAACCGGCGGGTCGCCGCGCATGGGTCGTCGGCATGCGATATGGCTCCGCCTATGGCAATGCCGTGCACTCCTGTGCGGGCAATGGCGGCCACGTCGTCGGGTGTTATGCCTCCTATGGCCACCACGGGAGGGGCATTCTTCACCGCCGACATAATACGCGCATATCCCTCTATGCCCAATATGGGGGCGAGCGCCTTTTTGGTGGCGGTGTGGCGCATCGGCCCCAGCCCTATATAGTCGGCTCCCGCCTCCATGGCCGCCTTGATATCCTCTTCGGTGTTGGCGGTGACACCTATTATGGCATCGCCCAGCATGTGGCGGGCCTCCCCGGGAGGCATGTCGCCACGGCCTAAGTGTACCCCGTCGGCCTTTACGCGGGCGGCCACCTCCACGCGGTCGTCTATTATGAGCACCCCGCCGCAGGCATGCACCGGCAGCAGCAGCATCCTGGCCGTCTGCTCAACCATGCTGTCGTCGTGCTCTTTCATGCGCAACTGCACCCACCGTCCGCCGCCGCTCAGGTATAGAGCCACCTCTGAGGCGATATCTTGGGGCGTCGCTCCGGTGGTTATATATTGCAGACGGGCTATCTTGTCTCTGTCTGTTGCCATTTGTCTCTCATTTTAATGATGTTGTCCAAGGTAGACTCAGGGTCTATCTCTCCGTCTCTTACCACCCATGCCGACCCTATCATGGCCGCCCCGCCAAAGCCGGCCTCTCTGCATATTGTTATGTTTTCACCTGTTACGCCCCCCAAGGCGACCACCTTTTGCCTCATGCCTGTGGGCAGTGAGCGCAAGAATGCGCGCAGCCTGTCGAGGTCGAATGCAGAGGCATACCCCGGCTTTGATATGCTGTCAAATACGGGACTTAGAAAGATGTAGTCGGCCTTGCCCTCGTACAGAGCCGTTGCCGCCTCGTCCGTTGAGTGGCACGACAGGCTCAGCCGTCCGTGGCATGGCTCGTTGCGCTCGGCAAAACGTCTGTGGGTGCCTCCCATGCGGTGATGAAAGGCCGTCTGCGCGTTGTGATGCACCGAAAAGCGCATCAACATGCCGGGGTCGTTGCCGCACACCCTTCTGACGGTGTCGGCCAGAGCCTCAATCCCGTTGTGGCGCCTCAGGTGTATGGTGACGCCCTCTTGCGCGGCAATAAGAGCCAGCGCCTCATCTTCGCGCGGCAAAGAGTGGGGCAGGGTGATGACGACTATCATGTCAGCCTCCCTGTGTGGCCCTTATTATGGTTATGTTGTCGTTCTGACTCAGTAGGTGGTCGCCCCACGCCGCCGCCGGCACTATCTTGGTGCCCGCCGCCACCGCAATGCCCTCTGCCGACACGCCAAGATGCGCAAGAAGCTCTGCCACAGTGGCGCCGTCGAAAACTACCTCTTCGTTGTTTACGATGATTTTCATCTGAAGCATGTTTTTGTTCTCCGCAAAAGTAACAAAAAAAACGGTTGGGTGTCTTTGTCGCGGCGCATTAGTTTGAATGGCATCGTCACTTATGCGCAGGCGTGCCATGACCGCTTGTTATCGGTAGTGTTTTTGCAGTCTCTGTGGCGCAGCCTGACAAGCCTTGATGCAGCCTCTTCAGCCTGTTTTACCCATGCGGAAAGCGTGAGGATGAAATTTTTATTGAGTATAAAATGGAAAAAGAAGCGACCTTTTTTGTACCTTTGCAAGGAACGCGCGGAATGCCCCTCGCGATAAAAAACCAGTCAACATCTTATGATTGAGAAGATAATAAAAGGCGTGCTGACGCTTTCATTGCTCTTTTCGTGCGCCGCTGCCCACGCCCAGAGAGACACCAGCGACATGCGCAACCTGTCGCTGCCCTCAAGGTCACGTCTTGCCTCGCGTGCCAAGTTCATGACCTATCCCAAGGCTCCTGCCGACACCGCTTCGTTCGCCTCGTCGGTCTATCATGCCTCTTTAGACGGAGAGTGGCGCTTCAGATACTTCCCTAACGGCAGACCTGTCAAGGGGTACAACACTGTCGGATTTGACGACTCGGGCTGGAGCACCCTTTCGGTGCCATGCAGTTGGGAGGACGCCGGTATTGTCAAGGCCTCTGACGTCTCGTCGCCCTATCCCTTTGTCAGAAAGGGCGATAAGGCCCGTCTGCCCAAAGTGCTGCCTGTTGGCGTCTATCGCTCTACGTTCGTTGTGCCGTTCGACTGGAACCATCGTCAGAAGCTCCTTAACATAGGACGCTTCGGCGGCGCCGTGACGGTGTGGATCAACGGGCACAAAGCCGGTTATGCCGAGGGCGGCTCTGTAGGTGCCGAGTTTGACATAACCAACCTCTGTGTAGAGGATGTTAACACCATAGTGATAGAAAACCACCTCTATGCCAAAGGTTCGTTGCTCGAAGGGTCGCGCACACGTCGTCCCGACGGTCTTGCCGGAGGCGTCTATATAATATGTCAGCCCAAGGTGCGCGTAAGCGACATTATCACCGAGTCTACCCTCGACCCCACCTGCACTGACGGACTGTTGCACATAGGCGTGGTTGTCAAGTCGCACTACCTCAATCCTAAGGAGCTTAAGGTCTATTACGAGTGCTACGACGCCCAGGGCCGCTCTATAGGTCGCGAAAGCAAATACACCAACTTGCAGATGCGTCTGCAAGACACCGTGCACTTTCTCTTGCCTATAAAAGAGGTGTGCAAGTGGAGCGATGAAGACCCCTACCTTTACACCGTCAAGATAAAGACCCAGCGTCCCGACGGCCGTTACTCCGAATACCTCACGGTGCCCGTGGGCTTCAGGACGGTGGACGTAAGAAGGTCAGAGCTTCTTGTAAACGGCCGTCCGGTCGAAATAAGGGGCGTTGTAATGCGTGACGGCGGCGTGTGTCTCGACACCTTGAACAACAGGTTGCTTAGACTTAAGAAGATAGGCGTCAATGCCATACTCACCCAGCCCATGATGCCCGAGTTTTACAGCCTGTGCGACAGATATGGCTTCTATGTCTTCGATCAGGCACCGGTGGAGTCTACCGGTGCCGGCGAGAGCCTCACCAAGGGACGCTCGTTGGGCAACGACCCCGCATGGGTCAGCTCGTTTGTAGAGCGTGCCGAAAACATGATGCAGCGCGACAAGCTCCACCCGTCGGTGGTGGCATGGTCGCTCGGTTACCGCTCGGGCAACGGTTACAACATGTACAAGTCTTACCTTAACCTCAAAGCCAAAGACCGCACCCGCCCGGTATGCTACGGCGGCGCGGGGTTAGAGTGGAACACCGACCTTTACTGCCCCGTCAACCCCGACCTCGACAAGCTCGGAGGGTGGGGCAATGTGGGCGATGTGCCGTGCGTGATAGAAGAGTATAGGGCCGACATTCCCACCTTCGACCGCGTGTGGGACATCGTCAGGCGTTCCGGCTCGAAGGTGCAGGGGGGCTTTATGTTCGACTTCGAGGCCCTCGACAGCAACAAGCAGCTCAAAGGAGCCGTCTTTATGCGTTTTACTCCCGTGACTCTCAGCCTCGGGCCCGACGAGACGGTGGTGGTGACCAACAGGTGCAAGTTCTTGAATCTTGATAGGTTCCATGTCAAATGGCGTCTGACTACCGAGGGAGGCAAAAAGATATCTGAGGGCGATTTAAATGAGTCGGTGGCTCCCGGAGAGAGCGCCGAGATACGTCTGGTCAAAGAGAAACGCTCCCTGCCTAACCAGAAGCTGATATTCATGATGACATTGCAGAAGAAAGACGGCCTGGAGACGGTAACACGCATAACTATGGAGTTTTAGCGCATGAAGATAATACTGTTTCTGATATATCTGGTGCCGCTGTTGGTCGTAGAGCTTGCGATAATAGCCTTGACGTGCCTCTTGACCTTCGCTTTCGACCGCGACCGGAGGATTGTTCACGGCATATCGCACATCATGTCGGGCACCATAACATACCTGTCGGTGCTCTGGCGCATGAAAACCTGCGGCATGGATAATATCGGGCGCGGCAAGAGCTATGTGGTGACCGTCAACCACCACTCCATGATAGACATACCCGTCTGCTACTCGCTGCCCCTCTTCTTCAAGTGGGTCTCCAAGCGCGAGGTGCTTAAGATGCCTCTCTTCGGCTGGGTGCTCAGGCTTCGCGGCGACATAGCCATAGAGCGCGGAGGGGTGGCCAGCACCATGAATCTGTTCAAGCGCACCAGAGAGCTGACCTCACGCGGCTGTTCCGTGATCATATTCCCCGAGGGCACCCGCAGCAAGAGCGGAGCTATGGGGCGCTTCAAAGACGGCGCTTTCATCATGGCCAAAGACAATGATGTCGAGATACTACCCGTGGTTATAAATTACACCATGCGTGGCCGCCGCCTCTTTGGCAAGACGGTCAATATACCGTGCCGCATAGAGCTTAAGGCGCTCAGGCCTGTCGACATAGAGACGGTGCGACAGAAGAGCGCGGGAGAGCTTCGCGACATGGTGCGCGATATTATGGTGGCCGAGCATAAGGCGTCACACCCTGAGCTTTATGCGCAGCAGTAGGCCTTAAGCATGCCTTGCCGGAGGGCGAAAGCCGAAACGGACACCCGTCGCGGTTGGGTACGATGATTTTTTTGAGAATAAGATTTAACTGAACAGATGGCAGAGACAATAAGTTATACCGAGGACAACATACGCACCCTCGACTGGAAAGAGCACATAAGGCTTCGTCCGGGCATGTACATAGGCAAGCTGGGCGACGGCACCTCTCCCGACGACGGCATATACATATTGATAAAGGAGGTCGTTGACAACTCCATCGACGAGTATGCCATGGGCAACGGCAAAAGCATCGACATTGCCATAGAAGACAAGACCGTCACCATCCGCGACTTCGGCCGCGGCATACCCTTGGGCAGCCTTGAGGCGGCGGCCTCTCGCATGAACACGGGCGGTAAGTACGACTCCAAGGCCTTCAAGAAGTCGGTGGGTCTCAACGGTGTGGGCATCAAGGCGGTCAACGCCCTCTCGTCACGCTTTGTCATCACCAGTGTGCGCGACGGCAAGAGCCGCACCATAGAGTTCTCGGCCGGCAATATCGTCTCTGACAGCGAGGCTGACACCTCTGAGAAAAACGGTACGCGAGTGTCGTTCACGGCCGACGATAGCGTCTTCGGCTCTTACGACTATAACCTGGAGTATATCGAGACCATGGTGAAAAATTACACCTATCTCAACTCCGGGCTTACCATACGCCTTAACGGCACCCCCTACCTCTCTAAAGAGGGCCTGCTCGACCTTCTCAACGACACCCTCTCGGAAGAGCCGGTCTATAAGCCCATCCACCTCAAGGGCGACGACATAGAGATAGCCATGACCCACGGCGGCGGTTACGGCGAGACCTATTACTCGTTCGTCAACGGCCAGCACACCACCCAGGGAGGCACCCATCAGGCCGCCTTCCGCGAGTCGCTGGTCAAGGTGGTGCGCGAGTTTTACCGTAAAGATTTCGATGCGGCCGATATACGCATGTCGGTGATAGGGGCCATCAGCATCAAGGTAGAGGAGCCTCTGTTCGAGTCGCAGACCAAGACCAAGCTCGGCTCTAAAGACATGAAGCCGGGCGGCGATGTGAGCGTACGCCAGTTTGTCGCCGACTTCATGCAGCAGTTAGACAACTATCTGCACAAAAATCCCGACGTTGCCGAGGCGCTTCAACGCAAGATACTCGAGTCAGAGAAAGAGCGCAAGGGCGTTGACGACCTGCGCAAGAAAAAGGGCAAGAATGCCAAGAAAACCAGTCTCAACAACAGCAAGCTGCGTGATTGCCGCATACACCTCAACACCAAGAACGAGCGTGCCGAAGAGTCGACCATCTTCATCACCGAGGGCGACTCGGCCAGCGGCTCCATCACCAAGAGCCGCGATGTCAACACCCAGGCCGTCTTCTCGCTCAGAGGCAAGCCCCGCAACACCTTCAGCCTCACCAAGAAGGTGATATACGAAAACGAGGAGTTCAACCTTTTGCAGGCGGCCCTCGATATAGAAGACGACATAGAGGGCCTGCGTTACAACAAGATAGTGATTGCCACCGATGCCGATGTGGACGGCATGCACATAAGGCTGCTGCTGCTGACCTTCTTCATAAAGTTCTTCCCCGACATCATACGCCGCGGTCACCTTCACATATTGCAGACCCCTCTTTTCCGTGTGCGCAACAAGAAAGAGACCCGTTATTGTTACTCTGAAGAGGAGAAGCAGGCGGCGGTGACCCAACTCAAAACAGGCGTTGAGATCACCCGCTTCAAAGGTCTTGGCGAGATATCGCCCGACGAGTTCAAGGAGTTCATAGGTCCCGGCATGAGGCTCGACCGTGTGCGCATGAGCAAGGACGACCCCATAAACGACCTTTTGGAGTTCTATATGGGCAACAACACCTCCGAGAGGCGCGATTTCATCATAGACAACCTGCGCATGGAGACCGACATGGTCGAAGAGGGAGCCTGACCCCCGTCACGGTAAAACGGGCCATGACATAGCGCCATAGGGCGTCACCCCGCAAGGGAGCGGAGCGAAAAGATAAAAATTACGACACATGAGCGATAACTATAACGAAGAAATGTTTGAGGACGAAGAGTTCGTCACCGATGAAGAGGATGTCGAGCAAGAGACGGATGACGGCGATGTTGCCGACGATGTCAACACGCATCGGTTTGCGCGTCTGACGGTTGAGGATGGCGGCATGAACCGTCTGACGGGTATGTACAAGGAGTGGTTTCTGGATTACGCCTCATACGTCATACTTGAGCGTGCCGTGCCCCACATCACCGACGGTCTCAAGCCGGTGCAGCGACGCATACTTCATGCCATGAAACGTATGGACGACGGCCGTTACAACAAGGTTGCCAACATCATAGGCAACACCATGCAGTACCACCCGCACGGCGACCGCTCCATAGGCGACGCCCTTGTGCAGATGGGTCAGAAAGAGCTTATGATAGACTGCCAGGGTAACTGGGGCAACATACTCACCGGCGACAGCGCGGCAGCTCCCCGTTACATCGAGGCGCGCCTCTCCAAGTTCGCCCTGGACGTGGCCTTCAATCCCAAAACCACAGAGTGGATGCTCTCTTACGACGGCCGCAACCAGGAGCCGCTCACCCTGCCCGTCAAGTTCCCGTTGCTGTTGGCGCAAGGCGTCGAGGGCATAGCCGTGGGTCTGGCCTCCAAGATACTGCCCCACAACTTCAACGAGCTGATAGAGGCCTCTATAGCCTACCTCAAAGGCGAGCCGTTCGAGCTTTATCCCGACTTCCCCACCGGCGGCATGATAGACGTGTCTCGTTATAACGACGGACTGCGCGGCGGCGTGGTGCGCGTGAGGGCCAAGATAGTCAAGGTCGACAACAAGACACTGGCCATCACCGAGATACCTTACGGCAAGACCACCTCGTCTACCGGCAAGCGCAAGGGCAAGAGCAGCAAGGAAAACTCGTCTATCATCGACTCTATAATAAAGGCCAACGAGCGCAACAAGATAAAGATAAAGAGCATTGACGACAACACCGCCGCCAATGCCGAGATACTCATACACTTAGGCTCTGACGTGTCGGCCGACAAGACCATCGACGCCCTCTATGCCTTTACCGATTGCGAGATATCTATATCGCCCAACTCGTGCGTCATTGTCGACCGCAAGCCCTGCTTCATGGGCGTGAGCGACATATTGCGCCACTCGGCCGAGACCACCCGTTCGTTGCTCGGCCGCGAGCTTGAGATAGAGCTTCACGAGCTTGGCGAAGAGTGGCACCTCAGCTCGCTGGAGAAGATATTCATCGAGAAACGCATCTATTACAAAATCGAGGAGTGCACCACCTGGGAGAGCGTGTTGGAGACGATAGACCGCGAGCTGGAGCCATATAAGAAGCTCTTCTTCCGAGAGATTACCACCGACGACATTGTCAAGCTCACCGAGATAAAAATCAAGCGCATCTCCAAGTTCGACGCCTTCAAGGCCGACGAGCATATCAAGGCCGTTGAGGAGCAGATAAAGACGGCCAAAGACCACCTCGACCACCTCACCGACTACACGATAGACTATTACCGCCGCATAGGCGAAAAGTACGGCAAGGGTCGCCAGCGCCGCACCGAGATAAAGTCGTTCTCGGCCATCGAGGCCACCAAGGTCGCCGTGTCGAACGCCAAGCTCTATGTCAACCGCGCCGAGGGCTTCTTCGGCATAGGCAACGCCATGAAACGCGACGAGTTTGTGTGCGACTGCTCTGACATTGACGATGTTATCATAATATGCCGCGACGGCGACTATGTCATCACCAAGGTGAGCGAGAAGGCCTATTTCAAGAAAGACATAATGTATATAGGAGTCTTCTTGCGCGGCGACGAACGCACCATCTATAACGTTCTTTACCGCGACGGCGCTGCCGGCAACTATATGATGAAACGTTGCGCCATCAAGGGCATCACGCGCGACAAGGTCTATAACCTCACCAAGGGCGAGCCGGGTTCTGAGATACTGCATCTGTCGGTCAACCCCAACGGCGAGGCCGAGGTGCTTAAGGTCTATCTCAAACCGCGGTTGAGGCTCAAAAAGCTTATTGTCGACCTCGACTTCTCGACTCTGGCCATCAAGGGGCGCTCTTCGCAGGGAAACCTCTTCCAGAAAAACCCCATACACAAGATAGTGCTTAAAGAAAAGGGAGTCTCTACCTTGGGCGGTATAACGGTGTGGTTTGACGAGTCCGAAAGACGTCTCAACACCGACGGCCGCGGCACCGAGGTGGGTGTCTTCGAGGGCGATGACAAAACCATCGTAATACGCCGCCGCGGCAGCTACTACACGGCGGGTTACGACACAAGCCTTCACTTCCCCGAAGATCTGCTGTCGGTGAGCAAATACTCGCCCGACCGCATCTATACGGTTGTTTTGTGGGACGCCTCGCAGGGCTTCTATTACCTTAAACGCTTCAAGGCCGAGCCTACAGAGCGCGAGATGTCGTTCATTGACGATAGCGAGGGCTCTTACCTTGTGGCAATCACAGGCGACAGGTTCCCTCAGCTGAAGGTCACCTTCGGCGGGGCCAACTCTTCGCGTCCCGAAGAGGTTATCGACGCCGACGAGTTCATACGCATCAAGGGGTGCAAGGCCAAGGGCAAACGCGTCACCACCTATCAGGTCGACCGCCTGGAGTTTATAGAGCCTCTGCACAAGAGCGTGCCCGCCGACCCTTCTGAGGGCATGGGCGACCAGGAGCCGCTGCCTCCCGCCCCTGACGAGCAGGACGACGAGCCGGTAGCGGAGCAGAGCCTCTTCGATTAGAGGTAACCTAATAGAGCCGAGGGGCGTCTGTTGTGCATGGGCGTCCCGCACATGAGTGCAGGTGCCGTGGTCAGCAGGTTTGCGCGAAGCACGCCGCTTGTTGCGCGGGGATTGTTTTTATGTGCTGCATGTTAGCAAAGGAGGTGTTATGCCACTGTTTCTGATAGGATATATGGGGTCAGGCAAGAGCACGCTGGGCCGTAGGGTAGCCGCCGCGTTGGGCTGGCGCTTTGCCGACATGGACAAGGAGATAGAGCGCAAGGCGGGCATGACTGTCCCCGAGATATTCTCGACGCTCGGCGAGCCGGCCTTCAGGCAGATGGAGCACGATTATATACTGTCGCTCTCACCCGACGATGACGTGGTGGTGGCCACCGGCGGAGGCGCCCCGTGCCACTTCGACAACATGGATGCCATGAATCGTCTGGGCGTCACGCTCTATCTGCGGGTGCCCGCCGGTGCGCTGGCCGACCGTCTTGTTGCAAGCCGTACGCGCCGCCCGCTCATAGAGGGCAAGAGTCCCGAGAGCCTGCGCGCATACGTCGATAGCCACCTGTCCGAACGCGAACCATACTACACCCGTGCCACATATACGCTTGAGGGCGTGAGCATCAATGCCCGCCATATCGTCGAGACACTTCGCCTTAAGTTGTGATTATACGTTGCTGACAGACAACGCTATACCTTGCGGCACACTCTTTCGGCACATAGAAACCTGCCTTGCCTCAAGCCATGCGGTCCATCACGGGCAGGATACGCGCAAAATCTCGAAAGAGAGGCTCTCTCCCGGAAAGCACGGTAAATATCAAAAAAAGCCACGCATGACCTCGGGAAATTTCACCCAAAACTCTGCGTTGCTATAACGTGTAAACGCGCAGAATCACAAAAAAGTCTCTGCCGACCCTTAGTCGAAATATACTCTTTTTACCCGGGGAGCTATAAGGGTCAGTATCTCATAAGGTATTGTGTCGAGTATCTCGGCCATCTGCACTATCTCTCTGTTGCCTGAAAATATGGTGACCTCGTCGCCGACAGCGGCGGGTATGCCTGTTATGTCTATCATGCAGGCATCCATGCAGATGTTGCCTATTATGGGGGCCTTGTGTCCGTTTACGGTAAATGACCACCTGCCGCAGCTTAGCGCGCGTCTCAGTCCGTCGGCATAGCCTATGGGCACCGTGGCTATCACCGAGTCGACACCCGTAACGCCGCGCCTGTTGTAGCCTATCCGTTCGCCGGCCGGCAGTGACCTTATCTGCGATATCACGCTCTTTAGCGAGGTCACGCTTTGCAGGTCGTCGGTAAATGGACTTATGCCGTAAAGGCCCAGCCCCAGACGCACCATGTCAAACTGAGCCTGGGCAAACCGCTCTATGCCCCATGTGTTAGACAGGTGACGCAGTATGCTCTTGTCGCCCAAAAGCTGCATAAGACGGCTGCTCATGCGGTCGAACAGCTCTATCTGCCTTATGGTGAGGTCGTCCTGGTCGGGGTTGTCGCTCGAAGGGAAGTGCGAGAATATGCTTTTTATGCTCAGGGTGCGGTCGCCGGCCAAGCGTTCGGCCAAGGGCTGCAACTCATCTTCGGCAAAGCCTAACCGGTGCATGCCGGTGTCTAACTTTATGTGCACGGGGTAATGCGACTCGGCGGCGCGTCGTACATCTGAGCTAAACAGCTCTAACGACTCGAAGTCGTATATCTCAGGCTCAAGCGAGTAGTCTATCATGGCGGCAAACCCGCTTGGCTCGCTGTTGAGCACTATAATGGGCGTTGTTATGCCTCCTTGTCGCAATGTTACCCCCTCGTCGGTATATGCTACGGCGAAATAGTCGACATGCTGACGCTCAAGTGCCGCCGCTACCTCTACACCTCCATGACCGTATGACGACGCCTTGACCATGGCCACGGTCTTGACGCCGGGACGCAGAAGACGACGGTGGTAATTGAGGTTGAAGCACATGGCCGCCAGGTCTACCTCCATCACGGTAGAGTGGCGTTGCACTTCGAGCATGCGGCTTATGCGTTCAAAGGCAAATTGTCTGGCTCCTTTGAGCAGCACGGCGGCCCCGGCTGTTGACGAGCGGTCAAACTGCTCTATGAACTGCTCTGTCGAGATATAAAAAGAGGAGTCAATGCCGACGAACAGCTCTTTGGATGCCGTTATGTCGCTGCCTATGGCGTGCAACCTGCCGACACCGTGATGCCGCAACATGTCGGCCACCTTGGCATAGAGACGTTCCGGCAGATGTCCCGACTGTGATATGTCAGATATGATGGCTATCTTGGGCCTGTCGGCCGATATGTCGCACAGACGGTCAAGCGCCACTGCCAACGACCCCGTGTCGCTGTTGTAGCTGTCGTTGAGCACTACCGAGCCGTTAATGCCCTGCCTCATCTCAAGCCTCATGGCCACGGGTCGCAGTTCGCCTGTGGCCGATAGCGCACCTTTAAGACGCTGCCCCCCCTCTATGGCGTCGAGACAGGCGTAAAAAGCCAGTGCTGTCAATACGTTGTCAAGCGAGGAGGCGTCGGTAAACGGCACGGTGGTGCTATAATCTGACCCCGACACGGTGAATGTTATCAGTGTAGTCCCGTTTGACTGCACGCATCCTGTCACACGCATGCGCGCTGTCGGCGAGGTGCCCCAGTCGAACAGGTCACGGTCGGCATACTCTTGGGTCACGGCATGCGCCACCTCGGCATGGTCAGAGCAATATACTATGGCGCGCGAATGGCTTGCTATATGCAGCTTCTGACGCAGCTTGTCACCCCGCGACGTGAAGTTGCCGTCGTGAGCCTCGCCTATGTTGGTTATCACGCATATGTGCGGCCTTATCATGCGCTCAAGCCGCTCCATCTCGCCCGGTTTCGACACCCCGGCCTCAAATACCGACAATACCTCGTCACCCTCGCACATGGTTATGGCCACAGCCACCCCTATCTGTGAGTTATAGCTCTTGGGACTCACGAACAATCCACCCTTGCCACACCATAGGGCGGCAATCCACTCTTTGACCACCGTTTTGCCGTTGCTTCCCGTAACTGCCGCCACCGTGCCCGATATGTCGCTTCGCATGTGCGAGGCCACCGCCTGCAAGGCCGCCAAGGTGTCGTCTACGGCTATGAACGCCTCGCCCTCCTTAAGCTCGGGCAGTGGGTAATTGCTGCTTACTATGAAATTGCAGATGCCTCTGCAGCGCAACCCCTCTATGTAGTGGTGCCCGTCGCGCGTGGCGCCGCAAAGAGCCACAAATACCGTGTGACTGTCGCAGGCTATGCGCCGCGAGTCAAATGCAAATGTCTCTATGACGGAGTCATTGCCCGTAAGACGCCCTCCGCATATACGGGCAATGGCAGATGCCGTTGTTCTCATCTCTTTTGTGGTAACCCTGTTTTAATGCTTCGCATAAACCTACGACAGAGGCGCCGCCCCATCTCTGCGCCGCCTCATATCGTCTTCATTTCCGCACAGCCGACCATCACTGTGCCTCGCCCCGTCGTTATCTTAACACGGCGCGTGCCGTTGTTCCTGCCCCGGTCCGTGCCTTGTGTCTCCCCTGACCATGCTTGCCCCCGTCTACTGTTCCTTTCCCCTTCTCCGGTCCCCTGCCCCGCCCTTGCCTAAGCCTCATTGGCCCATAGCAGAAAGGCGTTGATGAAGCCGTCTATCTCGCCATCGAGCACATCGTCGGGCGACGACGACTCATACCCGGTGCGATGGTCTTTAACCAGCTTGTATGGGTGCAGGGTGTAACTCCTTATCTGGCTTCCCCATTCTATCTTTTTCTTCTTGCCCTCAAGCTCGCGTTGCAGCTCCATCTTCTTGTCAAGCTCCATCTGATAGAGTTTGCTTTTGAGTATGCGCATGGCATTCTCTTTGTTCATCAGCTGCGAGCGCGTCTCGGTGTTTTCGACCACTATACCTGTGGGTATGTGATAGAGCCTCACGCCGGTCTCCACCTTGTTGACGTTCTGGCCGCCGGCTCCTCCCGACCTGTATGTGTCCCACTTGATATCCGCCGGCGACACCTCTATTTCTATGGTGTCGTCAATGGCGGGTGTCACAAACACCGACGCGAAGGTGGTGTGACGGCGGTTGCTCGAGTCGAACGGCGACAGCCTCACAAGCCTGTGCACGCCGCTCTCAGAACGCAGATAACCGAACGAGTAGTCGCCCCCTATCTCTATCATCGCCGACTTCACCCCTATGCCGTCCTCTTGAATGTCGAGTACACGGCACTCCAGCCCCTTACGCTCGGCATAACGGGTGTACATGCGTAAAAGCATCGAGGCCCAGTCGAGACTCTCGGTGCCGCCGGCCCCCGAGTTTATCTCTATTATGGCGCCCATGCGGTCTTCGTCGCCGCTCAGCATGGCCTTTAGCTCGGCCTCTTCGAGCGATGACAGAAAGTCATTGGCCGCCGCGTCAACCTCCTCTTGGGTCAGCAGACCCTCGCGCAGAAAGTCGAAAGCGGTGGTCGCCTCGTTGAGTTTGTTGTCAAGGTCGGCCAATATATCGAGCCACCCTTTGTGCGAGGCCGCCTCTTTCATCGTCTTCTCGGCCTGCGCGGGGTTGTCCCAGAAACCGGGCGCCTCCTGCTGCGACATCAGCCGTTCATACTCACCCTGCCTGCGAGCGGGGTCAAAGACAGCTCCTCAGCGATTCCAGTCGCTTTATATTCTCTTTAAAAAGTTCGTATGTCATATAGTTTGTCGTTTGTTTTCCTGTCGTTTATACCGTATGCTCGCACACATAACCCCTCTGGCGTACCTTTTGCGCTATTGCCGACAGCTCTTGCGCGCTCACCTTAGAGAGCCTGTCGTGCGGGGTGTCGCGGTCTATCGAATATATCATCACAAGCCAGGGGCGCACCCTGTCCAACACATCGAGCCATGCCGACACCTCCTTGTCGGTGGTGTTGTCTATGATACGGCCATCTTTCTCGCCTCGCAGAAACATGGTCTGCACTATCAGTTCGCCGTGGAAACGCCGCATGCCCTCTATGACCTTGTCGAGCGAGTAGTCGAACAGAGGCTCGTTTACCGCCTTGATGGTCTCCTCTAACGCCGAGTCTATCTTGAGTATGGCGCGGTCGACCCTCTCAAGGGCGTGGCGCACATCTTCCCTCCCTATCATGGTGGCATTGCTCAGCACCGCCACCTTGGTTGAGGGGAAGAGACGGTCGCGCACCGCTATGGTGTCGTCTATAATCTCGGCGAAACAGGGGTGCATGGTAGGCTCGCCGTTACCTGCAAATGTTATCACGTCAAGCTCTTGCCCCTCTTCACGCATGCTTACGAGCCTCTTCTCCAACTCTTGCCTTACGGTGTCGCGGTCGTTGTAACGCAGTTTTTGCCCTTTGTGCTCTGTCCATCCGCACTCGCAATATATGCAGTTGAAGTTACACAGCTTGCCGTCCACCGGCAGCAGATTGACCCCTAAAGAGCTGCCCAGACGCCTGCTCTTGACGGGTCCGAAAATAATGTCACCGAAAAGCGATGTTGCCATATACGTTATCTTTTATCATCCCTCACTGCTGTCAATACAGCCTTGCACCCTGCCTATGCCAGCCTGCGTCCCGTTGTGCTGTCGGTAAGACGCATATTGTGCAGGTCGACATTTTCAAGCAGCACCACTCCCGGACGCTTGCCTACCTCGAAGCTGCCGGCCCAGTCGCTTATGCCCAGGGCCTCGGCGCCGTTGATGGTCGCCCACCCGAGCATCTCGTCGATGGGTATGTGCGGCATGTTGGCGCTCACGCACTTAAGCTCTTCAACCATAGACAGCACCTCGTTAGAGCTTAGTCCGTCGGTGCCTAATGCTATGCGCACACCCTTGCGACGCAACATGTCAAAGTCGGGCAGACGCCTCTCTATGTATATGTTGGAGCGCGGACACGGCACTACCGTCACCTTATCGCCTAACTTGTCGGTCATTACGTCAATGTCGCCCTCGTCGGCATATATGCAGTGCACCAGCAGCACGCCCTGACGTCCGCATCCGAGCGATGCCGCCACCCGGGCCCGTTCGTCAGGCCCACCCAAGGCCACCGACTCCTTGTAGTGTATCGACACTATACCCTCGGCCCGCGCCCCGCAGGCAGTCTCGGCACTGCCTCCGGTAAGGGCCATCAGACGGTCGTCCATGGTGTAACATGCGTGAGGTACCACAGAGGCCGGCAGCCCGAGAGAGAGGTGATGCCTTACCCGCCTTAGCCCCTCTGCAAATGTCTCGTCGGCGCTTTGTCCGTCCACGTCAAACAGCTCTACGAATGTGCGCCAGAAAATGTCGCTCTTCTGCTTTGCGCTGTAAACGTAGTCGTTGTTGTTGTGGTCGCCCACGGCCACTACGCCTTCGTCATACATCTTGCGGCTCCATGCCAGCGCCGTACGGCACTTCTCCTCGTCGGGAATGTCGCAGGTGCGCTTTATCTCTATTATCGAACGTATGAACTCGGGCAGCCCTCCGCCTTGTGCTATCATGCCCTTGACGTAAGAATACTCTATGTGACAGTGACAGTTAGACATGCCCGGTATGAGTATGCCGTTATAAAACTCGGTATCCTGACGCGAGTCTATATCCTTAATGCCCGTCTCTATGCCGGTAATGACCCCGTCAGGGCCGAGACTTATGGCCACTGACGGCGTAAGGCACCCTGAAAGGAGGGCGAAGTGCGCTGCTATCTTTCTCTGTTTCATAGACTTTAAATTTTACTGTGTCTTGGTTGAACAGCCCGAAATATCTCTGATAATTCATCTGTCTGGCCTTTTCTATCGGCGGACGATATGTCACCGACATGGTGTCTATGTCCACGATGGGCTGGTTTATCAGCCGTCCCGCGGCCACAGCCAGAAAGTCTACCGACATGCGGTTATATTTGTCGGCGTCTATCTTTATGTCTGATGTGCTCAGGCTCTTGCGTCCCATGCGGCCGAGCCATACGGAGCCGTTGTTCTTAGGCGAGCGCCCCATAGTGTCTGAGAGGGTGTACTTTATGAGGTAGTTCTTGTTGCGGTCGGCAGAGTCTATCTTGTAGCTCATCGTTATGGTATATATGCCGGTTCGGTATATCGGCATCTCGAAGCGTGTCTTGGCAAAGTCGCTGGTGTCGCGAGCCTTCAGCGAGTCGAGCATAAGCTCCAATGTGGCCATCCTGTTCGACAGTGTGTCCCACCGAAGGCTTATGTCGTAACCGGCCCTGTAACGTCTCAGCCGGGCGGCATAATCCTCTACGGCCATGTCGACGATGCGCGGCAGCGAGCTGGTTTTGCGTTGCGACATCACATACAGGGTGTGCTTCATCTGGTCCATGGTGTAACCGTAACGTTCGAGCACCGGAGCCAATATGGTCATGGTGTCGCGGTCATACTGCGAACGCATCTCTCGCAGATAGCAGTCGGCCAGATAGACCTCTGAGATAATGGCTTTAAGGTCGTCGTCAGGAATCATCTGCCTGTCACGACAGCCTGCCAGCATCGACAGCAACATCAATATGGGTAATATCTTTCTCATCTTATTGTTCTTATGACACCTTTAGATGTTGAATATGTTATGGCTACGTTCAATAGCGCCATTGAGACCACTGTCAGCACCACGTCAGAGAGGGCTATCCTCACCGGATAGGTGTCTATTATAAGCGAGCCTCCGCCTATGCCTATCACCCCCCACCTCTGCTGCACGAACGCCAGACCCAAGCCTAAGGCCACTCCCGCCACCAGCCCTAACGCCGATATCATGACCCCCTGCACGAAGAATATGCGCCTTATGTAACCGTCCGTCGCCCCCATGCTCTTAAGGGTCTGCAACTGACCCTCTTTGTCAGACACCAGCATGACCACCGATGCCACTAACGTGAGCGACGATATGGCCGCCACCATGAATATGATGAAGAATATGCCAATCTTCTCATACCCCATTATTCTGAAAATGGTCTCTTTCTGCTCAAATCTGTTCTGCACCTTGAAGTGCGGACCCATAAGCTGCGCCACCCTCTCTTGCACGGCTCTCTCGTCGGCCTCTGAGTCCAGCTTAAGACCTATCGACGTGGCCTTGCCCTCTTTGCCCAAAAGGTCGCCGGCAAAACGCAGGGGCACCAGCAGGTAACGGCTGTCGGTGTCGGCGTCGAGCTGATATATGCCTACCGGCTGCAACCCCTTTTTGCGGTAAAACGACGATGGCATGAACGATGCCCGTGTGGGGGCATTGTAAGTGTAAAGCTCTATCTTGCGGCGCATGGCAATGTTGACGCCCAGCTTATACACTATGCCCGCCCCGGCCACGGCCCTGTCTATGTCGCCTAACACGGGCGAATACCTGCCCGCAATCATCATCTGCTCTATGGGCACCAGCCGTGCGTACGACGAGTCTACCCCTCGCATGGTAACAATGGTGTTGCGGTCGTCATAGGCGGCAAATACATTTTCGTCAATCATCGGCGACACCACATCAACCCCCTCCACGCTGCGTAGCGAGTCTTGCAACCCCTCCGACACGTTGAAATAACGTCCTGTTACAGACGATATTTTAAGCTGCGGGTCGAAATGGCCGTACATCGACCTCAGCACATCGTCAAGCCCGTTGTATACCGACAGCAGCACTATCATGGCAGCGCACGGCACGGTCACGGCCAACGCGCTCAACACCGATATGATGTTGATGATGGAGTGCGACTTGCCGGAAAACAGGTAACGCAACGATATGTATGGCACACCGCGCAACAGCATCGCTATAACTTTCTGAGCACGTTTTCTATAGAGTCGGCATACTCTAACGAGTCGTCTATGTAGAAAGCTATCTCGGGTATCGACTTTATCTGGTTCTTCATCTTTGCCGCCAGCATCTTGCGTATGCTCCATGTGTTGTCTTTCAGCTTTGCAAGCACCTCTTTGTGGCGGTCGAAAGGAAAGACGCTCACATATATCTTGGCGAACGACAAGTCGGGACTCATGCGCACAACCGTCACCGACACCATGGTGCCCGGTATGAGGTATGAGCTTTCGCGTGTGAATATGTCGCCTATGTCGCGTTGTATCTGCCGCGACAGCTTTAATGCTCTGGGTGATGTCTCGTCCATGTTATTTTTAAGGAAAAATTAATGTTGTCCGTTTGCTCCCTGGCCCGTCTGCCCTCTGGCCCGTCTGCCCTCTGGCCCCTTTCATCATGAGGTCACTGCCGCCTCTGCCGGCGCTCTTTTTTGCTCACGCGCGGCTCTTTGGCTATGGTGCTGCGGCCCGACTGCCTGATAAACAGATAGTGTATGCCCAATGTCACGTTCATCTGGTCTATGGGCGACTCCTGAGTGATGCTGCCCGGATATTTGTTGGGGTTTTTCAGAATGTCTGAGAAGCCCACCACGTAGCGGAACTCGAACAACACCTCCAGTCTGCCGGCAATGGTGGCGCCAAATCCCGCGCCGGCACTCAGGCCATACTCCAGGCGGTTGTCGCGCAGAGAGTTGAAGTCGTACGAGTAAACCGCCTGCTCGCCATCTTTTTTCGACACCAGCCTCTCGTCAGAGGTCTTGAGCATATATGACAGGTATGGGCCGGCGTTGAGGAAAAACCTCGCTCTGTTTTGCGCGAACCACACGTGCGGCTGCCACATGAAAGGAAGCTCTATGGCTGTGAGCTTGCGCTGCAACGATGAGTCCGAGTCGCTCTTTACAAGATATTTATAGCCCTTTTCCACATAGTTGACGTCAAGCTCCACACCCCCGAAGAAGCGGTCGCCGCCCAAATATTTGTATGCCACGCCGTAAGTCATGTTGGGCAACAGCAATTTGCTCTCCTTGCGCGGATAAAACCTCACCTTGCTGGCTCCCGCGCCTCCCCTTATGCCTATATAGTGCCCCCCCTGGGCCGATGCCGAAAGGGCTGTGGTCACTATTGCCAGCGCGATCACTACCGCTCGTCTTATTGTCTTCATTACTCATCCTCCTCATCGCTTACCGGCATATCGTTGGTCGACTCGTCGGCATTGCCCGGTTTGGTTATGGTGTTACGCACGTTGGTGGCGGCGCCGTCGAATATGTGGTCCATGTCTAACGTGAGCAGTATGTCCCAGTTGGCCTTGGTGCTTATTACGCTGTTGCCGTGGTCGTCGGCAAAGAATACCACGCGCTCGGGATGCACCCTGTCTACAAGGCGTCCGCTGTCCCACATGCCGTTGTTGTCTAAGTCCTCTATTATGCGTATCCTGTAGTCTTGCGACGGCTCTATGTAGTCGAAGGTCACCTTGCCGGTCCCTACATGCTTTTTCTCATATCTTATGTCGCCGTTTGGGGCTGTCAGCTGCACTATGTATCTCTTGGAGGCGTCGGCCTTGACATCGAGAATGAAGCGGGTGTAGTTGTCGGGTTTCATCACCGTGAAGTCCGACTTCAGAGTGTCGTTGCTTCCACCGTAAATGTCGGTCAGCGCTCCCGGCAATATTTCAAGTCTGTAACGGCTGTCGGGCCTCCACTTGCTGCCAAGCCGCCATAGCAGTATGTCGATGCTGTCACGCTCGAATGTGAACGGCGCCTTTTCAAACACGGCCTCTTTAGGCTCGCTCGCTTTCTGCTCCAGTCGCCTGTCGCCGCGCGGACCCTCTTTCACCTCCTCTTTGACCTCGGCCATAAGTATGATGCTGTCGGTCAGCGGTTGACGCAACGGCACCTTGAAACGCATGTCTATGGTGCCGTGAGGATTTAGCGGGTTAGAGGCCCTCACCTCCACCTTGAACGGGTTTTCGGGCTTCTCGGTCTCCTCTTTTCGTGCATTCCTGCGCACCTCTCTCAGGGGAGCAAGCCTGAACGAACGATATCCGAGCGTGTCGCGTCCTATCGAGTCGGTGGTCATAAACTCCACCACGCCCTTTAAGGTGTCGGGCACGCCTCCTTTTACCAGCGTGGTGTCTATCCACACATTGACAGAGTCGCCGTGGCGTGACCGTTTGACAATGAAGGCCGAGCTGTCTACGCGGTCCATCATTATGCGCACGCCCTTGGGATATTGCGATGAAAACTCAAGGAAGAACGAATACCTGTCGGTGCGCGTTATCTTGGTGAGCGACTGTCGGCGGATGGCCTCCTCGCCGAAAGCGCGCATCCTTATCTGCGGAGTCGCCTCTATGCGCATGCGCTTTTTGTTCCACCACACCTTGAAGGGGGGCATCTGGGCGGGGTTGTATGCCGAGTCTATGAAGGCCACCTTGTCGGTACCCGGCTCATACCGTCCGTTGCCGTTTTCGTCGGCAATGGCATATATGCGGTAACTCATGGGTTTGAGGTTGGTGGCCAGAAATACGCCCATGTTGTCGGTGCGGGCCGTAGACAGGGGTTTGCCTGTAAATAGGGTCGAGTCGTAAGCGACGGTGTCGGCCGCGGCGTCGAAAAACAGCATGGTGGCGTTAAACAACGAGTCACCCGAAAATGCGTCCACCACCTGCCCCGACATGGCCAGCGAGTCTATGTGGTCGCCCGTCGAGAACACGTAAGAAAATCCGTATAGTATGTTGCCCTCGTTGTTGTCGGCAATGGCCTTGCCGAAGTCTATCTTGTATGTGGTGTTGGGTTCGAGCCTGATATCGTCGGTGAAATTGATGTGCACCGACCGGCCCTTGATCGACATCATGGGTCTGCGCTCTGTGGGGGGCGATATCAAGACCTCTTTCTGCACATCTTTCAGCTGCACATACTCGTCAAAGGTTATTACTATGCGTCCGCCGCCGAAGTGAGTGGTGAAATTGGCCGGCACTATAGAGAGTATGCGTGGCGGCAGTGTGTCTTGAGGACCGCCTGTAGGCGCCGACGGATTGGCACATCCCCAGTTGACAGCAAAGGCGCCGGCAAACAGCAGTGCGACCGTCATGTATTTAGATATCAATCTCATTTTTGCATATTATGACAAGCAAAGATAATTATTTTTCGGCATAACCTAACAAAATGTGCTACGCACAAGTCAGAGACAAAGATAACACGCTGACACTTAGCGGCAGCCTCTCTTGCAAGGGGCGGCGATAGCCCTCCGCGCAGACACCGCCGTCACATCTGCCGCTCATACCCTTCGTCGGCGGGCAGGTCGGGCAAGTCGGCGGCTGCGGTGGCCAGGCGGTCGCACCTTTCGTTGAGCGGTATGGAGGCGTGGCCCTTGACCCATACGTACTGCGGCCTGAATTTCTGGTGCAGAGGCAGGTAACGCATCCACAGGTCTTTGTTTTTCTTGTCTTTGAATCTGTTTTTCGCCCATCCGAACACCCAGCCGAGCGTTATCGAGTCGACCACATATTTTGAATCGGAATATATGATAACCTCGGGATTGTCGGCCTTTATGGCCTCTAAGGCTGCTATCACGGCCAGCAGCTCCATGCGGTTGTTGGTGGTGAGACGATAGCCCGCCGACAGCTCTTTGTAGTGCTGCCCCGACTGCAATACCACCCCATAGCCCCCCGGACCCGGATTGCCCCGTGACGAGCCGTCTGTATATACTGTTATTTTCGTTTTCATGCGGCAAAGATAATCATTTTCGACAACAAGCCTGCGACGCCATGCCGTGATGCCGCGGCACATGCAGCCTTTTGCCGGGCGGCTACTATGGAATGACCCAATGCCTTCTCGGGAATAAATGCAAAAGGAGCCGAGAATCAATCTCGGCTCCTTTTACACAACCAGTCGGGGTGACTGGATTCGAACCAGCGGCCACACGCCCCCCAGACGTGTACTCTAACCGGGCTGAGCTACACCCCGTATCCGTTTTACGGGTGCAAATATAGGTTGTTTGTTTATATTGTGCAAATATTTCTGATGTTTTTTAATTCAAATTATGCCGATGTTGTTAAAATCGCCTGTATGCCAACAAGTTGACAGTGATGTTTTTTACTTTCCTGTCAGCCTTTTTAAGTCGTCAAAAAATCCGGCATAAGATTTTGATACAGCCTCCGCCCCCTCTATGGTTATGGGCTTGTCTGCCCTCAACGCGCTCACGGCCACCGACATGGCCATTCTGTGGTCGCCGTGGCTCGACAGGCTTACCCCTCCCTTTATATCGCCTCCGCGTATTATCATTGCGTCGTCATACTCGGCGTTTATCTCTATGCCCATGGCAGAGTAGAGGTCTATCAGCACCCCCGCCCTGTCGCTCTCTTTGTGTGTCAGGCGGCTTGTGCCCAGCAGTATGCTCTCGCCTCTGCATCCGGCCGCCAGCGCCACTAATGCGGGGAATAGGTCGGGGCAGTGGGTGGCGTCGAACGAAAAGGAGTCGAGCCTCGAACGTCTGACCCTCACATGTCCCCACTCTATCGAAATGTCGGCGCCGGCATAATCTAACGCTTCGAGTATGGCCTTGTCGGCCTGCAACGACCGTCCGCACAGGTTGGTCACCGTAACGTCGCCGGCAAGGGCCCCCGCCACCAGCAGACACGAGGCCCCGCTCCAGTCGCCCTCTATGTTGTAACACTGATGCTTGTAGCGCTGCCCGCCCTTTATGGTGAATGTACGGTAGCTGTCGTTGTCGACATGCACGCCAAACGAGCGCAGCACATCGCATGTCATGTCTATGTAAGGACGCGACACCAGATTGTCTGCCGTTATCACCGAGTCGCCCTCGGCAAGAGGCAGTGCGGTGAGCAGCCCTGACAGAAACTGCGAGCTTATGCTGCCGTCCACCTCTACCTGCCCCCCTCTCAGCGGTCCGCACACGGTTACAGGCAGTCTTCCGTTTGATGTTGTCACCCTCACGCCCAAGCGGCGCAACGGCTCCTCCATCATCGACACCGGACGCGACATCAGCGACCCGCATCCCGTTATCACCATCTCTTCAGACAGCAGCGCGGCTATGGGGGTGAAAAGACGCGCCGACAGTCCCGACTCGCCCACCGACAGCACGCCCGACGCCTGCACAGGAGCCGTGTGGCCTATGATGGAGATATCTCCACCCGTGCGGGTGACTGTAGCCCCCAGAGCCTCGGCCGCCGACAGGGCTGCGTCAATGTCGGCGCATCGTCCTATGTTGCGCAATATAGACTCGCCGTCGGCAAGTGCGGCTACCGCAATGGCCCGCTGGGCATAACTTTTTGACGACGGGGCCGTCGTGGTACCCGATATCGGAGAGGGGTGTATCGTCTTCTGCATTATAGTGCTTTTAAATCCAAACAAAGCTACGAAAAAAAAACGAGACTCCGAAACAGGCCATGCCTCTGCAAACAGTGCGCCGCACCGCTCCGTACGCTCTTACGCACCTTTGACGGGAAGACACAAAAAGCGACGGAGGAGGTCCGTCGCTTTTTGTCTGTCCTGTCGGCATCTGAGGCTGCGGGGTCAGTCTTCGTCGGTCAATACCGAAAACTCCCCTATGCCGGCGCGGCTGCCGCCTGCAAGGTCGGTGGCCACGAGCTTGACGGTGCGCCCCTTGACCGGGTTGAATGTAACCGTCTGCTCTATGGGGTTGTTCTTGATGTTGGAAAACTCACCCGCGGCCACGGGACGGTTGTCTACATACAGCTCAAAGCGGGTTATGACGCCCGAAGCCCATCTGTTTTGGTCGGGGGTGTATGTAAAGCCTCTGAGACGGTATGTGCCGCCAAGGTCTATCACGACCTCTTGTTTGGCGCCTGCGGGCAGGTAATAGGCGGTGTATCCGTTGCCGTCGAACATGGCTTTATACCCGCGAGTCTGCTCTCTGTTGCCGCCTTTGAGGGTGAAGCGCGACGCTGGGATATCGAACCGTTTGACGGCGACGGCGCTTTGACGTCCGGTCACCGGGTCGATGTTGACAGCCTTGACCTGCCCCTTGCCCGGCATGACGAAGGGATGAGACGGGTCGTAACGCAGTGATGATGCCGAGGGGGTGGTGCCGTCGGTGGTGTAATATATTGCCGACTCTCTGTCGCCCGAGGTGATGATGACCCTGTCGGCGCCATCGCGGGTTATGGCGGGTTCTTCAAGCAGCACGGGAGCGCAGAATGCCTCTATGTTGTTGATGCACAAGGGGCCGCGCGACTTGTCGAAGCATATACGCATCTGGTCGGTCTCAACGGTGGGAAACCTGAGTATGCGCTTGTAGCCGACGGTGGTGGTCTTCTCGGGGGTGTCGACAGGGAGCCATTTGCCGTCGGCGAGATACTCGACAGAGAAAGATATGACGCGTTGACCCAGAGGGATGTGCTCCTGTATCAGCAGTCGGTTGATGTGCTCTTTTTGTGGCAGCGTCAGGGTGATGCAGCCGTGGTGCACAGAGTCGTCGGTGGCCCAGTAGGTGTCCCATTTGCCGTCGACGGCTTTGTCGGGAGCATATCGCCGCGAGCCTCCGCGGTGGTTGTCGGCGCTGGCTTCGGCCTTGCGCAACAGGTTGGTGGCCAGTTCGGCATCTATCGTGCGGCGCCATTCTACGGCGCGTGCAGAGTCGGCAGGGTGTATCTTGCCGTTGAGCGCAACGGGGAAGTTGAGCAACAGGTTGGAGTTGTGACCGACACTGCGGTAATAGAGGTCGACAAGGTGCGACAGGCTGCGCAGCTGATGGTCTTCGCGGGGGTGGTAAAACCATCCCGGACGTATAGACACGTCACACTCGCCGGGTAGCCACGTCTGCCCGTCCTGCATGCCTTCTGTGGGTTCGCCCCCCTTGTGGTCGTCAAACATGGCCCAGTTGGTCTCGGCGGCCCATCCCTGCTCGTTGCCTATCCAGCGTATGTCGGCGCAGGTGCCTCCGAATATCACGGCCTCGGGCTGCAATCGGTTGATGGTCTTGCGTGCATCCTCATACCTGTAATATGTGCGTGCGTCGATGCTGCGTTTCTCGTTGGCGCCGCCATACCATCCGTCGCCGCCGTTGGCCCCGTCAAACCAATATTCGAACAGGTCGCCGTAACCTGTCAGCAGCTCTTCCATCTGGTTGTGGAAATAGGTGACATATTCGGGACGGCCATATTCGGCGTGGTTGCGGTCCCAGGGCGACAGATAGATGCCGAACTTTAGCCCGTGACGGCGGCATGCCTCTGACAGCTCTTTGACCATGTCGCCCTTGCCCTCTTTCCAGGGCGAGTTCTTGACGCTGTATTCGGTGTACTTAGATGGCCACAGGCAGAAACCGTCATGGTGCTTGGCCGTGAGCATGACACCCTTGAGGCCCGCGGCCTTGATGGTGCGCGCCCACTGGTCGCAGTCGAGGTCGGTGGGGTTGAATGTGGACGCGGGGGTGTCGCCATAGCCCCATTCGAGGTCGTTGAACGTGTTGAGCCCGAAGTGTACGAAGGCGTAGTTTTCCATCTTCTGCCACTCTATCTGGTTGCGTGTGGGGATGGGGTACACAGGGTCGGGCGGAGCTGCCTGGCGGCAAGAGAAGAGCAATAGCGCTCCTGCCAATAGCGGTGTGAGGTGTTTTGACATGACTGTTTGCGTATGTAATTTTACACAAATGTAATACTTTATATTGAAAGTATGGCCATGTCGTTTGTAGGGCAGGCATGAATACGCTTTTTAATGGTGAGAAGGCTGTTGTCTGTCCCTGCGGAAGGTCGCGACAACGAAAATGGGGCGGCTTTTGTACACCCTATCGGAAAAAGTCTTATCTTTGTCTCGGTCAACACCTGTGGGCAGAGCCTTGTGCGGAGCCTTGGAGCGGCACAGATGCAGGGCAGAGGCTCTCTTGCACCGAGAGACGGCTCTCTGTGTTTTGCCGATGTTTTTTGTGACAGGGTGTGAGCCGGTAACTAAAATTAAAGAAGATGTTCGTAACCAAGATACTCGCAGAGATAGGCAACTATATGATGCTGATGCAAAAGGTGTTCACCCGTCCTGTCAAAAGACGCGTGTTTACCCGTCAGCTGATGGACGAGATGGAGAAGCTGGGGCTTAACTCCATAGGTATCGTGGCCATAATATCGGTGTTCATGGGAGCCGTTGTGGCACTCCAGATGGCCATTAACCTCGAATCGCCCTTTTTGCCCAAGTATCTCATAGGCTATGCCACCCGCGAGTCGCTCATCTTGGAGTTCAGCTCCACCATTGTGGCGCTGATACTTGCCGGCAAGGTAGGCTCAAACATAGCCTCAGAGATAGGCTCCATGCGCATAACCGAACAGATAGACGCCCTTGAGATAATGGGTGTCAACTCGGCCAACCACTTGATACTGCCCAAGATAATAGCGGCTATGGTCTTTTTCCCCATGCTCACGCTTATGAGTATGTTTGTGGGCGTGCTTGGCGGCTATTTTATCGTCTTTACTGTCGACATGATGACGCCCGACGACTTCATGACCGGCCTTACCAGCGATTTCCGTCCCTATCTGGTCTTTTACGGCTTTACCAAGATGATAATCTTCGCGTTCATCATAACGTCGGTCTCGTCATATTACGGCTATTACGCCAAGGGCAACTCGCTTGAGGTGGGGCGGTCGAGCACGCAGGCGGTGGTGTCGAGCACCATAGTGGTGTTGGTTTTCAATGTGATACTGACCAAGCTCTTCTTCAACTACTAAACAACTGGCCATGATAAAAGCCGACCATGTAACAAAACAGTTTGACGGGCGCGCAGTGCTCGACAACGTCTCTGCCGTTTTCGAGACAGGCAAGACCAACCTTATAATAGGGCAGAGCGGCTCGGGCAAAACCGTGCTCCTCAAGTCGTTGGTGGGGTTGCACAATATCGACGACGGCAATATATATTACGACGATGTGTGCTACAACACGCTCGACTTCAAACACAAGAAAGAGATAAGAAAGCAGGTGGGTATGATATTCCAGGGCGGGGCGCTTTTCGACTCGTTCACTGTCGTAGAGAACGTCAAGTTTCCGCTCGATGTATTCACCGACCTTTCGGAAGAGGAGAAACTCGACATGGTCAACGAGACCCTCAAACGCGTGCGGCTTGAAAATGCGCACAGGCTCTATCCGTCAGAGATAAGCGGAGGCATGGTCAAGCGCGTGTCGATAGCCCGGGCCATTGTCATGAAGCCGCGTTACCTCTTCTGCGACGAGCCTAACTCGGGTCTGGACCCCCTCACCTCCATTGTCATCGACAACCTCATAAAAGAGATAACGGAAGAGTATGGCATCACCACCATCATCAACACCCACGACATGAACTCGGTGATGGAGATAGGCGAGACCATAGTGTTCATATATAAGGGCAAGATGTGGTGGCATGGCAGCAAAGACGACATACTGATGAGCGACAACAAAGAGCTCAACAACTTCGTGTTCGCCTCGGCCATGGCCAAAAGGGCGCGTAAAAGCATGTGACCATGAACACTACCGGCACCCTTTTCCGCATATCGCTCTTTGGCGAGTCGCACGGCAGCAGCGTCGGCGTTACAGTCGACGGCATACCTGCCGGACTCCCTCTCTGCGAGTCAGACCTCCTTGCCGACCTTGCCCGCCGCAAGCCGGGAGCGCGTGGCACCACCCCCCGCAGAGAGACCGACACCCCGCGCATCGTCAGCGGCGTGTTTGATAAACACACTACAGGGGCGCCTCTTACGGTGCTCTTCGACAACGACAACACCGTCAGCGGCGATTACTCCAACCTTGTCAGCCATCCGCGCCCGGGACACTCCGACTTTGTCGCCCGTGTCAAGTACGGCGGGTTCAACGACTATCGCGGCGGCGGCCACTTCTCCGGACGCATAACACTGGGCCTTGTTGTGGCCGGCAGTATAGCCAAGAAGATGCTGTCCCGTTACGGCGTTGCCATATCCGCCGGGGTTACGGCAGTGGGCGGCTGTGACGACCAAGGGCGCTTTGCAGACATTATAGAAGAGGCCATGGCCCATGGTGACTCTGTAGGCGGCATTGTCGAGTGCACCGCCACCGGAGTGCCTGTGGGGTGGGGCGAGCCCTTTTTCGACTCTGTCGAGAGCCGCATGTCGCACCTTTTGTTCTCCATACCGGGGGTGCGCGGGGTGGAGTTCGGCGAGGGATTTGCCTCTGCCGCACGCACCGGCTCTCAGCACAACGACCCCATTGCCGATGCTGCGGGACATACCGTAACCAACCACGCCGGAGGTGTCAATGGCGGCATAACCAACGGCAACGACATAGTGTGCCGCATAGCCGTCAAGCCCACTTCGAGCATATCGGCGCCTCAGGATACATACGACTTCTCTGCCGACACCGTAGCTCCTCTGAGGGTGAGGGGGCGCCATGATGCCTGCATAGCCTTGCGCGTGCCTGTCATTGCCGAGGCGGCGGTGGCGGTGGTGCTGGCCGACCTTATGCTTGTTGCCCTGAGTGCCGGCCGTTTTTCAGAAAAGCGGTAGACGTTTTTGGTGGGGTGCAAAACATTGATGTTTAGCTCTTTAAGCAAAAAGGCAGTAAAAAGACGCAAAAAAGTGTCTGAAATATTTGGATTGTATTGAAATAGTCTCTATATTTGCACGACCAAAAAACACTGAGAGAGCCACGCCGATGTAGCTCAGTTGGTCAGAGCAGCTGATTTGTAATCAGCAGGCCGTGGGTTCGAATCCCTCCATCGGCTCTCAAGAATATTTTTGGGGAGGTACCAAAGTGGCCAACTGGGGCAGACTGTAAATCTGCTGACTTATGTCTTCGTAGGTTCGAATCCTGCCCTCCCCACAAACCGCGGAAGTAGCTCAGTTGGTAGAGCATTAGCCTTCCAAGCTAAGGGTCGCGGGTTCGAGTCTCGTCTTCCGCTCCAACCTTCCTTTAACGGGAAGAACATTTTTAAAATGGCGGTCAGGTGAGATTTCGTATTTAACCGCCCATGCTGATGTAGCTCAGGGGTAGAGCACTTC
>JAIECQ010000164.1:37547-39049 GCA_029068395.1 Rikenellaceae bacterium
TCCTTGGTAAGGAAGGGGTCACGAGTTCAAATCTCGTCATCAGCTCACGGAAAAAGGAACTTCTATATGAAGTTCCTTTTTTATTTTTTCTCCCAGGCTGAAACCGGCACAACCACAACCGGCAAACCCACAGTCGGTGGCCAAAGCCGGCCCTCAGACAGTAAATATAGCCACTTCTCCGGTCGGCAAACCTCAGCCGGCAAGCAGGCAAACCGCCGCACCCCCTGTTAGTCCCACCTCATATAGTTATAGTCGTACAGCCCGCCATGTCTGCGCCAGTACAATATCAATATCAGTCCGAACAACATGCCTCCCAGATGGGCGAAGTGTGCAATGTTGTCGTTGCCGTATAGTCCTAATGCCAGCTCTGCCACCGCGTACGCCATGACGAAATATTTGGCTCTCATAGGTATGGGGGGTATCAGCAACATTATCCGGTCGTTGGGGTGCATCATGCCGAAAGCCAGCAATATGCCGAATATGGCCCCCGAGGCTCCCACCGTGGTGCGGTTTGAGTATGTCTCTATTATGTCGTTTACAGCCTCGTGTGCTCCGTTTATCAGGGGATAGCTGTCAAGCGCCCCTTCGAGTGCCGGAAAGCTGTATATGCCTCTGCCGTAATCGGCGATGAACTGGGCCAGCAGTGAGTTTGAGGGGTTGTCGAAAAACTGTTGCGCCTGTTCGAGCATCGAGTGGGTCTGCCACATGAGGGTCAGGTTGTGCAATATGCCTCCGCCTATGCCGCACACGAAATAGTAGAACAGAAATCTGTTGGTCCCCAAGTCGCGTTCGAGCAGAGAGCCGAACATCCACAGGGCGAACATGTTCATGAAAAGGTGGCTGAAGTCGGCGTGCATAAACATGGAGGTGATGATCTGGAACACCTTGAAATCGTCCGAGCCGAACGTGTGCAGTGCAAATGTGGTGTCTATGGTGCGTCCCCATGGCAACATCGTTTGTGCCATGAATACCAGAATGTTTATTATCAGCAGGTTTTTGACTGCGGGAGAAATGTTTCTGAACATCGTAAATATTTTTTCCGGCCTGTGCCGTAACATTTTGTAGTGTGACTTTTTGTGTCCGTAGATAAGCGGCCCTAAAACATCCGGTCTATCTCCGTTCTGCTCAGCGACACATATATCAGTGTGCCGTCGGGTGTGTAGGTGAAGTTGCCGCACCTCAGCAACTCGTCCACCAACGCCTTGGCTTCCGTGTCGGTAAGGCTCGTCGACCCCGAACGGGCGGCGGCACGTGCCAGCGAAGCCATGAAACCCTCGCGCTTGTTGTCGGCATATACCCCCTCTTCTGCGGTCTTGACGCCTTGCAGCACCTCTTCAAACAGCGTTGCGGCATCTGACGATGTGTCGTCGGCGGGTATGGCCGTCAGTGTCACCGTCGAGTCGTCGCCCAACGTGAAGTCAAACCCAAGCTCGCGCAACTGCTCCTGACACACTTGTGCCCACCCCCTGTCGGCGGGGGTCAGCTCGGCCCCCCCCTCAAAC
>JAIECQ010000165.1 GCA_029068395.1 Rikenellaceae bacterium
AAGCGAGTATCTTCTAATTGTTTCTCAAAATAATTACTATCTTTGTTGGTGAATAAAGTCAAAAACTGCCAGCCTGGACCAAGCTGAAATAAAAGAGATCACCGACCTTATCAAACGCGAGGTCGTTCCTGCCATAGGATGCACCGAACCCATTGCCGTTGCTTTGTGTGCGGCACGTGCGACAGAGCTTTTGGGTAGTCGTCCGGAACGTATCGAAGCGGAATTGAGTGCCAACATACTCAAGAATGCCATGGGTGTCGGCATCCCGGGCACAGGCATGGTAGGTCTGCCGATAGCTATCGCCCTTGGTGTGCTTATAGGCAAGTCTGAATACGGGCTTGAAGTCCTTAAAGACTGTACGGCCGAGGCGGTGGCGCGCGGACGTGCCATGACAGAGTCTGACTGCATAAAAATATCGCTCAAGCATAATATCACAGAAAAGCTGTATATAGAGGTCAAGACATTCGCAGGCGAACACTCGGCGACAGCCGTAATTGCCGCCAACCACACCTGTTTCGTTTATTTAGAGCGCGACGGTCAGATATTGCTTGACAAGCGTTGCTCTTCTGCCTACTCAGACGACCTTTGTCCACGAGTCGACCTTTCGCTGGCAAAAGTGTATGAGTTTGCCACCACCGCACCCTTTGACTATATAAAATTCATTCTTGAGAGCGCCCGTCTCAATACGGCAGTGGCAGAGCAATCGCTAAAAGGCGACTTCGGCCACGGTCTGGGCAAGGCTTTGCGCAACAGCCTTGAGGTGGGTATAATGGGCGATAGCATATTTATGCACGTATTGTCATATACGTCAGCGGCTTGCGATGCCCGCATGGGAGGCACGATGATGCCCGTGATGAGCAACTCGGGAAGCGGCAATCAGGGTATCGCCGCTACACTTCCGGTGGTGGTCTTTGCCCGCGAACGTCAAAAGAGTGAAGAGGAGCTGGCAAGAGCGCTTACACTCAGTCACCTGACGGCCATATACATAAAACAAAGCCTCGGCAGACTCTCGGCATTGTGCGGATGCGTGGTTGCCGCCACGGGTTCGAGCTGTGGCATAACCATGCTTATGGGCGGAGGTTACGAGCACGTTACGTTCGCCGTTAAAAACATGATTGCAAACCTCACAGGCATGATTTGCGATGGCGCCAAACCGAGTTGTGCCATGAAACTGTGCAGCGGCGTCTCAACCGCCATAATGTCTGCAATGCTTGCAATGGAAGGGAAATATGTCTCATCGGTAGAGGGTATTATCGACGACGACGTAGACACATGTATCAAAAACCTTACGATAATAGGCACTAAAGGCATGGAGGCTACCGACAAACTTGTGCTCGATATAATGACAAACAAATAGTCCGGCGCCAGTACCGGGCCAACTATGGCCATTACGCAATCCCTCGGGAAAGAATCAAAGAAATCAAAGAACCAAAGAATTAATCATTGGCGGACACAACGCACGCTAAAACCGACACGCTTATTGGTACTACCGAGCACGCTCAAATCACTGCTATAGAAGTACAGGCCGTACGCGTAGATAGAACCACCCGCAACTGACGACCAATAACGCCCGTACTCACCCACGCTACTGGTCAACGTACCGTCCGAGTCGTAGCGCCAACCGACAGCGGGAAACTCCAATTTCTTAGACGAGTCTGTCTTTAACGTCAAGGTAATATATCCGTAATCAGAAGAAGACCATCCACCGCCGTTTGTGCGTGTGCAATTATCTATCAGATTCTGATACTCTGTATTGGTTGGCAGACGGTAACCGTCAGGGCAAGGCTGGGTATTCCAATCAGCAGGATAAGTCGACGTGTTCCACGACCCGCTTGGAGTGGCGCCCGCAGCCGACGACCCCGTGGTATTCCACGCCACATTGATGCCCCACTGGTAGAACTTACCGTGTGACTCTGCACGTGTACCACTGCACTCAGAGGGCAACTTGGTGGCGAAAGTAGCGCCGCCGGAGGCCTGTTTGGGGTTGGCGAGGTTTTTGTTTAGACAGAGGTTTGCAACTTATGGTTTTGCCCGGCAGGGTTTTGTGCCGCATGGCTTTTACACCGGCAGGCTTCCGCTCCGGCAGGGCGGCGAGGCACCGCGGTGTGAGTGAAACGAAACCGCATACTTTCACTTAACCGAGATGCTTTTGCGGTGCTTTTGGCACAGGTTGTTTTTGCACAGGTAGGCTTTCCGCACCGCATGGTTTAGTGTCGCCAGTTTTGCACCGCATGGCTTCCGCGCCGGCAGGGCGGCGAGGCACGAGCCGCAACGGGCCTCGCCTCCCCCCCGCGGAGGCCCGTAACCTCGGCAAGTAATTACAGTCAGTGCCTAAAACACGCCCCCGTCGCGCGTCACTTCCCTGCTTTGCCCCCGCAGTCTCGGCCCGTAGCTCCTTCACGCTAAAGGCACGTACCGGGCAACCCAAGGTGCCGCACGTCTTTGTCACTCACTACGCAAGACCATCATCACACCCTCGACCTCCACGCCGATGAGGCCGGCGCCAGCGCCGGCCCACCTCGCTCCGGCAGGAAACCCGGCAGCGCGGTCTGAGTGAAACGAAACCGCACACTTTCACTTAACCAAGATGCTTTTGCGGGTACTTTCTTCAAAGGTAGTTTTTGCACCGGCAGGCTTTTGTGCCCGGCAGGGCGGCGAGGTACGAGCCGCAACGGGCCTCGCCTCCCCCCGCGGAGGCCCGTAACATCGTCACGCTATTGTAGTGCGGTGACTAAGTCACGGCGGTGATGTGCGTCACTTTCACGCTTTGCCCCCGCAGGCTCGGCCCGTAGCTCCTCCACGCTAAAGGCACGTTAGGTGCGCAGCCGAAGCCAGCCGCCCTGCCAGCACAGCCACAAAGCCAAACCGTAAGCTACAAAGTCAAACCACAAACTACAAAGCCTTGTCAAAAGCTACAGCCAAAGCGCCAGCCAACACAGGCACAAAGTCAAACCGTAAGCCCCAAAGCCTTGCCAAAGTAACGGCCAAAGCAAACCGGTAAGCTACAAAGCCTTGCCAAAGTAACGGCCAAAGCGCCCCGCCTGTTTCACGCCTCAGGGCTCAATTTCATCACGCCCCCGACACTCGCCCCGTGAGGCCGGCGCCAGCGCCGGCCCACAACCGCTTACGCAATCCCACGGGAAAGAATCAAAGAAATCAAAGAACCAAAGTATTAATATTTAGCGGACACAACGCACGCTACGACCGTAATGCTTATTGGAGTTATATATGACCAAATCGCTGTTATCGAAGTACAGGTAGTGCACGCCGGTAGAACTGTACGCAACTGACGACCAATAGTAGCCCTCGACACCCGCGTAGTACAACGTACCGGGCGAGTCGTTGCGGCGGAAACCGACAGCGGGAAACTCCACGGAATTAGAGCCGGAGGTGAACTTGATATATCCATAATCGGATGAACTCCATCCCGCTAACCCGGCACTCCTCCCAAATCCTGGGAACAAAAAAAGGAGCCTTTAAGGCTCCTTTTTTTGTTGTGTTTATCGTGTCTCTATTATCTCGTGGGTACGCGTATCGACGAGAATGCCCTTTTGGGCTCCGTATGTGTGACGGGCCTGGGGGTCTTTGACGAGTATTATGTGGTCGCCAATCTGATCATATTCGCGTATCTCGTTTTTGAAGCTCTGCATCTTGACCAACAGTTTGGCATTGCGGTCAGAGATCCAGAAAATAGAGTCGTTTTGAGCATATATTCTCTCGGGGAATGTGAATGTGTGCCCCTTGATAGAATTGAATACGGTGATAGAGTCGTGCGTGTTGCGATCGTATATGCTGATCTTGCTATTGTTGCCGGTGAGGTATATGCGATCTTTCGTCAATGCGAATGTCCTGGGCTTGAACGGAAGCTTGAATAGCTTTTCGTGTACGTCCAAAGAGGTGCCGTTCTTCATCTGGTCGTTGACCAGCGAGGGGTCTATGGTGCGTATGCACATCTTCTCATAGTCTGAGAGAAGTATGACATCGTCAACCACCTGCATGTAATGGGCGTTGAAACCGTTGTTAGAGCTTCCACCGTCAATGGCAGAGTAGCGATAGCGCGTTATCTTGTGGTTGTTCTCGGGCTTTATCAGCTCTTCTTTATATGTGCTTATCTTACCGTCTTTGTCGCGGGCGAATATAAGTCCGTCCTTGACAACGCCGGCCTGAGCCTGAAACACCTGATTGTTCCAGTTGCCGTTGCCTATGCAGCAGATGTACTCAAGGCTGGGAAGTTGAAAGGCATGTATGCTTGACTGCAAGTCGAACACGTAAAGACGATCGCCCGATTTGAGCAATGCGTCCAGATTGGCAGCGTCATTGGGCTTGTGGGCAAACACGAAAGACTGAGTTTCGCCGTTGACGGTCCACGAGTTAATGGTGCGAATAGGCTTGTTGGTCTTAAGGTCAAACAGAATTATACCGTAATTGCCTAAGTTGTTGGCCTTCAGGGTCGATATCAAAAGCGTGTCGCCTATGGTCGTCACAGTGTAAGGTGTGAACTCGCCATCTGCCAGACCTACCGATTTGTTGTCTATCTTTTGTATGGCTTCGTAAGAGTAATACCAATGACTGGTGTAAGTTTCGCTAACGCCGGGATGCGAAACTTCTTTCTCACAACTTGAAAGTGCAAATGCACCTATAGCCAGACATGCTGAAATAAATCTTTTCATCATTTTAATTTAAATAAACCCCCTTTTGCGTACGGTCTATTGGTACGCGCAAAATCGCCACAAAGATAGAGGTTTATTTTGTAATTTGAATTTTTTTTGAGTAAAATATTTCAACAAGAAAATTAGTATGGCGGCCAATAGTCTTGAAATGAGTGCTGTGTATAGAGCTGTCGTACGATTTGCCCCGCCGCATACAAAGGCAGACAGAGACCCTGAATGACACTCTTTTTGTTACTCTAACACTCTAAGCTTGGCAAACTTAAGCATAAGGGTGCGTTTGCCCATCACTCCGAAATCGACAGTCACTTTGACATTGGGCGATTTGCGGTCTATGTCGCATACGATGCCTTTGCCGAATGTGTCGTGCGCAACGGTGGTGCCTACATCTATCTCTGCCGTCTGGGCTAAGGTGTTGCTGTCGGCAATGGTGTCGTTGACCCTTTTGTACCGGTAACCGAAAGTGTCAGCCTTGTCGCGCGACTTGAAATGAAGGCTCTCTCTACGCGGCATGTCGTCATTGTAGGCCCTGAACTCCTCTCTCCTGGGGCGTGGCGAAAAGCTGCGGTGTTGCATGTCATTGCCATGTATGTTGCCGTCAAATTCAGACGATGTGTCATCGGGCACCAGCACCGACGCATCGTCGAGATATTGGGGGTCTATCTCTTTGAGAAAGCGGCTCGGTATGCAGCGCACCGACGTCCCCCAGCGATACCTGTTGTAGCAAAACGACAGACACAAACGCGACACGGCTCTGGTGACAGCCACGTAAAACAGACGGCGCTCCTCTTCCAGCGACTGCACCGACTCTGCGGTCTGTGGCGACGGAAACAGCCCCTCTTCAACGCCTATGACATAAAGGTTGCCAAACTCCAGCCCTTTTGACGAGTGTATGGTCATGAGTGTCACGCGGTTATTCTCTTCTGGCTTCTCTTTGTCGGTGTCCGTGAGAAGCGATATCTCCTGCATCCACTCGGCCACGCTTTGGGGTTGCCGACCCTCTTGCACAGCCTCGTCGGTGGCCTGCTTCAGTGAGTTGATAAGCTCTTCTATGTTGTCGAGCGACGACTGTGCCTCTGCGGTACCCTTCATCTTGTAGGTGCCTATTATGCCGCTGGCTGTGGCCGCCTGATAGACAATGTCATAAGCAGTGTTGTCGAGCGCTGCCGACTGAAGGCCCCTTATCAGGTTCACAAAGTCGACAACCTTGTTCAGTGTCGCCGTCTTGAGCCCCAGCTCGGCGGGAGATGACGATATGAGAGCCTGCCATATGCTGGTGCCGCTCTCGGCGGCGCGGGCGACAATCTTGTCGACAGTCGAGGGACCTATGCCGCGCGACGGCACATTGATGATGCGACGTAACGCCTCGTCGTCGTCAGGATTGACTATAAGACGCACATAGGCCATTATGTCTTTGATTTCGGCGCGCTGGTAGAACGACAGACCCCCGTATATTTTGTACGGTATGCCTGCCGACCGCAGGGCATCCTCCATGACGCGCGACTGCGAGTTGGTGCGGTATAGTACGGCTATGTCCTTTGGTGCCAGATTGTTGCGAGCCATCTGCTGCTGCATGTCCTCAACAACGTCAAAGGCCTCCTGCTTGTCGGTGTCGGCGCTTATCAGCTTGATGGGGTCGCCATCACCCTTCTCCGAGAAGCTCTCCTTGCGTATCTGACGGCTGTTTTTGCTTATTATGGAGTTGGCCGCTCCCACTATTGTGCGGGTGGAGCGGTAATTTTGCTCGAGCTTGAAGAGCTTGGCATCCGCATAGTCTTTGTTGAAGCGCAGGATGTTCTCTATTTTGGCGCCACGGAACGAATAGATGCTCTGTGCATCGTCGCCTACAACGCAGATGTTGCGGTTGAGCGCAGACAGCTCCTTTATTATAAGGTATTGGGCGAAGTTGGTGTCTTGATACTCATCCACAAGCAGATAGGTGAACTGCTCCTGATATTTGCGCAACACCTCCTTGTGGTCTCTGAACAGCAGGTTGGCGTAAAGAAGCAGGTCGTCGAAGTCCATGGCGTTATTGCGCTTGCACCTTACCATATATTCGCGATATATGTCGCCCATGCGCGTACGTTGCGACTCGTTGTCGGCTGCGGAATGGACGGCGTTGGAGCGGTAGGCCTGCGGTGTTATAAGGTCGTTTTTAAGAGACGATATTCTTGACGCCACATCTTTGGGCTTGTATATGTCTTCGTTCAGGTTGAAGTCTTTGACGATGGTCTTCACCATGTTGCGGGCATCTGAGGTGTCGTATATGGTAAACGACGATGTAAACCCGAGCGTCTCGGCCTCGGCCCTGAGTATGCGCGAGAATAGCGAGTGAAACGTGCCCATCCACAGGCCGCGCACATTAGAGGCTCCTGCCACCTGGGCGATGCGTTCTTTCATCTCGCCGGCAGCCTTGTTGGTGAAGGTCAGGGCCATGATGTTATAGGGCTTGATACCCATGCCTAGCATGTAGGCTATGCGGTATGTCAACACTCGTGTCTTGCCTGAACCGGCTCCCGCAATAATCAAAGACGGACCCTCAATGGCCGTTGCCGCCTCGGCTTGCACGCGGCTAAGGTGTGATAATATTTCGCTCTTGTCCACTTATGGTAAACTTTTATCGGGGTTTGGCTTTCGGCGCCTTTGTCTCGGCATCTTGGCGCCATTGTCTCAATATGTCGACGGCACAAATATAAGGCTTTTTTCTCGCCTGTGAAAAAAGTTGAGGACAGCAGGCCGGACCTGCCCCTTCCGCCTGCTTCACGCACTAACATCACCGCGCCATTCGGTGCCGTAGGTTCATGCGTGGGATGTTTGGCATCTCTGTACCTAATGGTTACCTTTGCCGCAAAAATATCGGGATGAAAAGATCGGTTTTGATGATGTTGTCGGTGTTGCTGATGCAGTCGGCTGCCGGCCAGTATGCCGCTTCGGGAGCGGAGAGTTTGGCGCGGTGGCGTGCCGGTGATGTTGTCTCTGCAAGCGACATCGCAACATTCGGCATCGACAGGTGCTTCGGTCATGAGCCGATAGACAGCCTTGTCTTTGGCAGGATATACGGCAGGTCGTATAAGGCCGATTGCACCGTACCTATATCCGACCTCAGGTATGTAAGGGCGTTGCATGTCGATGCGGACAAACGCATAATGATAGGCGAGATGATATGTCACAAGAGCATAAGTGACGATGTGGTGGCAATACTCAAAACGCTTTTTGAGCACGGCTACCCCATAGAGCGCATGGTGCTCATAGACGAGTATGACGCCGACGACGAACGCTCCATGCAGGCCAATAATTCGTCGTCGTTCAATTTCAGATACATATCGGGCACATCAAAACTCTCCCGCCACAGCGAGGGTCTTGCTGTCGATATCAATCCCAGGTACAACCCTTATGTAAGACAACGCAACGGCGTCACTGTCGTTGAGCCGTCGTGTGCTGCGCCGTACGCCGACCGTTCAGGCAGTTATCCCTACAAGATTGTCCCCGGAGATCTCTGTCACAAGCAGTTTGTCGGTTGCGGATTCATCTGGGGCGGAGACTGGCAGAGCGTGAAAGATTATCAGCACTTTGAAAAGCGACGATAGGACATCTGTGCATGTTTTGTGGCCGGCAGGCTATCGCACCGGCAAGGCGGTCTGTGAGAAACGAAACCGCATACATTCATTTAACCGAGATGCTTTTGCGGGGCTTTTGCACAGGCAGACTTTTGCCCCGGCAGGCTTTTGTGTCGCAGGGTTTTATGTCGATAGACTTTTGCCCCGGCAGGGCGGCGAGGCACGAGCCGCAACGGGCCTCGCCTCCCCCCGCGGAGGCCCGTAATCCCGTCACGCTATTGTAGGCGGTGACTGAGTCACGGCGGTGAAGCGCGTCACTTCCCCGCTTTGCCTCCGCAGGCTCGGCCCGTGGCTCCTTCATGCTAAAGGGGTGTTAGGTGCACAGCCGAAACCAACCGCCCGGCCAACACAGGTACAAAGCCAAACCACAAAGCCTTGCCAAAAGCAACAGCCAAAGCG
>JAIECQ010000166.1 GCA_029068395.1 Rikenellaceae bacterium
AATCTGCTGAAATATCTTCAAATTATTGAAAATCGAGAAAATTTAACAACAAAATATTTTTCTGTGAAATACTAAACAATGTAAAATTAAGTGGAGAAGTTGTATTGGTTCGAAACGGACCTAATTTAATAAATTCGTATGTAAGAAAAACTTCTCTCTTTTACAAATAGAACCTTCACAAAGGTAATCAATTCTCGGAAAATACCAAACATTGCGCGATATTTTTTTTCTTGTATGCGGGTTTGTGCATTTTGGGCGATTGGCGCTGTTTCACTTTTATAATCGGGTCATAAAAAGAGGGTCGCCCCAACTTTCAGGCGACCCCTCTTCTTATGATGACATGGTTCATCGGTGTCTTGTACACCTTTATCGGTATGGATGCCTCGTTGCGGGCCGACACCTTTCTGGTAATCATGAATATGCCGAAAAACAGCAGTAAAAGTGGGCTTAAAATCAAAAATACTATGGTATTGAGTGTTCTCATTGTGTTGTTGTTTTTGTTTGTTAATGTCAACGCAAACACTATGCCACAAATGGTTTTTAGCCCGTTAATGACTATCTTTGCCGAAGACAGACGCCGCATAAGGGCCTTAGGTGATGTTATGGTTCTGTGTGTGAGTTAAATGTATTTGATGATGAAAAGAAAAATTGTCGTCGGGGTGAGCGGAGGCGTTGACAGCGCGGCCTGCGTGCTGATGCTCAAAGAGGCCGGCTATGAGGTTGTGGGGGTGATGTTGTCGATGTGGGGCAATGACGACGGGCGTGCGGCAGACTATTTGTCAGGTGCCTTGGGAGTTAGGGTGTTATGGCGCGATGTGAGGTCAAGATTTGAGCACAGTGTGATAGAGCCTTATATAGAGGGGTTGCTTGCCGGGACGACACCGTCGCCGTGTACCGTCTGTAATCCTGAGGTCAAATGGCGTGAGCTTGTATGCGCGGCACGGCAGACAGGGGCTGAGCAATGGGCGACGGGGCACTATTGCAGGGTTGTGGAGCACGACGGAAGGCGTTATGTGGCGCGGGGGGCCGACAAGCTCAAAGACCAGTCTTATTACCTCTGGCGATTAGATGATCAGATGCTTGACGGCGCTGTGATGCCGTTGGGCGGCTGTCTCAAAAGCGATGTCAAAGAGATGGTGGCGTCGGCGGGGTTGTGCTCCATTGCCGCCAAACGCGAGAGCATGAGTGTCTGTTTCTTCGGTGGAGGCGGCTATGGCGATCTGCTGAGGCAGAGGTGCGAGGTTGACTCCTTGCGAGGCGGTAAGGTGTGCGACATGGCGGGACGTGTGATTGCCACACACGAGGGTTTTCCCTTTTACACCATAGGCCAGCGCAAGGGTCTTGACATACCGCGTGGCATGTGCGTAGTGCGCATAGAGGCCGCCACCAATACCTTATATATAGGTGCGGCCGACTCGTTGTATGCCGATACCATAAGGTTGCGTGATGTGGTTGTGCGCAATGACGACGAGGTGTTTGACTCTGACCGTCTGCGTGTGGCCGTGCGGGGCATAGGGCGGAATCCGGAAGGAGTGGCACTGGCGCGACCTTGTGACGGCGGCATAGAGGTGAAGCTCGGCACTCCGGGCGCATGGGCCGTGTGCAAAGGGCAGCCCGCGGTATTCTACATTGACGATAGAGTGGTTGGCGGTGGTGTAATATGTTGATTATGAGTAGTGTGTATGATGTAATAGTGGTCGGCGGCGGGGCTTCGGGTCTTGTGGCGGCGGCTACGGCGGCAAAGGGCGGTTGCAGTGTGTTGCTTGCTGAGAAGATGGAGAAATGCGGTCGTAAGATACGCATAACGGGCAAGGGACGCTGCAACATCACCAACATGTCTGCGCCTGATGTCTTTCTTGCCAAGGTGAGGTCGGGAGCCGATTTTGTGCGCTTCTCGTTAGAGGCGTTATCGCCGTTTGATGTGCGCGACATGTTAGAGGCGGCGGGCGTAAGGACGGTAGAGGAGCGCGGCCGTCGTCTCTTTCCCGCCAGTGGCAAGGCGTTCGATGTGGCCGACGCACTCGTGGATATGGCTTATGAGTCTGGTGTGCAGGTAGAGTGTCACTGTCAGGTGACTGCCATAACACGCGACGGCAATATCTGGAGGGTAGACATGGAACGGCGTTCCGTAATGGCACGTAACGTGGTCATTGCCACCGGCGGCGTCTCTTACAGGGCGACAGGCTCCACGGGCGACGGTTACCTCTTCGCCCACCGGCTGGGACACACCATAGTGCCGTTGCGTCCGTCGTTAGTGTCGCTTAAGGTCGACGCCCCGATATTTGCGCGTGTGCATGAAAACCTGCGTAATGTGGCGCTTACGTTGGTGGTGGAGCATCGGGAGGTGGCTTGTCAGATGGGAGAGATGACCGTAAACGGCGATGTGCTTGAGGGAGCCATAGTGCTGAGACTGAGCCGTGATGCGGTGGATGCGCTGACCGACAAGAAGAGGGCAGAGCTTCGCTTGTCGTTAAAGCCGGCCCTGACGCAGGCCAAGTTAGTGGCGCGCATTGTCCGCGAGGTGGAGACTGACGGCTCGCTGACGGTCGAGGGACTGCTGCGTCGCATGGTGCCGCGGTCATTGGTGCGTCCTGTCGCCGTCGCCTCAGGAGTGGCGACGGCTTCACGGGTCAAGACATTGTCGCAGCATGAGCGTGTGCGCATTGCCGACACTCTGTTATGTATGGTGTTGCCGTTGGTCGATTACGGAGGCTTTGCCGAGGCGGTGACGACGGCGGGGGGCGTGTCGCTCGATGAGGTAGACCCTTTGTCGATGCAGTCGCTCAAAGCTCCCGGCATCTATTTTACAGGCGAAACCCTCGACATAGATGCCGACACCGGCGGTTATAACCTGCAATTGGCATTTTCGACAGGCTACCTGTGCGGCAAACATATAGCATCTCAGTGTAAAGAGTGAGGTTGCCGCTGACAAATGACTTCAATATACTCCTGTGGTAGATAAGGTGTAAGTAGTTTACGCTCAATGAGCACGTTTGGCGGTATGGCGGCTTTTCTGTTCGTTTGGCTTCCTTGAAAATCCTTTCGATAAGCCAGCTTGGCGCTTTGGAAAGCATTTGTGTCTTTTCCCTTACCCGGAAAGCTTTTTCAATAGGTCGCGGCAAGTCTTTCTGTTCGTTTGGCTTTCTTGGAAAACCGTTTAGGTAAGCCTCGGTAAGTCTTTCTGTTTGTATGGATTCCTTGGCAAGCTGATTTCGATAAGTCACGGTAAGTCTTTCTGTTCGTTTGGATTACTCGGCAAGCTGTTTTCAATAAGTTATATCTTTTAGCTTACCCGGAAAAGCTGTTTTCAATAGGTTCGCTCAGCCGTTTTTTAGCGGGGTGTTCCTACAGATGCGGCATAGTCGGCAACAACCCTCTCGATGCCCTCGTCGAGAGACACCGAGGGTTTCCATCCCATGCTGAAGAGTTTGGAGCTGTCCATGAGCTTGCGCGGTGTGCCGTTGGGCTTGGAGGTGTCCCACAATATGCGTCCACGGTAACCGACAGCCTCGGCAACCTTGTGCGCCAGTTCGCTTATGGAGATCTCGACGCCCGAGCCGACATTTACATGTCCCGCCTCGTCATAGTTGAGCATGCAAAACACTGTGGCGTCGGCCATGTCGTCAGAGTATAGAAATTCGCGCATAGGGGTGCCGTCGCCCCATAGTGTCACGCTGTCGTCGCTATGGCTGCGGGCGGTGAAGAAACGGCGAACAAGGGCCGGCAGCACGTGCGAGTTTTCGGGGTGGTAATTGTCGCCCGGGCCGTAGAGGTTTGTGGGCATCACGCTAACGAAGTTGCACCCGTACTGGCTGCGATAGGCGTCGCACATCTTTATGCCAGCTATCTTTGATATGGCGTAGGGTTCGTTGGTAGGCTCTAACTCAGAGGTGAGCAAGGCGCTTTCACTTATGGGCTGAGGCGCCAGACGAGGATATATGCACGACGAGCCGAGAAACATAAGCTTGCGCACACCGCTAAGGTAAGAGGCGTGTATCACGTTGGCCTCTATCATCAGGTTTTCGTAAATGAACTGCGCGCGATAGGTGTCGTTGGCATGTATGCCTCCCACCTTGGCTGCCGCCAGAAATACGTAGTCGGGACGTTCGTCGGCGAAGAAACGGTTGACGTCGGCCTGCGAGGTGAGGTCTAACTCAGAGTGCGTACGCAAAATAAAGTGGGTGTAACCACGCTTTTCGAGGTTGCGCAGAATGGCGCTCCCCACAAGACCGCGATGGCCGGCCACATATATACGGGCATTTTTTTCCATAACGTTAGAAGATAAACCCACCCCCTCCTCAAAATACAAGCGTAACTCAAAAAAACAAGCGCCCCTTCCCCAAAGCCCGGCGCCCACTCAAAAACAAGCACTCCCGAAAATCGCCATCAAAAACCTATCAGCCCCTCAAAAAACAAGCGGAAACCCCGTCACTCGAAATAGTTCATGGTTCTGTATCCGCCCTTGCGCAGATAATCCTCGCGGGCCATCAGCTTGAGATCGCTCTTCATCATGTCGGCAATCAGTGCGTCGAGGTCATATTGCGGTTGCCATCCTAACTTGGTGCGGGCCTTGGTGTTGTCGCCCACAAGCATCTCCACCTCGGTGGGACGGAAATAGGCGGGGTCGACGGCCACCACACGACGTCCTTTAAGATGCGAGCCGTCACCTGTGCCCACACGGCTGTTGAACAGCTCTCCGTTTACCGACACTATGCGCCCCTCTTCTGCCGTGCCCTCGCCCGAGAATTCTATCTCGGCGCCGATGTAACCGAAAGCCATGCGCACAAAGTCGCGCACCGAGGTGGTTATGCCGGTGGCTATCACATAGTCGTCAGGCTCGGGTTGCGACAGTATCAGGTGCATGGCCCTGACATAGTCTTTGGCGTGTCCCCAGTCGCGTTTGGCCGACATGTTGCCAAGGTAGAGGCAGTCGTCACACCCGAGAGCCATGCGGCTGACGGCGCGCGTAATCTTGCGTGTCACGAAGGTCTCGCCGCGTATGGGCGACTCGTGGTTAAACAATATGCCGTTAGAGGCGTGCATGCCGTAAGCCTCTCTGTAATTGACCGTTATCCAGTAGCCGTACAGCTTGGCCACGGCGTACGGCGAGCGCGGATAAAAAGGCGTATCTTCGCTTTGCGGCACCTGCCTTACAAGTCCGTAAAGCTCTGATGTCGAGGCCTGATAGATGCGCGTATGACCTGTAAGGCCGAGCATGCGCACCGCCTCCAATATGCGCAGTGTGCCCAGGGCGTCGGCGTTGGCCGTATATTCGGGGGTCTCGAACGACACTTTCACGTGCGACATGGCGGCGAGGTTGTATATCTCGTCGGGCTGTATCTTCTGCACCAGCGACGTGATATTAAGCGAGTCGGTCATGTCTCCGTAATGGAGGAACAGCCGTCGTCCGCTGTTGTGCGGGTCGTCGTATATGTGGTCTATGCGCTCGGTGTTGAGCGAGCTGCTGCGGCGTTTTATGCCGTGCACGATGTATCCTTGTTTGAGCAGATACTCGGCCAGATATGCGCCGTCCTGCCCTGTTATGCCTGTTATGAGTGCTGTTTTAGACATGTGGTCCTCGTTTTTACAACCGGAGAATTGTACAAAGTTAAACTATGTTGCCGACAAAACAAAATAATGGACGGCAAATAGAGAGGCGTTGCGTAGCAACTTACGTGCTTTACGCCACTTCGCCCACCAATGTGCACGGTTAGGCAATGGCGGCACGATGAAATAAATTAATCGCAAAATGGGATATATGCAAAATAAATTCAACCTTGTGGGCTATTATTCGTAATTTTTTTGTAGTTTTGACCTGTTAAAACAAAACTGTCGAAATGAGAAAAATAGTAAAGACAATTGCCTCGACGCTCTTTTTTACCGTATGCACGGCCTCTTTGGCCATTGCGACAGACAATGAAAAGAGTCCTATGAGTGCCAAAAATGACGAGATAACCGCATTTTTCACAGGGCGCCTTTCAGGTGGCGACAAATTTTATAAAGACAATGTCTCTTTGAAACTCTCGGAGGTGGAGGCAATGCAAAATATGGTGTGGAATGCCTGGAGGGAGGCCAACGACGGCTTCAACGAAGAAAAGCTCATTGCTTTCGACAAACTCGACGCATCGCATTCAGGTAAGTGGAATCTGCCTGAAGAGCTTGAACCACATGCTGTTATGCCGTACTACTGGGGCTATAAGGGCGACAAGCCCGACGAAGGTTACCCCATGTATCTCTACCTTCACGGCTCGGGCAACAAAAACAACGAGTGGGCCAACGGCATACGTTTCGGTACCACCTTTGAAGACGGTCCCTCTGTCTATTTCATACCCCAGATACCCAACACCGGTGGCTATTACCGCTGGTGGCAGAGGGCCAAGCAGTACGCCTGGGAGAAGCTGTTGCGCCAGGCCCTGCTCTCGGGGCATATAGATGCCGACAAGGTCTACTTCTTCGGTATCTCAGAGGGCGGATACGGCTCTCAGCGTCTGGCCTCGTTCTATGCCGACTATCTGGCAGGTGCAGGCCCCATGGCCGGTGGCGAGCCTCTTAAGAACGCTCCAGTAGAGAACTGCCGAAACATCGCCTTTTCATTGCGTACGGGCGCCGAAGACAAAGGCTTCTATCGCGACAAACTCACCGGCTATACCCGGCAGGCGTTCGACAGCCTTGCGGGTATAAATCCGGGCAGCTTCACCCACTGGATAGAGCTTATTCCGGAGCATGGTCACCACATCGACTACAAGCCCACCACGCCGTGGCTGCGTACATTTACGCGCAACCCCTATCCCAAGGAGGTGAGCTGGGAGAATTTCGAGATGGACGGACGTTACAGAGACGGCTTTTACAACCTTTATGTCAAGGAGCGCTCCAACGACAAGGGACGCACCTGTTATGACATGTCTATCAAAGGCAACAAAATAGCCCTTACGGTAAACAATGTCGAGTATGAGGCCGTAGAGGTAGATCCGCGATGGGGCATAGAGCTTAAGAGCCGCAAAACCCTCACGCCGGCAACCGATGGCAAAGTGGTCGTGTATCTTAACAACGAGCTTGTAGACCTTAAAAAGAAGGTGACCCTGACAGTTAACGGCAAGGTGGTGTTTAACGGCATAGTGAAGCCAAGGCTTGAGAACATAGTCAACAGCTGCGCCGCATTCTATGATCCCCGAAGGCTCTATCCGGCAGCCATAGAGGTAGACCTTTCGGCATGTAAATAGTTACACCCAAATAACAATACCATGAGAATATTGCTTACATCAGCCTTGAGCCTTTTGACGTTGTGCGCATCGGCTCAGAATCTGACAAAAGACGACATCAGCCAGATACGGTCGTCGTTTGTTAAAGACGGTCACACAAGGGCGTTGCAGAATGCTCTTACCGTAGAGCCTAATCTCTCCAAGCTGTCTATGAACAACGACCTCAAAGGCAAGGTAGACCACTATTTCAAATACAGAGCCAATGTCAGCGGCATAACCGACCAAAAATCATCGGGCCGTTGCTGGATGTTCACCTCCATGAACGTTTTGCGTCCCACCGTAATGCAGAAATATGACCTTGCGTCATTCGATTTCTCGCACAATTACACATATTTCTGGGACATGTTCGAGAAGAGCAATCTCTTCCTTGAAAACGCCATAGCCACAGCCGACCGCGACATGACCGACCGTGACGTGGAGTTTTTCTTCAAGTCGCCCGTTGACGATGGCGGCGTGTGGAACCTGTTTTACAATGTCGCTGAGAAATATGGCGTTGTTCCCCAGAGTGTTATGCCTGAGACGGCGCACTCTAACAGCACTTCTCAAATGCGTTCTGTACTTAAAAGACTGTTGCGTACGGGCGGGTACAATTTGCGCACTCTCGTAGCCGGTGGCGCCTCTAAGGCTGAGGTGGACGCCAAAAAGAAAGAGATACTCAAAGATGTTTACCGCGTGTTGGCCCTCTGTCTCGGAGAGCCTCCCGTAGAGTTCGAGTGGCGATACAAGACCAAGGACGGCGAGGTCAAATGCCTCAAGAGCACACCGTTAGACTTCTATCACAGCATTATACCCGACGATTACGCTCCCGACTCGTATATCATGATAATGAACGACCCCACGCGCGAATATTACAAGGTGTATGAGATACAGAACTATCGTAATACTCACGAGGGTGTCAACTGGACATATCTCAACCTGCCTGTCGACGTTATCAAACGTGCCGCACTGGCCTCTATCAAAAACAACGAACCTATGTACGCATCGTGTGACGTTGCCATGTACAACTCATCAGAGGGCGTGTGCGACCCCGACATGTATGACATGGAGTCGCTGTTCGGCATAGACATGAAGATGGACAAAAAGGCCCGCATACTCACCCGTCAGAGCGCCTCTGCCCATGCCATGACCCTTATGGCTGTCGATACCGACGAGAACGACAAACCTGTCAAATGGCAGCTTGAAAACAGCTGGGGTCCCAATGCAGGACACAACGGTTACATGACATTTACCGACAAGTGGTTTGACGACTATATGTTCCGTGTGGTTATCAACAAACGTCACCTCGACGCCAAGTCGCTCAAAGCAGCTAAGACCAAGCCTGTCATGCTACCGGCATGGGATTATATGTTCTAACCTTTGGAGAGGTAAAACTATGAAACGCAGGCCCTAAAGCCTGCGTTTTTTGCATTGCTCATAAT
>JAIECQ010000167.1 GCA_029068395.1 Rikenellaceae bacterium
CCCCCCCCCCCCCCCCCCCCCCCCGCCCCGCCCCGCCCCCCCCGCCCCCCCCCCCCCCCCGGCCCCAAAAGGGGCGTATGACCGCTTTTGATAGCGGTATGGCGTGAAGGCCATACATGGGTTGCGCCAAGCCGGGCAGTGACGTGTGTGCAGGTTGAAGCGGGCGTTGCGGCGGCTTTTGATGTAATAGAGTGAACAACGGGCTGTTACCCGAAATAAAAGAGTACAATGGCAAACGAAAAGACAAAGATTCTGATCATCGGCAGCGGTCCTGCCGGTTACACGGCGGCCATATATGCGTCGCGCGCAAACCTCTCGCCTCTGCTTTACGAGGGCATAGAGCCGGGAGGCCAGCTCACCACCACCACCGAGATAGAGAACTTTCCCGGTTACCCCGACGGCACCACCGGCACCTCGCTGATGGAAGACCTCAAAAAGCAGGCCGTGCGTCTGGGCGCCGATGTGCGTGCGGGCATCATCACCTCGGTCGATTTCTCGTCGCGTCCCTTCAAGGCCACGTTAGACGGAGGCAGCACCATAGAGGCCGACGCCGTTATTGTGGCAACGGGTGCGGCGGCGCGTTATCTGGGGCTGGAGTCTGAGATGAAATATCGCGGCATGGGCGTGTCGGCATGTGCCACCTGTGACGGCTTCTTCTATCGCAAGAAGGATGTGGCCGTGGTAGGCGGCGGCGACACCGCATGCGAGGAGGCCACCTATCTGGCAACACTGTGCCGCAAGGTGTACATGATAGTGCGCAAAGATTATCTGCGTGCCTCTAAGGCCATGCAAGACAGGGTCTTCGCCACCCCTAACATAGAGGTGCTTTTCGAGCACAACACCAAAGAGGTGCTCGGCGACGATGACGGCGTGACGGGTGCATTGCTCGTCAAGGCCGACGGCTCTGAGCGCAAGATAGACATAGACGGTTTCTTCCTGGCCATAGGTCACACTCCCAACACCAAGATGTTAGGCGGTCAGCTTGAGCTTGATGCCGAGGGCTACATAAAGGTTGAGCCGGGCACCTCTAAGACGAGCGTAAAGGGTGTCTTTGCTGCCGGAGATGTCAAAGACCCCCGTTACCGTCAGGCCATAACGGCGGCAGGCTCGGGTTGCATTGCCGCTCTCGATGCCGAGCGTTTCTTAAACGGTGTGGAGTAACATGCGTCTGAGGCTTCTGTTGCTTGTGGCGATATCGCTGTCGCTGTCGGCAGGCTGTTCCGTTATGCGAAAGGGCACCACGGGGCGTTCTTCTTTCTATGTGGGAGGCACGGCCATGGGGGGCAACGCCTCTTGGCCGCCTCCCTCTTCGCCGGGCCGGAGGTCTGACAAGGAGGCAGGTAAGGGAGCAGGCAAGGGGGCAGGCAAAAGCTCGGGCCGGGAAGACAATCAGGGCGGACACAAGGGCGAATACGGCGATGTTTATGCCGGCAGTCTGGCCTCAGATCCTGCCTTGGCCTCGTTTCAGGAGTTAGAGACAGAGCATGTCAAGTTCTCTTACTACGACCCGTTCAAGGGACGCAGTTATCTGCGTTACGACCTCGACGCCATGAGGCGCGGCTTTCACTATCCGTGCAACGGATGGTTCTCATCCGATTACGGCATGCGCTCGGGCAGCATGCACACGGGGGTTGACCTGAGGGCCAATGCCGAGAGCGATGTATATGCCGCCTTTGACGGCGTGGTGCGCATGTCTAAGAATTACAGCAGTTACGGCAATGTGGTGGTGATACGTCACTATAACGGCTTGGAGACTGTCTATAGCCACAACTCGCGTAACACCGTGCGCACGGGCGACCGCGTCAAGGCCGGCGATGTCATTGCCAAGGTGGGGCGCACCGGCAGGGCCACGGCCGAGCATGTGCACTTCGAGGTGAGGGTCAAAGGGCAGCATTTCGATCCCAAGCTGCTGATAGATGTCAAAAACAATACCCTGGCGTCGGGTTCGTTATATGTCTATGACCGTAACGGCACCATAGTGGCCTCGTCGAAGCCTCTGTCGGCGGGAGAGATGCCTGAGCAGAAACACGAGTCGGTGTCGGCGCCCTCGCAGGTCAGGCCTTCATCGTCCGGCTCGGCCCACTCGTCGTCATCTGACTATCATATAGTAGTCAGGGGCGATACCTTATACTCGCTCGCCCGCAGGTATGGCACCACGGTAAGCCGGCTGATGAAGCTCAACGGCCTTGATTCGAGCAAGATAATAATAGGCCAGAGGCTGCGTCTGAGATAGGGCCGGCTGCGGCAAGCACCATGTGTGTGATTATGACGGCGTTGCCTTGGCACTCATTGTCAAGGCAACGAGATTTTATGTATGGGTTGTCAGGTGGCGGGCATCTTTGTTGTGACGCATCGGCAAAATGGCTCTGTGGTCACCACTGCCCTAAGGCACCATGCCCTGCAAACGATATGACTGATATGGACAAGAGAGATAAGCTCAAAGAGCAGGTGTCGCTTCTTCCCGACATGCCGGGGGTATATCGTTTTCTTAACGACGAGGGTGTTGTCATATATGTGGGTAAGGCCAAGAATCTCAAAAAGCGCGTCTCCTCTTATTTCGTGGCCCGGGCCGACCATAACAGCAAGGTGAGGGCCTTAGTGCGTCACATCGACTCTATAATGCACACGGTGGTCGAGAGCGAGGCCGACGCCCTGCTGCTCGAAAACAACATGATAAAGTCGCTTCAGCCCAAGTATAACATATTGCTGAAAGACGACAAGACCTATCCGTGGATTCAGGTCACCCGCGATCCCTATCCCTGCATAGTGCAGACACGTCGTGTCGACCCGGGTAGTGGCACCTACTTCGGTCCTTATGCCTCGGTGTCGGTGCAGAAAAACATGCTCGACCTTGTGCGCAAGCTCTATATGATACGCACCTGCCGTCTTAAGCTCACCCCCGAGGGTGTTGCCGCCGGCAGGTTCGACCTCTGTTTGGAGTATCACATAGGCAACTGCAAGGCACCGTGTGCGGGCCGCATAACGCAAGACGAATATGTCGAGAGCGTACGCATGGCCATGCAGGTGTTGCGTGGCAATCTGCGCGAGGCCGAAGATTACCTCAAAAGCCGCATGGCCGAAGAGGCTGCCGCCCTGCGCTTCGAGGAGGCCGAACGCATCAAGGAGCGTCTGCACAGGCTTGAAAACTATCGCAGCCGGTCGGTGGTGGTGTCGGCAGGCGGCGGCGACATGGATGTATTCTTCCCCGTGATAGACGGTTACACGGCCTATTGCAGCTATATGCACGTGGTGGGCGGCGCCATAATCAACTCTTACACCATAGAGATGAAGCTGGCCATAGAGGAAGACCTCGAAACGGTGCTCTCGTTTGCCATCGCGCGCATATGCGAACAGCTGTCGGTGCCGTTGGCGCGCGAGGTGATAGTGCCTCTTGTTCCTGCCGAGGGCGAATTTGAGGGTCACAACTTCACGGTGCCGCTGCGGGGCGACAAGTTCAAGCTGCTCACCCTATGCGAGCGCAACTGCCGCCTCTACCGTCTCGAGAGGCTCAAACAGATGGAGCGCAGCGACCCCTCACGTCATACCGAGAGGCTCATGGAGACGATGCGTCGTGAGTTAGGCCTTAAGCGTCAGCCCCGCCACATGGAGTGTTTTGACAACTCCAACCTGCAAGGCACCTATCCGGTGTCGTCGTGCGTGGTGTTCCGTGACGGACGTCCCGCCAAGCGCGACTACCGCCATTTCAACATCAAGAGCGTGGTGGGCATCGACGACTTCGCCTCCATGGCCGAGACCCTCACACGTCGTTACGGACGCATGATAGAGGAGGGCGCCCCCCTGCCCGACCTTATAGTGGTCGACGGCGGCAAGGGGCAGCTCTCGGCCGCCTATAAGGTGTTGTGCGACCTTGGCATAGCCGACAAGGTCGAGATTGTGGGGCTGGCCAAGAGGCTCGAAGAGATATTTTACCCCGGCGACAGCACCCCCCTCTATCTCGACAAGAGCGGCGAGACATTGAAGGTGCTCATGCACATACGTGACGAGGCCCACCGCTTCGGCATCACCTTCCACCGCAACAAACGGTCGGCAGGTCAGATAAAGAGCCGTCTGGAGCAGATACCGTCCGTGGGCAAGACATCGGTCGAAAGGCTCATCAAGAGGTTCAAGAGCATAAAGGGTATACAGGCGGCCTCGACAGAAGAGCTTGCCGCCGTTGTAGGTCGCCTGAGGGCCGAGGCGGTAAAGAACTATCTTACCGGCAAAGAAGCCTCTGAGAGAGATGATTGTGATTAACCAATGAAGATATGAGAAAAGTTGTTTTTGCAACCAACAATGCCAATAAGTTGCGCGAGGTGCAACAGATGATTGACGGTGTTGAGCTTGTAACCCTTGCCCAGTGCGGCATAACCGAAGATATACCCGAGACGGCCTCTACCATAGAGGGTAACTCCTCTTTAAAGTCACACTATGTGTATGACCGTCTCTCTGTCGACTGTTTTGCCGACGACACCGGGCTGGAGGTCGATGCCCTCGGCGGCGCACCCGGCGTACACTCGGCCCGTTATGCCGGTAAGGCCAAGTGCAATGAAGACAACATAGCGCTGTTGCTTGCCAACCTCGAAGGTCAGAGCAACCGGCGCGCCCGTTTCCGCACCGTCATATCGCTTATATGGAATGGCTGTGAGCATCTGTTCGAGGGTGTGGTTGACGGTGTGATAACAGAGTCACGTCATGGTGACGGAGGCTTCGGTTACGACCCCGTCTTCATGCCCGAGGGTTATGACGTCACCTTTGCCCAGATGGACGCCAAGACCAAAAACGCCATATCGCATCGCGGACGGGCGGTGGAAAAGCTGGTCGCATTCCTGCGTCAGCAGATAGGTTAGCATTACAGGGTTGTGTTGTTTTTAATGTGAAAATCGGTGCCTTGTGCAGAAAACGTATGTGACACATAGAGAGTCCTCCGCGGACGATGTCAGGCTTGAGCTTCTTGCTCCGGCGCGCGACTTCATCCATGGCAAGGTGGCGATAGATGCCGGCGCCGATGCCGTTTATGTCGGCGCGCCCTCCTTTGGCGCCCGTGTGGCGGCGGCCGTATCGCTCGATGAGATAGAGCGGCTGTGTCATTATGCCCATCAGTTCGGGGTGAGGGTGCATGTGGCCATGAACACCTTGCTGTACGACGACGAGCTTGCGCGCGCCGAACGTATGGCTCACGACCTGTGGAGCGTGGGGGCCGACGCCCTCATAGTGCAAGACATGGCCTTCGCCATGATGAAGCTGCCGCCCATAGAGATTCACGCCTCCACCCAGACGGCGGCACTCTCGCCCGAGAGGGTCCGTTTCCTCGAGCAGGCCGGATTCTCGCGCGTGATACTTGAGCGGGCCTTGTCGTTAGACGAGATAAGGGCCATACGCGCCGAGGTCAAAGTGCCGCTGGAGTGTTTTGTGCGCGGCGCCATATGTGTGTGTCATAGCGGACAGTGTTACATGAGTCATGTGGTGAGCGGACGCAGCGGCAACCGCGGCGAGTGTTCGCAGCCCTGCCGTTCGATGTTTGACCTTACTGACGGTCGCGGCAATGTCATTGAGCGGGCAGGTCATCTGCTGTCGGTGGGTGACCTCTCGCTGGCCGACAGCTTGGGCGACCTTATAGACGCCGGCATAACATCGTTCAAGATAGAGGGGCGCCTCAAAGACGACTTATACGTGAAAAACAACGTGGCCCATCTGTCGCAGTGTCTCGACGGGCAGATAGCCCTGCGCACGGGTTATGTCCGCAGCTCGTGGGGGCACGCCTGTGCGGGTTTCACTCCCGACCCCGCCCGCACATTCTCGCGACCATTCACACACTATTATCTTCACGACACCCGCAACAAGGTGGCCTCTTTCTCGACGGGCAAGTCGACGGGGCGCGCCGTGGGTGTCGTGGCCGAGGTGAAAGGCTCCTCTTTTATGCTTGGACCCGGCTCTGAGACTCTTGTGGCCGGCGACGGATTGTGCTTTGCCGCTCCTGACGGGCACATGGTCGGCACGAGGGTCAACAGGGTGGAGGGGCGCCGCGTATATGTGCGCACTGCCGAGGGCATCACCCCCGGGGTCACCATATTCCGCAATCACGACAAGGCCTTTGTCGACACCCTCAAAGCCGCATCCGTGCGTCGGGTCATAGAGTCGATATTTTACGCCTCTTTCACTGATGGCATGCTTAACCTCAGAGGCGAGGCGGCGGGCGTGAGCGTCACCATAACGCATGACGTGGGCGCTTGTCCCAAGGCCGACAACGGGCAGAGGGCCTTGCAGATGTTCGTCTTGCAGATGAGAAAGTGCGGGCAGTCCGTCTTTAATGTCTCTGACGTGGTCGTTACCGGCACGGTGCCTTTCATGACAGCCGCGGCGATAAACGCATTGAGGCGCACACTCGTCGACGCCCTCGCAGCTGAGATAGTGTCGTCTTATCGCCCTCCTGTGGGTCAGCCCCTTAAGGTGGTGCCCGTGCAGGGGGGCGTGGCCGACTATCACTATAACGTCGTCAACCGTCTGAGCCGTCTGTATTATCATAAGTGCGGCTTCGAGAGGGTGGACGACGGGGTGGAGCTGCTATCCGATTTCGTGGGCATAGAGGTGATGCGCACCCGTTACTGCATACGCCGCGAGATGGGCACATGTCTCAAAGAGGGTGGCCGGGGTGCAGAGCTTCGCTTAGAGAACAACGGCAACATCTTTATGTTGCGCTTCGATTGCGCCCGCTGCATGATGAGTATCATATATGGCGGTAAGGTCCGCCGCAAAAACAGTCATCGTTTATGAGTAAGACAACACCACCTTTGCTTTTGACACCGTCAGATTTTGCCGACTATCAGCTGATAGACACAGGCGGATATGAGAAGCTTGAGCGTTTCGGCAGCTACGTGCTGTCGCGGCCCGAGCCTCAGGCCATATGGCAGAAGAGCCTGAGCCAGGAACAGTGGCTCGATATGGCCGACGGACGCTTCGAGCGTGACGCCTCGAGCGAGGAGCGCGGACGCTGGGTCATGCGTCGCGGCATGGCCGACCGTTGGCACATGGCTTACTCATATAAAAAGATGTCCCTCAGCATGAGACTCGCCCTTACATCGTTCAAGCATGTGGGAATATTTCCCGAGCAGGCATCCAACTGGAGGTATATATATGACAATGTCTCCGCCCGTGTCTCGGCAGGACGGCGTCCCTCCGTACTCAACCTATTCGCCTACACCGGCGGCGCCTCTCTGGCAGCATGTGCCGCCGGCGGTGACGTCACCCATGTCGACTCCGTAAAGCAGGTGGTCACATGGTCGCGCGAGAATATGGAGGCATCACATCTCGACGGCATAAGGTGGATAGTCGAAGATGCCCGCAAGTTCGTCCACAAAGAGGTGCGGCGCGCTCGTCGATATGACGGCATCATACTCGACCCCCCAGCTTACGGGCGTGGCTCCCAGGGCGAGAAATGGGTGCTCGAAGAACATATTTATCCCCTGATGCTCGACTGCCGCCATCTGCTGGCCGACGACGGTTTCATGGTCCTCAACCTCTACTCAATGGGATTCTCGTCGCTGCTGGCCCACTCTCTGCTACGTCAACTGTTTGCCGATGCACACATAGATCACGGCGAGCTATATGTTACCGATACATTCGGGAAAAACCTCCCCTTAAGCATATTCGCACGATTCTCTCGGATGCCTTGACTCCCGGCACCGCGGTGATGGTTTGCAGGCACTGCCGTTAATGGTTTGCTGAAACTGCCTCCGGCGGCCCTTCCGGGGGAGGGGTCTCGGACCCCGTTTTGATATTTTTGAGGACAAACTAAGCGGATAAGTACGAAAAATAGAAGTAAAGGTGTTTCGACTCGGGTCTCACACCTTTACTTCTATTTTTCGTTTTTGGCCCTTGGACTGAGTGCCTAAAAGGTATTCAACAGGGGCATGACTCTCGACGGAAAAGGGTGCGGAAGAAGTTCGGCAAAGCATGACAGCAGGAAGACAAAGCATAGCAGCATGGCGGCAAATCACGCACAACCGAACCACCCGCCAGCGCCGGCCCAACTATGCCGCTTACACAAGCCCTCGGGTAAGAATCAAAGAAATCAAAGAACCAAAGAATTAATCATTGGCGGACACAACGCACACTAAAACCGCACTGCTTACTGCTCCAATCCACATACAAATTACTGCTACCGAACCACAGGCTGTACGCGTAGTTAGTATTAGACGCGTACGTAACTGACGACCAATAGACTCCGTACGTACCCGCGTAGCTCAACGTACCGGACGAATCTGCGTCGCGGCCACCGACAGCGGGAAACTCCAATTTCTTAGAGGAGTCTGTCTTTAACGTCAAGGTAATATATCCGTAATCAGAAGAAGACCATCCACCGCCGTTTGTGCGTGTGCAATTATCTATCAGATTCTGAAACTCGGTATTGGTTGGCAGACGGTAACCGTCAGGACTATTTTGGTGCCGCAAACTTTCGCTCGGCATGGCTTTGTGTGGACAGGCTTTTGTGCCGGCAGTTTTTTGCGCCGTATGATTTCCGCACCGGCAGGGTTGTGTGCCGCTATGCTTTACCCCGGCAGTTTTTGCGTCCGCGCCCTTTTGTGCCGTCAGGCTTCCGCACCGGCAGGGCGGCGAGGTACGAGCCGCAACGGGCCGACCCTCCCCCCGCGGAGGCCCGTAATCCCGTCACGCAATTGTAGGCAGTGACTAAGTTA
>JAIECQ010000168.1 GCA_029068395.1 Rikenellaceae bacterium
GACGGTAACCTTCGGGGCAGAGTTGAGTGTCGCAAACTTTCGCCTGACATGACTTTTTTGCGGGCATTTTTGCATCGCAGTGGTTTGTTTCAGCAAGTTTTGTACAGACATTATTTCACACCGCATGGCTACCGCCCCGGCAGGCTTTGGGTCCGGCAGGGCGGCGAGGTACGAGCCGCAACGGGCCGACCCTCCCCCCGCGGAGGCCCGTAACCCCGCCAAGTGATTGTAGGCAGTGACTAAGTCGCGGCAGTTATGCGCGTCACTTTCACACTTGCCTCCGCAGGCTCGGCCCGTGGCTCCTTCACGCTAAAGGGGCGTTAAGTGCGCAGCCGAAGTAGCCAAACCAGCCAACCAATCAAAGCACAAGCCCCAAAGCCTCGCATATCCAGCCGCCCCACCAGTACAGGCACAAAGCCAAACCACAAGCTACAAAACTTTGCCAAAAGCAACAGCCAAAGCAACCCCGCCTGTTTCATGCCTCACGGCTCAATTTCACCACACCCCCTACACTCACCCAAACCGCTATCGCACTCACTTGGCTCTTATGCAATCCCTCGGGGAAGAAACAAAGAAATCAAAGAACCAAAGTATTAATATTTAGCGGACACAACGCACGCTAAAACCGCCCTGCTTATTGTACCAATCCACAATCAAATTACTGCTATTGAACCACAGGTAGTATGCGCTGCTAGAACCATTCGCAACTGACGACCAATAGTACCCGCTCGTACCCGCGTAGTTCAACGTACCGGACGAGGCGTTGCCGCGGCAACCGACAGCGGGAAACTCCACGGAATTAGAGGGGTGTTAGTTGGGCGCAACCTTCCGCTACAGCAAGGCTTTGCGCGGGCTACTTTTGCGCCGCATGGCTTTTACTCCGGCAGGCTTCCGCACCGGCAGGGCGGCGAGGTACGAGCCGCAACGGGCCGACCCTCCCCCCGCGGAGGCCCGTAATCCCGCCATGCTATTGTAGGCAGTGACTAAAACGCGCCACCGCCGCGCGTCACTTTCACGCTTTGCCCCCGCAGGCTCGGCCCGTGGCTCCTTCACGCTAAAGGCACGTACCGGCCAACCCAAGGTGCCGCACGTCTTTGCCACTCACCACGCCAGACCATCATCACGCCCTCGACATCCACGACGATGAGGCCGACCTGCGGTTGGCCCACCGCGCACCGGCAGAAAACCCGGCAGCGCGGTTTGAGTGCAACGAAACCGCACACTATTCCATATCACCGGCATTACGAAGTGTGCCGTAAGCCAAAATCCTTGTATCCGGGCTGAGGAACGAAGCCCGAGCGGCCCGCACCTCGCGGTGGGCAGGAAATCCGCAAACGGAGGGCCGCATATCGGTGAATAATATGTATGGCGGTGAATCAGTGGCGGCAGTGATGCTCATGACTTTCATGCTGTGCCCTCTCACTCGAAAAAGCCGTTATCGCCCAGCACCACCATCGTGTTCAAAGAGCCTGGCGGCAAAACGGTATGCAGAGCATAACCGCCTATGTTGACGACAAATTCCTCAGTCTCTGTAGAGCGGTTGGCGGCAACTATCACAACGCTGTTGTCCCGGTTTATGAACGCCAGCAGGTCGTCAAACCGTCCGCGCGTGTTTATCCTGATGGCACCGGGGGCCACATTGTCACCTATATGTTTGAGTATGAAGTAGTCGCGATTGTAAGAGATGTCGCCGCCGTCGTCTATGGATATTATGGAGTTGCCTGTTGCCGTGGTGTCGCTGAGGTTTGAGAATATATAGCCTGTAGCCCCTTCCGAGACCATCTGCCGTATCTGGTCCCACGAGTCGAACAGGCCCTCTCCGGCTATCTGCTGCTTGGCTATCATGTGCCTTATGCCATGTCTTTTGCATGCGTCTATTATCCACTGGCAGTTGCGTGAGTCGTAAAACGACACCGAATAGATGTAACCGGCGGCAGCGGGGTTGCCCAGTATCGCGTCAAGGTCGTAAGGCACCGTCGACGATATGTTGCCAAGACAGATGCGGGCACCGAGGTCGTACATGCCGGGACCGAGGTAACGGCCCAAAAAGCGGGCTGCGACACGCTCGTCAGACAAAGGCGCACGCACTATATTGAGACCGTCGTGCGGCGATGTCATGTCTATCCTTATGCCGGCATCGAGCATATTGCGGGCAAACAGACGCAGATAGTCGCAATAGAGGCGCATAGACTCCTCTTCAGAGACAGAGGCGCAGACATCGTCGTCCAGAGGCTCACGCACGGGCATGGCCCATATAAACTTGTCGCCGGTCAACGATATCACCTTGCGCAGATAGGGCGAGAACGAGAGGCTGTCGGCGGCAACGGAGGCATATATCGACCGCCACGCTATGTCATAGTCTATCTCGCCGCCCATGTAACGCTCATAGCCCGACGACTTTATGGCCAGGTGTATGATGCCGGCACCGGCGCCTTGCCCAACATGAAGGTCGCCGACAACCCTGTCGAGCCTTGCAGGAGGCAGATGCGTCAATATATTGGCCTCGCGGGCGGTGATGGAGTAACCGAAACCGTCCATCTTTTGCAGATATTCCGACATGACGACCTCACAGTCGGGGTTGTCGACACGTCCGGTGACCTCTACACGCAGACTCTCCGACCTTTTGTCGGAAAGAGAGGTGCACACGTGACGTACACTCGGACGATGACACCCGTAAAGAGCCGCCGTAAGAAACAGTGACAATAGAAACCGCATGCGCTTATCATTTATCTCCCCGGCACAGGCCGGCAGGATGCTCAAACAGGCTTTAAAGTTAGATAAATTGCATATCTTTGCAAAAAAAAAGATGAAAAAAGAGGCGGTAACAGAAATGCTCGCGCAGTTTGCTAACGAAGATAAAGCGCAGATACTAAGAGGCTTTTTCAAGACGGGCAAAGGGCAGTACGGCGAGGGTGACATATTCATAGGCGTAACCATGCCGCAGATAAGAGAGGTGGTCAAGGTCTGCCACGACAAGATAGAGCATGACGAGCTTGCCGCTCTGGCGCTGTCGCCCATACACGAGCACCGCATGACGGCCCTGCTGATGATGGTGCGCATTTTTGAGAAGAGCCGCAGAGACACTGCCACACAACAGAGCATGGTAACCCTCTATACCGACTGCATGGACGGCATCAACAACTGGGACCTTGTAGACCTTAGCGCCCCCAAGCTGCTGGCCCCCTGGCTCAGGAGCCGCGACAGGAGCATGCTGTATGAGCTGTCTGAGAGCGGCAACCTGTGGCGCGAAAGGATAGCATTGGTGACCTGCCTGGGCTTTATCAGAGAGGGCGACTTCAACGACATATTACGTCTGGCCGAACGCCATTTGGGTCACACCCACGATCTGATACACAAAGCTATAGGATGGATGTTGCGCGAGGTGGGCAAAAAAGACGAGAGTGTCATGACGCGCTTTTTGCAGGAGCACTATCACCGTCTGCCGCGCACATCGCTAAGGTATGCCATAGAGCGCATGGAGCCTCAACGGCGCAAACGGTGGCTGAAGGGCGACATATACTGAAAGAGAACCTCAGCGCCGGTTGCCGGCGTGCTGCCTACGGCTCGTCATGCAGCACCTTTTCATAGGCCAGCCTCTTGCCGCCATGGGGATACGTCACCTCTCCGGCATATTTCATTGCCAGCTTGTCGAATATGTGCAACATGCGCACGTTGTCGAAGTTGGTGTCGGCGCGTAACAGCCTGACGCCGGCTTTGAGGGCTATCTTTTGGGCTTCAAGCATGAAGGCAAAGGCTACACCGCGTCCCTTGTTACGGTCGGCCACCGCCAGACGATGAGTGGTGGCGTAAGGGGTGGCGGGATGGGTCGGCAGGGTGTCGTAAGCGGGTTCGCCATTAAATGTTATAGCCATATAGGCCGTAACCCCGGCACTGTCTTCCATAACATAACCCTCGCCTCGGCTTATGTCGCCCTCTATGTGGGCGGCAGAGGGATAATCGTCGCCCCACTGGCTGCTGCCCAGGCTCCGCATATAGGCCTTGGCCTGTGACATCAGCTCCATTATGGCCGCCATATCTGCGGCGGTAGCCTCTCGTGTGTGCATAGCAGGCAGGTTTAAGACGTACGGACCACAGCCGCACTGTCGGTTACAGTGCAAAGATAGCCATAAAATAGCATCGCCGCGAGTGTCATGGCACAAAAAAAATCGGACCGCATGGCATCACACGGTCCGACACATGGTGACTGCAAGAGCGTCAACCCTGCTTGTTGAATATTTTCTGAGACGAGAACATGACCACCGCCAGTATGACGAACAGGCCGATGCTTCCGGCAAGCAGCGAGTATGACTCTATCTGCGTCAATATGTATATATAGAGGTATAGCGAAGCCAGTATCAGCGCAAGAATGACAGCTGTGCGCCAGTCTCTGAAGACGCTGGCCGTGTATGCCGTCGACAGTCCGCCGGTCATAACGGCAGCTATCAGATAGGCGTAGCTGAAATTCATATATTCAGAGAACGAGAGCAACAGCGTGTAAAACAGCACCAAGGCCAACCCTATGAGCACATATTGCAACGGATTGACGCTCTTTTGACGCCATAGCTCAACCAACATGAAGGCCACAAAGGTGAGCACTATGATAAGCATGGCATATTTGACCGTGCGCATGGTCATCTGGTACTGGCTCACCGAGGGCATTATCTCCACACCGGCCAGGGTCTCGAAATATTGCTGTCGTGCGTTCATGTAGCTTACAAGTCCCAGTTTGTTGTCTCCCCTCCAGCGGGCGGTAAAGCTACTGTCGGTGACATTGCGGGTGTCGGGTATGCGTCCCAAGCGCAGGTTGGGGTTGGGGGTGTCGCCATCAATCTCTACGTCATATCTGCCTGCCATGACGAACGACAACGCCTCAGAGCCTTTGAGGCTCAACGTGCCGTCGAAGTCGAAAGTGCTGCCGTCGGTCACCTCGGGCAACGTCTTCTGATATACCACATAGTCGCCCGAACGATCAAGCACCACCAGCATCATGTTGGAGTAATCGAGCTTTATATCGTCTAACGGGAGGTTCAGGCGGTCGAAGCGGATATACTCCTTAAGCCTTTTCTTGTCGGCAGTCATATTGCCCGAAAGCGATATGTCGACATCGTAAACAGGCATGTCGTAACGCCCTATATTGAGTATATGGTGCCGCACGGAGGCCTTGACAGTGACGGCGTCGGGGCTGAGTCTCAAGACACCCGACTCTCTGCCATCTCTGACGGTGTAAGGCACGCATACGGCCACCGACAGCACCTTGCTGTCGCCCCATTCGGCAGATATGGTCTGCTTGGTATCTTGCGAGGTGGTCTCGCGCTCACGTATAAGGCTCTTGGTCATCTGCAAGGGTATAAGCAGAACAAGCGAAATGACCGCGATGATGGAGACTTTGATCATGACCTTCATTACCGGTGAAATGACGTTCTTGGGTTGCATGGGCTTGTCGGCAGGAGGCATCTGTCCGGCTGGATTGGGATTGTAAGTAATCATGGCTATATGTAATTAAAGTTCTTTAAATTCAAAGCTAAAATAGCACGAAAGAGCTATACGGCAACTCCTTCGGCAGACTGCTCATGCGTCCGTTCGGGGGAGGCTCCTGACGGGTCAAACTCGCCCTTTATGAGAGCCTCAAGTGCTGCCAGGTGTTGACTGAACGCCTCTCTGCCCTTGTCGGTGACAGAAAACGTGGTGCTGGGCTTGCGTCCGACAAAGCATTTGCGGGTGGTCAGATAGCCGGCATCCTCAAGGCCCCGTATGTGGCTGGCAAGATTGCCGTCGCTAAGACCCAGCAACTCTTTGAGCCTGACGAACGAGACGCTTTCATTGACCGAGAGCACCGACATGATGCCCAGGCGCGCCTTGTTTTCAAAGGCCTTGTTTATGTTGTCAAGAAGAGGCCTCATGCTATCGGTGCTTTACTATAGAATAGATGCCATAGGCTATGTGGAAAAGCACGAAACCTATTGTCCAGAATATCATGCCGTGACCTTCGACGGCGGCGTCGACAAGGCCAAGCACTATTTCGGCATAACCGAGATAACGCGAATCGGAATATGTGTAATGCGAGATGCCGACCAATGCCAGTCCGTAAAATATGAGCATGACAGACGAGGTAAGCCCCCAATGACCGTTAAGATAGATGATGACGCAAAGTATAGCGCCCACGGCGACAGGCATGAAAAAGCTCCACAGAAGACGTAACGACACCCTGTCAAGTCTCAGCCTCTCGCCACGCTTGCGAGCCTTGCACCGGGCCATTGCTATAACCGTCACGATGCAGGCGGTCATGAGCGCAACAGCCAGCACCACAAGAGCTGTAAGCCTTGCGGGAGAAAAAACTATCATAGACGACACGAAAGGATTGCTCTGCGAAAAATCGCCTCCTGCAATGAGATAGCCCGCCACAACGGCCGCCAACGCATACACTCCCGCCAGTATTGCCGACGCCCCGTCGAGCGACATGATGCGCGTGGAGCTTTCCATTATCTTCTTTATCGAGTCGAGTGTCTCAATTGCCTCTTGTCTTTTCATGATTTTGTAATTAAAAGCACTTTGCGCGACAAAGTTAATGATAAAAATCGGATTTGCAAATTTATTTCAGGGGAGGTCAGGGTTTGCCGCTGTCGGTTACCGCTTTCCGGACGGTTCGTTGAATTACGCGGGTACGTGGGGCGGCTATTGGTCGTCGGTTGCGTACAGTTATAGCCACGCGTACAGCCTATATTTCGGTAGCGGTGATTTGTACGTGCGCCACAGCAATAAGCAGGACGGTCGTAGCGTGCGTTGTGTCCGCCAATGATTAATTCTTTGGTTCTTTGATTTCTTTGATTCTTACCCGAGGGGGGCACGGACCCTTTCGATAGACTGCCGGGCACCTCGCGTCCTGCCGGGGCAAAAACTGGTCGAGTATTAAGGAATGCGTACGGATTCGGGATCGACGGCTTGGGGGAAACGTGCTTTTGGTACAGCGGAGAGCGACCCGGGGCCTGCGGAGGGCACAGCATGAAAATGAAGAGCATCACTGCCGTGACTTATTCACCGCCATACATATTATTCACCGATATGCGGCCCTCCGTGGGGAGAGGCTCCGGGCCGCTCGGGACTCGTTCCTCGTCCCGGACACAAGGAGTTTTTGCTTACGGCATACTTCGTTATGCCGGTGATAAGGAATAGTGTGCGGTTTCGTTTCACTCAGACCGCGGTGGGTTGCCCTAATTGATTAGTTATTTACTGGTGCTCTCATTTCTTTTGCTTTCATTCCCTTGGTGGGGTGGAGGAGCTTCGGGCCGAGCCTGCGGAGGCAAGCGGGGAAGTGACGCGCATAACCGCCGTGACTTAGTCACCGCATTACAATTGCGTGGCGGAATTACGGGCCTCCGCGGGGGGAGGGTCGGCCCGTTGCGGCTCGTACCTCGCCGCCCTGCCGGCGCAAAAGCCCTGCCTGTACAAAAGCCTGCCGGTACGGAATAATGCCTACACAAAACCTGCCGGGTCCCTCGCCGCCCTGCCGGCGCAGAAGCCTGCGGTGCAAGCCTGCCAAATCAAAAACCGCTCGCGCAAAAGCAGCTCGGGTAAATGAATGCGTGCGGTTTCGTTACACTCATCATACCGCTCTGCCGTGGTCACACTCCCTTTCGATGCCCTTCGAAATCATCTCCCGCCTCACCATTGCAGACGTTTTTGCAATGATGCGGTTTGTTTACCCGGATGTTTGTTGTAAATTGCGGGCGTTTTGCTATGTGTTTTGTTGTATTTATGTAGAAAATAGATATCTGTATGGCTCATGACAGAAAACTGCTTACCTTTTTCAGTCTCTATGTCGCCCAGTCGGTGCCTATGAGTTTCTTTACCACGGTGATACCCGTTGTGATGCGTCAGAACGATTTTTCGCTTCGCTCGATAGGGTTGTTGCAGCTGGTGCGTCTGCCGTGGTTAGTCAAGTTCCTGTGGGCGCCTTATGTGGACGGCAGTGCCGGCAAAAGAGGCTATAAGAGGTGGATAATAGCCTCTGAGCTATTCTATGCCGTCATGATAATGTGTGTCGGTCTGCTCAACCTCGACACCGACTTAGGGCTTATCGTCACGCTGGTAATATTGGCCGTTACGGCATCGGCTACGCAGGATATCGCCACAGACGCCTTTGCCGTGGTGCTGTTCCGCGGCAAAAACAAAGGCATGGTCAACAGCATGCAGTCTATGGGTTCTTTCGTGGGCACGTTATGCGGTAGCGGACTGATGCTCATTGTCTATAAATACGTGGGCTGGAGTCTGTTGCTGCCCTTGCTGGTGGTGTTTGTGGTGGTGGCTCTCCTTCCGCTTGCCGGTCTGCGCACGACCGCCGTGACAGCCTCGGCAAGTGGCTCTGCCGACATTATGCCCACACCGGACGCACCGACCGTCACACCGTCTGTCGCCGAGACCACGCAGGCCGTATGTCGTCCCGGACAGAGGGAGATGTTCGCCTTTTTCACCCGCCCCGGCATATTACGGCAGGGAACCTTTCTTCTGCTCTATTATGCGGGCATCATGGGTTCGCTGTCCATGATCAAGCCATGGATGGTCGATATGGGGTATGACGTGGGGCAGATAGGGTTCATATCGGGTGTCATAGGCACGGCCATGGCTGCGGCAAGCTCTTTTGTCGCCGGCCTGACGGTTAAGAGGCTGGGGCTTGAGAGGTGTCGTCTTATGTTTGCTGCGATAGTGGCGGCGGTGGCAGTGGTGGTGTGGCTGTTGTCGCTGTTGGGATGTGCGGGCATTGTGGCGGTGACGGCATCTGTGGTGGCGGTGTGGTGCGCTTACGGCATGGCCACCATAGTGGTGCTTACAGCTGCAATGGAGTATGTAAGGCCGGGATTAGAGGGCACCGACTTCACCCTACAGACGGTGATAACGCAGTTGTCTGGCATGATAATGGCTGTTATGGGCGGTTATGTGGCCGACAGATTGGGCTACACGGGACTCTTTGCCGTGGGCGCCGCCATGGGACTTGTCAATCTGTGGTATGTGGCGCGCTTCTTCAGAAAGCCGCGCATGGCAGTCTGACGCCACGTTCTTGTATGAGTGACATGCGCCTACTGCTTTTGTCTCTCAGGCCGACAAGGTTGCGGCATAACCCTGCCGCGAATAAACAAAAGTATCAAACAGCACCCCGAGGTGCGCGTAAAAACAGATATATGAGTGAAGTGATAGTCATAGGCGCCGGTCTGACGGGTCTTGCGCTGGCATACAGGCTTAAGAGTGCCGGTGTCGATGTCGTGATTGTCGAGCAGGCCGACCGTGTGGGCGGTCAGATAGCCTCTCACCGCGAGGGAGGCTTCCTTTTTGAGTCGGGACCCAACACGGGAGTGGTGTCGTGTGCCGAGGTTGCAGAACTGTTTGCCGACCTTGGTCCGTCATGCACTATGGAGGAGGCCTCACATAGCGCCAAACGACGCCTTATATGGCGTAATGGCAGATTGTATCCCCTGCCCTCGTCGCTGTTGGGCGGCATAACCACACCCCTGTTCACCATGGGAGACAAGCTGAGACTGCTGCTCGAACCGTGGCGACCCAAAGGTGTCGATGCCGACGAGAGCGTCGCCGACATGGTTGTCAGACGCATGGGACGCTCGTTTCTCGATTACGCCGTCGACCCCTTCATAGGCGGCATATATGCGGGCGATCCCTCGCGCCTTGTCACCCGATATGCCTTGCCCAAGCTCTATAACCTCGAACAGACATACGGCAGTTTCATACGCGGAGCCATCGCCAAACGGAAGAGCGTCAGAAGCGAACGCGACAAGTTGGCCACCGGGCGTGTCTACTCGGTGCGTGGAGGACTTGAGGTATTATGTCGGGCCATGGCCGACCATATAGGTTACGACAACATCATTATGTCGGCCCGCAATGCCGTCGTTACACGCACCGACGGCGGACTGTGGCGCGTGCGTTATGACGGTGGCGCCGTCGAGGCTCCGCGTGTGGTCTCCACAGTGGGCAGCTACGCGTTACGTAGCCTGTTGCCGTGGGCGCATGATGATGTCATGAGGCGCATAGAGAGGTTGGAATACGCCCCCGTGGTGCAGGTGAGCGTGGGGCTGTCAGATGCTTGCGGATGTTGTGACGACGCTTTCGGCGCTTTGATGCCCTCGCTACGAGGCTCTCAGACGCTCGGCGTATTGTTCCCCTCGGCCTGCTTCAATGACCGCGCCCCTGAGAACGGAGCCATGCTGTCGTTCTTTTTGGGCGGCATGAGAGCCAAGGAGTGCATAGATTGGGATGACGAACGCATAGAGGCGTTTGTCACAAAAGAGCTGTCTGCGCTTTTTGGCATTGACCGCCGTCCCGACCTTGTGCGCATCTGGCGCCACCGCCACGCCATACCCCAATACGACGCCTCCACCGGCGACCGCCTCGAAGCCGTCAGGCAGCTCGAAGATAGCGCCCCCGGCCTTACGATAGCCGGCAACATGCGTGACGGCATAGGCATGCCCGACAGGATAAAACAGGCCTCGCAACTGGCCGCCCGCATAGTCATGGAGACGAACCGCTCTTGATGGCTTGCGTCCCGGCAGTTTTTTGTGCAGGACGGCTTCCGCCCGGCAGTTTTTTGTACCGATAGGCTTCCTGTGCCGGTAAGACGGCGAGAGTCCCGGCAGGCTATCGAAAGGGTCCGTGCCCCCGCAACGGGCCGACCCTCCCCGCACAGCAATTATAACGCAGGGACTAAAACACGCCTTACGCAAGCCCTCGGGTAAGAATCAAAGAAATCAAAGAACCAAAGAATTAATCATTGGCGGACACAACGCACGCTACGACCGCTCTGCTTATCGTAGTAATGCACGCCCAAATTACCGCTATCGAAGTACAGGTTGTACGCGGTGCTAGAATCATACGCAACTGACGACCAATAGCCGCCCCACGTACCCGCGTAATTCAACGAACCGTCCGGAAAGCGGTAACCGACAGCGGGAAACTCCAATTTCTTAGACGAGTCTGTCTTTAACGTCAAGGTAATATATCCGTAATCAGAAGAAGACCATCCACCGCCGTTTGTGCGTGTGCAATTATCTATCAGATTCTGAAACTCGGTATTGGTTGGCAGGCGGTAACCCTCCGGGCACGGGTGGGTATTCCAGTTGCTGGGATAAGTCGACGTGTTCCATGACCCGCTGGGGGTAGCACCTGATGCCGATGACCCCGTGGTGTTCCACGCCACATTAATGCCCCACTGATAGAACTTCCCATGAGACTCCGCACGTGTACCGCTGCACTCAGAAGGCAGCTTAGTAGCGAAAGTAGCGCCGCCGGAGGCCTGTTTGGCAGGTGCGTGGTTTTTGTTTTGACAGAGGTTTTGCAACTTATAGGGTTACCCGAAGGGTTTTGCTGTACCGCATGGCTTTTGCGCTCCGGCAGGATTTTGTGCCGGAGGGACGGCGAGGCAGGGCGGTCTGAGTGAAACGAAACCACATACTTTCATTTAACCAGGCTGTTTTTGTGTCGGCAGACTACCGCCCCGGCAGGGCGGCGAGGCACGAGCCGCAACGGGCCTCGCCTCCCCCCCGCGGAGGCCCGTAATCCCGTTACGCAATTACAGGCAGTAACTGAGTCATGGCGGTTATGTGCATCACTTTCACGCTTGCCTCCGCAGGCTCGGCCCGTGGCTCCTTCATGCTAAAGGGGTGTTAGGTGCGCAACCGAAGTAGCCGCCCCGCCAGCACAGACATCAAGTCAAATCGCAAGCTACAAAGCCTTGGCAAAAGCTACAGCCAAAGCGCCCCGCCTGTTTCACGCCTCACGGCCTAATTTCATCACACCCCATACACTCGCCCCGTGAGGCCGGCGCTGGCGCCGGCCCACCACTTACGCAGTCCCTCGGGGAAGAATCAAAGAACCAAAGTATTAATATTTAGCGGACACAACGCACGCTAAGCCCGTACCGCCTATGCCAGGTACCCTGCGGACCCACAACACTGCTATTGAAGCCCAGCGTGTACGCGTCGTTAGAACCATACGCAACTGACGTCCAATAACGCCCGGTCGCACCCGCGTCGTACAACGTACCGGACGAATCTGCGTAGCGGTGACCGACAGCGGGAAACTCCACGGAATTGAGAAGTTGTTATTGGTTGGGCGGCAGGGTTTTGGGGTTAGGTGTTTTTTGTTTCAGCAAGCTTTGGTACGCATGGCTTTTGCTCCGGCAGGGCGGCGAGGGGCCCGGCAGGCTATCGAGAGGGTCTATGACCCCCGCAACGGGCCGACCCTCCCACGCGGAGGCCCGTAACCCCGCCACGCAATTGTAGGCAATGACTAAGTCACGGCGGTTATGCGCATCACTTTCACGCTTTGCCCCCGCAGGCTCGGCCCGTGGCTCCTTCAGGCTAAAGGCACGTACCGGCCAACCCAAGGTGCCGCACGTCTTTGTCACTCACAACGCCAGACCATCATCACGCCATCGACCTCCACGCCGATGAGGCCGGCGCCAGCGCCGGCCCACCGCGGTCTGAGTGCAACGAAACCGCACACTATTCCTT
>JAIECQ010000169.1 GCA_029068395.1 Rikenellaceae bacterium
GTGGGCAAATGGAAGCTCACCGACGACGTCACGGTGCAAGTCATCGGCGGCACGTTCAACGACAAGGGCGAACTGCGCGCCTTCAGCGGCGGCAGTGAGTTCTCGTTCGTTGTGGCGTGCGATAACGGTGTGGCTACATTAGAGCCTGTCAACGTCGCATGGTGCTACGTCAACGGCAACATAATAGTTGTGGACAAGAACACCACCGCCAACGAGCGCAGATGCCAGGTCGCCGTCAAGATAGACGGTGTGAGCGTCGGCGTGTTCTACATAGTGCAGGGCAAGCAGATAAAGATATCGGCGCTTCCGGGCACCACCATCGAGAACGACTCTATGATAATCATCGTGGGCGGTATCGGTTACTCTGACCCCACCCGCGCCTTTAGCTACGACGCCACTCCTGCCGAGATGGACGATATAACCATCAAGTATGAGGGTGCGGCCACCAGCTCAAACAACGGCATTGTGATAAATATAGACCGAAGCGCGCGCCGTGTAGTCGCTACGTTCATGGCTACCATCGACGCTGCCAAGTATCCTGTCGAGGGTGCCCGTGTGCCTGTTACGTTTGAAGACCCGAGCGGCAATGTTCATGCCAAAGTTGTCTTCGTGCAGCGTCCTGCCAAGATAACCTTCTTCCCCGGACGCATCAACAACGTGCCCTACACACCCACCGAGATAGAGGCCACCGTCACCACCGAGGGCGACGAGGTCTGGCGCTTCCTCGACATCACCTACCGTGACGGCGACGATACAGGATGGCTTACCAAGACGGCGCCCACCTCTATCGCCAACAGCGGCGAGAAGATGCTCTTCTCTATTCCGCTTAACGGGCCTAAGTCACGCACGGCCTATGTGAGGGTTCAGAGCCAGAATACCACATCCAAGCCTCTGGCCATCACGCAGGTGCCCTCTTACGGTATCAAGACCATCACCACGCCCACCAGCTGGGATGCCGACAACTCTACGCTTAACGCATATAGCAAGCAGACCACCTACATGTTTACCTTCACCACCGATGCCAAGATACCCGATGAGTATCTGCCTACCATGTATGTGGAGTGCGACCCCGACCGCGATATAGACGACCCTGACTATGAGTACACGGGCATTACCGCCTCGGCGGTCACCAAAGATCAGGTGGTAGGTAATACATATTATTTCCAGCTCACAGTGCCCGACAGCAAAGACGAAGAGCACGAGATAGAGCATAACATAGAGATACGCGTAAACGACCTCACCATCGGTGGCTTTGCCGTCAAAAAGGCCAAGAAGCCTACCTTCGGCAACGACATCAAGACAGAGGTCTATGGCGGCGTGCAGTCACGTCCCGAGCTTAAGACGGCAAGCTACAGCGCCTCTGCGTGGGACCTCAAAGGCTTCACGTCAAGCAACAGCAGCATCTCTGTAACCAAGACTTCAGACACGCAGTTCAGTGTCGGCTACCTTGCCACCATGAACTATAACACGCCGGCTGTCAGCAGCACCATCACCATGGAGCTTAACGGCGGCAACTCTCTTAAGTATAACACGGTGCAGAAGCCTGTGACCTTTAAGATAAGCGATGCCGACAAGGCCAAGTTTACCGGTGTCGTCAAAGAGGGTAACTCTAACATAGGTGTCACCGTAAACACAGAGACGAGCGCGACCAACCCCATTAATGCACCGTGGAATGTCAAGTCGGTGTCGGAGAGCTGGCTTACCACCACCCCCGGCGTCGGCGGAACTCAGACCAACGCCAGCGGCACGGCCCTGACGCTCAATGTTGCGGCCAACACCTCAGGTGACCGCACCGCCAACTTCGTGCTCGAGAGCCTTAATACCACTTCGCAAGCCTTTGTGGTGTCACAGGCAGGTTCGTTTGCCGCTACGGTCAACCATGCAACTTACGGACAGGGCAATGTGGCTGTGTTCGCCGCCAATACGCTCAAGGCTTACAGTGCGGCTTACGATTACACGGTCACCATGACCACCTCTAACCCGATAGCCTCTAACCGTCTGACCATCAGCAAGGGTACTGCCGACAACGGCTCTACCGTCAGCGTGGCAAGCAACCCGAGCGGTACCAACTTAGTTACCACCCACACGTTTGTCATACGCGTTCCGGCTACGGGCAACGGCGTCACCACCGAGCCTGTCACCAACTTTAACGTGATGCTCGACGGCAAGACGGCCATAGGCTCGTTCAAGGTACAGCAGGCTAAGAAAGCTACCATCTCAGTCAGCCAGAGCGCTATCATAGGCGGTTCGGGCGCTATCAGCGGTACCTTCAGCGCATCGTCTTGGGATATCAAGAGCAGCGGGTTCGTCACCTCAAGCAACGGTAACCTGCCCGTCAACAACCCCAATGCCAACGGTACTTTCAGTGTGGGTATGGCCTCGTCTATGGACCAGACCTTTACCAAACGGAGCGCTACCATAGCGCTTGTGGGTGCCGACGAGGCTAACCGCGCAACATGCTCGATATCGCAAGAGAAAGTTGTGTTTACCTTCAACCCGACCAGCTACACGTTTGATTACAAGTCAAACCTGAGCCAGAATATAACCGTCACCACCAACGCTGGTAACAGCTGGACGGTGGCCTCTAACGGTGCTTCGGCATGGTCGAGCGTGACCAACAACAATAACGGCACCATGACGCTTAAGACCACGGGCGCCAACGGCACGACAGACCGCAGCGGCAACTTGGTGCTGAAGCTCAATAACTGTACGTCTCAAAACTTTACGATAGGTCAGACCAAGGCCTACAGTGTCTCGTCTGTCTCTATCGTCAACGGACCTACCAATGTCGTCTACGACTCTAATGCGCGTCGTTTGGATGCGTACAGCTACGCCCACACCTACACCGTTCGCGTGACCCTGAACCGCGCCATCGCCGGCAGCAGTGTCAAGATGGAGCGAGTTTCGAGCAGCTCGGGTTCGCTGTCAGCTACCAACAGCACCAGCGCGTCGTCGACCACTCACGACTTCACCATAAGCGTGCCCAAGTCATCATCGTCGAGCGAGCTTTCAACACAGTTCCAGATCAAGGTTGACGGTGTCGACATGACTACGTTCACCGTGCGTCAGGCTAAGAAGACGTCGCTTTCGGTTTCAAATAACACATCATCGTTCACCGTTTACGGCACGTCAGGAGCATTGACAGGAGCGTTCACGGCGTCAAGCTGGGATATACCCACGTCGGGTTACATTACCTCAAGCAACACGAGCCAGATGAATGTCAGCAACCTGAGCACCAGCGGCAGCTTCAACGTGGCGATGTACAAACCCGCTTCGGGATATATGGATCAGAGCTTCGCCGCCCGCAAGGCCACCATTGCACTGAAGGGTCGCGACGGCACTAACCGCCAGTCACTGGAGGTCACTCAGTCGAAGGTTTCGTTCACGTTCAACAAGACGAGCGGCAGCATAACATTGGGCAAGGCGGCCAACTCAAGCAATACGGTGACCGTCACGTCAAACTCGCCGTCCATCAGCTCGTCGACCACCATCGGAGCTGTATCTAACAACACCTCGTGGTTGAGCGTGTCGGTAAACAAGAATGTCGTAACCGTCAAGGCGTCAACTACCAACAGCGGCGACGAACGGTCAGGTTCTTTCTACGTCACCTACAACGGTTGCCGTTCAAGCGACTTCACCATCAAACAAGAGAAGGGAGCTATTACAGAAGAGGTTACCATGGGTAGTGTAACATGGACCAAATTCAACCTCGCCAACCCCAAACAGGCCTCTGGCGGCGCTACTTTCGCCACCAAGTTGCCGTCACAGTGTAGTGGCACACGTGCAGAATCACACGGTAAGTTCTATCAGTGGGGCATCAATGTGGCGTGGAATACCACAGGGGCGTTAGGTGGCGCTACTCCCAGCGGGTCGTGGAACACATCCTCTTATCCCAGTAACTGGAATAACCATCCTTGCCCCGATGGTTACCGTCTGCCTACTAACACAGAGTTTCAGAATCTCATTAATGGCAGTACTGTCAGTCGCGGCGGTGGGTGGAGTTCATCCGATTATGGATATATCAAGTTCACCTCCG
>JAIECQ010000017.1 GCA_029068395.1 Rikenellaceae bacterium
AAACATATCAAAACGGGGTCCGTGACCCCTCCCCCGGAAGGGCCGCCGGAGGCAGTGCCAGCAAAATAACGGCAGTGAACGCAATACAAAACGGCAGTGCCAGCAAACCATCATCCGCAGTGCCATCATGACACTGTGGGGTGACAAATTGTCACAAAAAAGCTGGTGGCATATTCTTTGATGTTGGTATTGGAGCAAAAAATCAAAACACACTATGCAAAAAGGTAAAATAGGGGTAACGACAGAAAATATCTTCCCCGTCATCAAGAAGTTTCTCTATTCGGAGCATGACATTTTCCTGCGAGAGCTTGTGTCTAACGCAGTTGATGCCACACAGAAGTTAAAGACGCTCTCTGCCACTGGCGAGTTTGGCGGCGATGTGACGTCGTTGTCTGTCAAAGTGGAGGTCGACCAGGAGGCAGGCACTGTGACCATCAGCGACAATGGCATAGGCATGACGGAAGGCGAGGTGTCACGCTATATCAACCAGATAGCCTTCTCGGGAGCGGAGGAGTTCTTGTCTAAATATAAAGATCAGGCCAATATAATAGGCCATTTCGGTCTGGGTTTCTACTCGTCGTTTATGGTTGCCGACAAGGTTGACCTTTACACGTTGTCGTACAAAGATGGCGCCGAGGCTGTCAAATGGAGCTGCGACGGATCGCCCGAATATAGCATCGAGAAGTGCGACAAGGATGAGCGAGGCACCCGCATAGTGCTTCACCTTGCCGAAGACAGCCGTGAATTTGCATCGCGCGACCGCATCAAAGGGCTGCTCGACAAATATTGCCGTTTTCTGCCGGTGCCCATCATCTTCGGCAAACAGCAGGAGTTGAAAGACGGCAAGTATGTCGACACCGACAAAGACCTGGTTATAAACGACACCAACCCTCTGTGGACCCGTAAACCGTCAGAGCTTAAAGAGGAAGATTACGCCGACTTTTACCGTCTGCTCTATCCTGCTGCCGAAGAGCCACTCTTCCATATACATCTCAATGTCGACTATCCTTTCACGCTCACGGGCATACTCTATTTCCCGAAGATACGCAACAACTTCGAGATACAGAAAAACAAGATACAGCTTTACAGCAATCAGGTGTTCGTGACCGACTCGGTAGAGGGTGTTGTGCCCGAGTTTTTGACGCTCCTGCATGGAGTGATAGACTCTCCCGATATTCCGCTTAACGTGTCGCGCAGTTATTTGCAGGGCGATCCCGATGTTAAAAAGATATCGTCGCACATCACCAAAAAGGTGTCAGACCGTCTTGCCGAGATATTCAAAAACTCACGAGACGAGTTTGAACAGAAGTGGGACGACCTTAAGATATTCATACAGTACGGCATAGTCACCGACGAGAAATTTGCCGACAAAGCCGGTGATTTCACCTTGCTTAAGAACAAAGATGGCAAATATTTCACCTTTGCAGAATACAAAGAGCTGGTATCTGCCAACCAGACCGACAAGGACGGCAACCTCATAATGTTGTACACCAATGACCCTGTGACGCAAAACGCCTTCATAGATGCTGCCGGCGATAAGGGTTACGATGTACTGGTGATGGATGGCAACCTTGACAACCATTACATCAGTTACATGGAGAGCAAAAACGAGAAGTGCAAGTTTGTGCGCGTTGACTCGGATGTTATCGACAAGCTGATACGCAAGGATGACGACAAGCCGCTGGCACTGTCAACAGAGCAGCAGAACTTCATCCGCCCCATGTTTGAGTCGGTGTTACCCACAGACGAAAAGACGCACTTCAACGTGACATTCGAGCCTCTGTCAGAGAACGACTCACCTGTGATAATAACGCAGAACGAGTTTATGCGTCGCATGAAAGAGATGTCGCAGATGGGCGGCTCTCCGTATGCTTTCTATGGTCAGATGCCCGACAGTTATACCGTTGTCGTAAACGGCAACCACTCGCTCATATCGCAGTTGCTGAATGAGACCGAGAGTACCATAGGGGCCAAAGTCAAGTCTATAGATGACGACATAGAGGTTAAGGAGAGGGAGCGCAAGAACCTTGAAGAGGTCATCAAAGGCAAGAAAGATGATGAACTCTCTTCTGAGGAGCGCGATCGCCGCACTCAGATAGACAACGACCTCAACAGGCTCAAGGGTGACCGTTACGCCGAACTTAGCCGGGCCGCCAAAGACAACGAGCTGTTAAGGCAACTCACCGACCTTGCCCTCCTCGCCGGGGGGATGCTTAAAGGCGAAAAGCTGACGGCATTTATAAAACGATCGCTTGAAATAATAGGAAAGTAAGAAAAAGGGGACTTTGGTCCCCTTTTTTTTAATGTCACGTCGGTTTCGGAATTGAACATAACCCAGTGAGGGCGACGCGTGGTGAGTGTATGGAGCGTGGAGACCTTTGATCGTGAGGCGTGAAACAGCCACTGCGCTTTGGCTGCTGCTTTTGCGAGACTTTGAGGCAGGTGGTTTGTTCTGAGCTTGGGCCTGTGCTGGCAGGGTTGCCTTTGGCTATGCACCTAACGCCACTTTAGCGTGAATCAGCCACGGGCCGAAGCCTGCGGGGATAAGCGTTAAAGTAGGCGCACCGTGACTTAGCCACTGCCTATAAATGCTGTGCGTAGTTACGGTCTTCCGATGGGGGAGGGCCGGCCCGTTGCAGGGTTCACGGACTCATTTCAATAGCCTGCCGTGCCTCTCACCGCCCTGCCGGAGCAAAAGACTGCCGGCGCAAACCCCTGCGTAGTTAAAACCTCACCGATGAGGAAGCTTGCCGGAACGGGAGTCCTGCCGGCGCAAAACAGTGAAACGAAAGTTATAGTGCGGAAATTGTGATGGTGAGCGGCGAGTGTTGGGGGCTGTTATGGTTTGGGACTCTTTCGTTTATGCTTTGCCGCCTTGCTGTCATGGTTTCTGTTTTGCTTCCTCGTTTTTCCGTCGAGAGTCCTGCCCCGCCTAATATCTCTCAGGCACTCAGCCCAAGGGCCAAAAACGAAAGATAGGGGTAAAGGTGTGAGACGATAGTCGGAACACCTTTACCCCTATCTTTCGTACTTATCCACTTAGTTGTTCCTCAAAAATATCAAAACGGGGTCCGTGACCCCTCCCCCGGAAGGGCCGCCGGAGGCAGTGCCAGTAAAACCATAACAGCAGTTCCCGCAAACCATCACCGTCAGAGCGGTCGATAGGGAAGGTCGAGTCAGATGTGCTCACTCACCGCCTCGGCGATGTCGGCGACTCTTAGGTTGCTTGACTTGGCCAACATTTTTTTGCATAAGGGGCACGAGGTGACAATGCAGTCGGCGCCCGTCTGTTCTAACTCACGAGATACTGATGACGCTATCATGACCCTCTTGTCAAGTTCTAACCCCATATGCGCCAGCGAACCGCCGCAGCAGAGGGCGTTGTCTCTGTGATGCGCAGGCTCATGCAACTGCCCCAATCGAGCTATCACCTGACGCGGCTGGTCGTATATCTTAAGCCCTCGTCCCAACTCGCACGGGTCGTGATATGCGAAGCCGGCCTCTGTATGTTCCACATCGAGCAACCCCTGCTCCATAAGCTCGGCAATGAACTGGCTGTGGTGTATTATGCGTATGTCGCCGAGATTGTAATCTTCGGTAAATGTGCGCAAACATATCGGACACGAGGTCACAAGGGTGGTTATGCCCGATTCTACCACCATCTCTTCTATTCTCTCGCGCATGCTGTCGGCCGCGTCTATGTTGCCTGCCATACGTTGCGGACGTCCGCAGCAGATGCCCTCCTCTTGGTCTATAAACCAGATGGCTATGCCGCTTTTGTCGGCAATCTTCTTCATAGATGCCTGCACCGAAGGGGTCAGACGCCCCATGCAGCCCGAGAAAAAGCCTGTCTTGGCCGATGGCAGCGTAACGTCGGCCGAGGCTATGTATCCATAGTCAAAAGTAGATGTGTCCTTGCGTCTGTTGTGCCTTACAGAGGTACGTATGGTGTCTAACTTGATGCCCACAGGACACATACGCTCGCACCGTCCGCATAACAGACAGCTGTCGGCCTTGGCTAACGAGGCGCCTCCTTCACGCTCGTCGCGCAACAGATATACCGACTGTGTGTCGCACGATATCTCGTTGGCAGCCAGCTGACACGGGTCTATACATATTCCGCAACGCGAGCATGCGGCCAGTTGCAGCTTGGTGAAGGTGGTGGCCCTTACAGAGGTGCGCACCTTGAAGCTGCGCAGAAACACAAGTGGTATCTCGGCAAAGATGTGCAGATATCGCGACACCGGCACGCTCACGAAAAACAGGCCCAGCGCAATGGAGTAACACCACCACATGGTCTCGTTGATGTATGGCAGCGCCTTGGACGGAAATATCGCCGCCAGCACCACACCTAACGAGCCGGTGAGGAAAGAGCCGCTGTCATATATCGCCGAATTGAAGCTCTCGGCCAGCAGACGCAACGGAAATATGAACCAGAGAGTCGACAGCGCCAACTTGTCGCCGAGCGTGTGGGTGGTGGTGCGCTTCATGCCATAGACCGACGGACGGAACCGCTTTATTATTGCCGCGGTCAATCCCGACAGCACAAAGAGCAAAAGGGCATCCATCACCACCCCTAACCATCCTATGTGGGCGAAAGGGAAGTATTTGCGGAAGAAGACATCGACATAAATGGGCACTACGGGGCTTTTGAGATATAATATGGCCTCCACCTTGCCGAACACTATCAGCAAAAACCAACCGAATGCCAGCGATGTGTGCATGTACCACAGCCGTCCGTTCACACGCATTATGCGCAAGTGGAGCAAACACTCTCTGAAAGCCTCCCACAAGGCCATGAGAGTGGCCGATGAAAATATGTTGCGCCTTATCATGCGGCGGTCGCTCTTTGGCAATGCCGATATCCACGATATGAACTTGGTCCACATCACCGAGAAGAGGAACACGACCCCGATGCAGAACGGTATTATGAAAGGCTCGAAATAAAGGTTTACCATGTGTTTTGAGTGTTAGTCCTTCACCACACTTAGGGTGGCTTTTAAAGTGGGTTGTCTCCAAAGCGATGTGTGCGATCACTCTCCGGGCAGCAGCTCCATGAGCGCGGCAATCACGCCTCGGGTGTTGACTCCGCGCGGACACTGCAACGTGCACTTGCCGCACAACATGCAGTTGTTGAGCTGTTTGCGCAGCGCCGACGTCTCGCCTCTACGAGCCAGAAGATGCAGCTTGCGGAAGTTATAGTCTGTCAGCGCCCCTGCGGTACATGTAGCCGAGCACCCTCCGCAGCCTATGCACAACGACCATGACGGCACACGGGCCGCCACCTGACGGGCAATGCTCCTGTCGTTAATGTCGAGGTCTATCGCCCTTTTGGCGTTTATGGTGAAGCCGAACTTTTTCATCATGACAGACTGTTGACATATTCGACTGCTTTCATGGCGGCAGTGACGGCCTCGGCCATGCTCTCGCCTATGTTTTTGGGACCTGTGGCGGTGCCGGCAACGAATATGCCCTTACGCGATGTTACGGTGGCGCCGTCAAAGCTGTCAACCCCTTTTAAGAATCCGTCCTCCGACAACCTTATGCCTAACTCAGAGGCAAACTTGGCATTGGTGGCGGGCGCCTGCTTGCCTATCATCAGCACCAGCATGTCCACTGTCATCTTAAGAGGACGCCCCGCCAGCGTGTCTTCGGCCTTTATGCGTACGCGCGAATCGAGGGTGCCGCTGCACTCCGATATGCGACCGCGCACGAAGTTTATCCTGTACTTTTGCTGGGCCTCTTTGTAAAGCTCCTCATAGCCCGACCCGAACATGCGCATGTCCATGTAAAAGTTGTACACCTCGCAGTCGGGATAGGCCTGTTTCAGCTCTATGGCCTGCTTGACGCCGGTTATGCAACACACGCGCGAACAGTGTCCGTGGCCTATCTGACTGTCACGCGAACCCACGCAGTGGAGTATGGCCACCGACCGGGGCGCCGATCCGTCGGCACACCTCACCTCTCCCTCTTTGAACATGTCTTCCAGATCGGCCGATGTTATGACGTTGGGATATATCTTATAGCCGTACTCCTCTTTTACCGTTGCGTTGAAAAGGTCAAACCCCGTTGTTATTATCACCGCCTCGGCCTCATAGCTGCTGCCGTCGGTGAGAGCCACCTCTACATGACCGTCGCCCGGCGTTATCTCAGACACCTCACCGCACAATACCGTGCGTATGCCAAGCTCCGATAGCGACTCTATCTGCTTGCCTATCACCTCAGATGCAGGTGTGCCGCAGGGGAAGAGCCTGTCCCAACGGGTGAGCTTGCCGCCCAAGGTTATGTCGCGCTCTATGAGCATCGGCGATATGCCGTTGTTTTTCAGGGTGATGGCCGCCTGCATGCCTGCCACTCCTCCACCTATCACTATTACGCGTTTTGCCGCCATATATTACTTATGTTTATAGTCCGCACTCGGTCGGGTGTGAGATGTATTTGCCGTTGTTACCTAAATATTTGCGAGAGTGGTCATACTCTATCTCAAGTTTGTTCAAAAGAGGCTCGACCCCCACCTGGTGCATCTGCATGCCAAGGTCCCACGGGTCGTAACCTAACACCAAACCGGCCATCTCTTCATAACTGAGCACCGGAATGCCGTGGCCGTCGGCCCCGTATGTCACCCCCTCTATCTCTGAAATGGTATATTGCCACTTGTCTAAAAACATGGTGCACCCCGGACAGTTGGCCACTATGAAGTCGAGCTTGTAGGGAGCCATAGACTCGAACTTCTGACGTGAGTTGGCCACGGGGGCACCGCGGTTGGCCTGCACCAGATAGTTCCTGAATCCGAAACCGCAGCAGTGACGCCTTTCGGGATAGTCAACCACCTCGCCGCCCCAGCTCTCGACCATGCCGGCCAGCACATAGGGGAACTCAGAGCCGCCGATGCCCGCCGTGGGGAATATCTTGGCGTAATGGCATCCTATGTGCTCAACCACCTTAAGGGGACGTCCGCTCTCGGGATCGACAAGCCTCACCTTGGCCTTCTCGGCAATGCGGTCGCGGAAGTGAAACATGAGGTCGGAACTGTGAACCACGCACTCGGGCTTCTCGAAGGTGCGACCCGTGGCTGCCTTGAGGTTGGCGCGGGTCTTCTCTTCAAGCTCGGGGAAATGGTGCCACATAGACAATATCTCGGTGTAGAGACCGAACGAGGTGATGCATGACGATACCATGTTCTTGTATCCTGCCTCGCTCATGAGCGAGAACTGACGCGCCACCACCGTCATGATGGTTTCAAGCGGCACTATGTCGGAGTGATAACCTATGCCCGTGCAGCTTGTGTGCTTGGCATCGTCAAATATGTCGACCCCCAGATCGTCACCCATTATCTTCAGAAATACCGCCTCCGAGCCGGGGAAGAAGTTCTGACGTATGCAGCTGCGGGCATAATAGAAATGGTCGTCGGGTATCGTCTTTTGGTATTTTTCCCAAGAATATCTTTTCATAACCTATATAGTATGTTCGCCGTTATTGGCGGTGTACACCTCTTCAAAATATCGGTCAGAGGCTTTCAGCCTGCCGTCCTCGGTGATGCTCATGCCCATCCGTTCAGCCTCTTTTGCAGAGTATTCCTCTATCATGTCGAAAAAGGCCGTGCCTCCCGTCTGGTCGAATATACGCCTTATCTCATCGAGCGATTCGTCATCGACACGCCGCATGGCTCCCGCCTTGTCGGTGTCGTAACCCATGTCGAAACGGGTGAACACATCGCTCACATGGTCGAATACCCACTCCCACACAGGACCCTGCTCGGGATGCATCTCGGGCATTATGCGGGTGGGGTGTATGCAATAACCCAAATCGAGAATGTTTTGACCTATGGTGCGTTTGAGGGCCAGCTGCTGGCGCCCCTTCTCGCTCTTGACAAAGAGACCCGTCTCTTGCGACAGCTTGCGTAACGCCTGTATCACATATCCGGGAGTGTTGCCTCGCGGACATCGCGGACGGCACGACATGCACTCGCCGCAATACCATATCTGCTCGCCCGAGAGCAACCTTTCTATGGCCTGCTCGCTGCCGTTCTGCACAGTGTCCATTATCTGACGGGGATCGTAATTGTAAAACTCCGCCGCAGGACACACCGCCGTACACATGCCGCAGTTCATACAGGCATTCATCCCCTCTACAAATCGAACATCCTTGCTTAGTATATCGAAATATTTCCCCATCGTATCCAATTTTCGACAAAAGTAACTCCTTAATCGCTTACCCGATATACCCCAATTACCTATTTTTGATGAGTATAAATGCTTAGAGAATGCCCATGACTCGCATTCACTGCCGGTGATGACTCGCATTCACTGCCGGTGATGGCTTGCGGTCACTGCCGGTGATGGTTTGCTGGCACTGCGGATAATGGTTTACTGGCACTGCCGTTATTTTGCTGGCACTGCCTCCGGCGGCCCTTCCGGGGGAGGGGTCGCGGACCCCGTTTTGATATTTTCGAGGAACAACTAAGAACATAAGTACGAAAGATATGGATAAAGGCGTTCGACTATCGTCTCACACCTTTATCCATATCTTTCGTTTTTGGCCCTTGGATTGAGTGCCTGAAGGATATTCAACAGGGGCATGACCTCAACGGAAAGGGTACGGAAACAAAACAGAAAATCATAACAGCAGTGCGGCAAAGCACAATAGGGTAGTGCAGTAAATATAAGCCGCACAGCCGCAACCACCGGCACAGCGGAGAGCGACGCGGAGCCTGCGGAGGGCATAGCAAGAAAATGACGAGCATCACTGCCGTGACTTAGTCACCGCCCTACATATTATTCACCGATGTGCGGCCCTCCGTTGGGGGAGGCTCCGGGCCGCTCGGGCTTCGTTCCTCAGCCCGGCATAAGGAATTTTGGCTTACGGCATACTTCGTAATGCCGGGCATGCAGCAAACATAATAGGTAAGCATAAGCAGCACAGCCGCAACCACCGGCACAGCGGAGAGCGGAACGGAGCCTGCGGAGGGCACAGCGAGAAAGTTATGTGCATCACTGCCGTGACTTAGTCACTGCCCTACACATTATGCACCGATATGCGGCCCTCCGTTTGCGGAGGCTCCGGGCCGCTCGGGCTTCGTTCCTCAGCCCGGACACAAGGAATTT
>JAIECQ010000170.1 GCA_029068395.1 Rikenellaceae bacterium
GTCGTAAATTCTTGGCGGACACAACGCACGCTCAAACCGTTCTGCTTATTCCAGTTATCCTGCGGATTCACATTACTGCTATTGAAGTTCAGATTGTACGCGTTGTTAGAATTATACACAACTGACGACCAATAGTTTCCGTTCGTACCCGCGTTGTTCAACGAACCGTCCGAGTTGTTGCGGTAACCGACAGCGGGAAACTCCAAACAGGAATCCAAGCAGATGTTTACATTAAGCCGCGCAAGAGACGCCTTACACTGCAATATCATATGTAAAAACGAGACCGTCAAGCCCCCCTAATCGGTCAACATCGACAACAGCGTCTCTATCACCTCGGCAAACTTGGTGACGCTGGCAATGTCGAGCCGCTCTGAGGGTGAGTGCACGTTTTTTATGTCGGGACCTATCGACACCATGTCGAGCCCGGGATATTTGGCAAGGAACAATCCGCACTCCAACCCCGCATGTATGGCCTTTACGGCGGGAGGACGTCCATACACCGCCTCATAGGCATCTATGGTGGTGCGCACAATGGGCGAGTCGGCAGAGGGGGCCCATCCGGGGTAACCCTCGCTCTGGGTGACATCGGCGCCGTAAGCCTCGAAGTGGGCTTTCATGACGGATGCCAGCCACTCTTTCTTGCTGTCGAGCGAGCTGCGTTGAGAGGTTGATATGACTATGCGGTCGTCTTTCATCTTGACCGATGCCAGGTTGGTGCTCGTCTCCACAAATCCCTCTATGTCCTGACTGAACGCGGCTACTCCGTTCACGGCGGTGAATACGGACTCTGTGAGTCTGTAGCCGACATCTGTTGTCAACGCTTCGCCCGAAGCACGACCCGTTACTGTCATCTCGACGGCAAGCGTCGGCTCGGTCTTGTGATACTCGTTGCGGGCGGCGGCGGCGATGCGATGCACTATTGACTCTATGGCAGGGCATGCCGACGATATCACAGCCACCTCGACCACTGCCTCGCGAGGTATGGCGTTGCGCAGGTTGCCGCCGTCTATGTGTGTTATCCACAAGGGGGTGAACTCAAGCATGGAGTGCATCACGCGAGAGAGCAACATGTTGGCGTTGGCAAGGTGCGAGTTGATGTTGTCGCCCGAGTGTCCGCCCTGAAGGCCGTGCACACGTATGGTCACGGCGGTGAGGCCGTCGGGCACCACCACGCGCTCGGCTTTGAACGAGGCCACGGTGTCGATGCCGCCGGCACATCCTATGAACACCTGCTCTTCATCTTCCGAGTCGAGGTTTATAAGACGCGGCGCCGTGAGCATCTCTTTGCCGAGACCGGAGGCGCCCGTAAGACCCCTCTCTTCGTCGACGGTGAAGAGAGCCTCTATGGGAGGATGGCTCATGGTGGCAGAATCTAACACATAGAGGGCCACGGCCATGCCTATGCCGCAGTCGGCTCCTAAGGATGTGCCTTTCGCGAGCACGTAACCGCCGTCGACATAGGCCGGTATGGGGTCGTGCTCAAAGTCTGTTTCCACGCCGGAGTCTTTCTCGCAAACCATGTCGACATGGCTCTGGAGGGCTATGGGAGTAGTGACGGAGCTGTTTTGCGCCCGTTTGACTATCAGCAGGTTGCCCGCCTTGTCGAAGCGGTGTTCGAGCCCGCGTTCCTGGGCGAACAGGGCCAGCCATCGGGTTATCTCCTGCTCGTGTCCTGAGGGACGGGGTATGCGTGTTATCTGTTCAAAAAAGCTCCACAGGGGAGCGGGGGTGAGTTCCGATATCTTCATAGTGTCGGGGTTTAAGAGACGCCGGATGCAAGTGGTTATGCAGCACCGAGGCAAAGGCGGTGCTTCGGCGCGTGACTAACGGGGATTAATGATGCCGCGCAGGGTTTTAGGTATATCGACATTGTCGACCATGCCGCCGAGGCCTTCCAGTCCGTCGCCTGCCGCCAACACTATCACCGGTGCTGCCGAGTGCGAGCCTGATGTCCAGCCCAGACCTGCGGCGGTACTAACGAGCAACAACGCCCTGTCGAGGGCCGAGCTTCTGCTCTTGCCATACATTTTTTCCAGCTCGGCCCACTCCTTGTCGCTCACGGGCACGGCAGCGCCAAGACTCCAGCGCTCCTCCAATATCTTGCGGGCCTCGCACCACGATGTATTGTCGGCAAGCAACTGCCTGACAGCCTCGGCAGAACCGTCTATGTGCGACAACACGCCTATGTTCATGGTGTAACCCATCTTGCGGTTGCCGAGGGCGAAACCACCCGTCTCGTGGTCGGCGGTCACTATTATAAGGGTCTCGTCGGGATGTTTCTGGTAAAACCTGTAGGCCACGGCAATGGCGTTATCGAAGTCTATCACCTCTTCTATGGCTGTGGCGGCATCGTTAGAGTGGCATGCCCAGTCTATCTGTCCCCCCTCGGCCATGAGGAAGAAGCCTTTGTCGCCACCGCGCTTTTTGAGGTAATCTATTGATGCGCGCACCATGTCGGCAAGTGTCATGTCGTCGTCGGTGCGGTCTATGGCAAGCGCCAACGATGATGCCGAGGCACCGTCACGCTCGGTGAGCACCACGGGCGACTTGGCTGAGGGCAGCTTTTTGAGACCGTCGCGCCCTTTGAGACGCACATAGCCGGCTTTCTCATACTCGCGATATACGTCCACATCATCCACGACGGGCTTGAGCAGACCAGCACCGCCATATAGGTCGAATGCCGCCGCAATGCCGTCGAGGGCGATATCGTGGTATTGGTTGCGGTGAGGACGATGGGCATAGAACGATGCCGGGGTGGCGTGGTCTATACTCACCGAGGTTATGACACCCACGGCCTTGCCTGCATGCTTGGCATCGACGGCGACACTGTAAACGGCGGTGCTGTCGGGAGTCATGCCTATCATGCCCGTATCGGTCTTGCGTCCGGTGGCAAGAGCTGTACCGGCAGCGGCGCTATCGGTGATATAACTGTCGGAGCAATAGGTTGTTGAAAGGCCCTTAATGGGCAGTGAGAACATGGCAAGACGTTCGTTGCCGTAAAATCCGTTTTTGTGGGCGCGGTAATGTTCGGTGGCAGTAAGCAGAGGTATGCCCATGCCGTCGCCTATGAAATAGAAGACATATTTGGGTTGTACGGCCCACAGAGAGCCTAACGAAAGACACAGAAAGAGTGTCAGCACACATTTTTTCATCGTTTGAAAAGTTTAGGTGTTATAAAATTCATCATCTTGTAACAGAGCCACCCGAACAACAGTCCCGTGACGGTGCCGAAAAAGATGTCGGCCGGGTAATGGGCCCCCAGGTATATGCGGCTGTAGCATATCGCCGCCGACATAAGCATCACCGTTAAGGTGTACCATTTCCGACGTATCACCAGTGACGTGAAGAGCGACACTCCGAAGCTGTTGGCCGCATGCGACGATACGGTGCCGTAAAGTCCGCCGCGATATCCGTACACAGTGTGAACCAGCCCGTCAAGCAGAGGTTCGTGTGTGGGTCGCAGCTTGGGCAGAACATATTTGAAGGTGGTCGATATGCGGTCAGAGAGCAGCACCACCAAGGCTATGAAGAGTATGGCGACAAAGAAGCAACGCTTGTCGTCATAACGCCGCCACATCAGCCACAGGGCCACCACACCCACGGGCACGAGGGCAAACTTGCTCGACAGCGCCCACATAAGGGCGTCTGCAAAGGGTCCGCCGTCGCCATTCATGGCAAGAAAGAGCGTGCGGTCTGTGTCAAGTAATTTTTCTGCTAATGTCATGGTTGTCAATTGCGTTTGTCGTTTATCCCTGTCCTGAAACACAGGTTTTTGCCGCTTCGGTTTTGTAATTTACAGCTTTGAAATTGCGGCTTTTTGCCTGCAACTCTGGCGGTTACACCTTTGGGTTTATGCTTTTGGTGTTGTGGCTTTTTAGTTTGCGGCAAGCCGGGTTAAGGTATCGTAGCTCACGGCTCAACGGCAGAGACGTTCCAGTCTTGCGGTCTGAACGCCCTGTCGGCCACCGTGCGGTAATATTGCTGTATGTATGCCTCGAAGAAGCGCACACGGGCAGGGTCGGCACTCTCTTTTATGTCGTGCTCTTTACCGGGGTCGCCATCTATGTCATAAACGGCGGCAAGTCCCTGTTCAGAGAAGCGATAGAACATGCTGCCCTCCACCACCCCGAAAGAGCCGTCAAAGTAACCGACCGCAAAACCATCCTCTGAAGTATCGAACATATCGTTGCCGAAGGCCACCACCGAACCCTCATATCCCATCATGGCCAACAGCGTGGGCATGATGTCGAGCTGTGAGACCGTCTTGTCTATGCGGCCATTAAGCTCTGCCGACGGCATATAGAAAAATATCGGTATATGGTGGTTGTAGGGTGCGCCCAGCAGCCGGGCATCTTCGGCACCCGATCCGTGGTCGGCCATGATGACAAAGAGGGTGTTTGCAAACCACGGTTTCGCAGACGCCTCACGGAAAAACTCCCTCAGCGCATGGTCGGTATATCGCATCACCTTATGTATGGGCAAGGCTCCCTCTTGAAAACGTCCCTCCATGTGGGGAGGCACCTTGAAAGGCTCGTGTGACGACAGCGTGAATATGGTGGCCATGAACGGACGGGGCAGTGCGTCGATATGTCTGAGGGCGAACGGCAGGAACCTGTCATCCCAGATACCCCATTTGCCGTCGAAGTCACCGTCGCCGCAAGCCTTGCTGTAGTCTTCACGCGAGACGAACCCCTGCACACCCGCCATCTTGCCGAACGACACAAAGCTCATGGACTCGCGCGAGGCACCGTGCATGAACGAGGTGGCGTAACCATTGTCTGCCAATATCTTGGGGAAAGCGTAATAATCGGCCTGTGACTGGGGCAGACGCAGGAAGTTTTTCTTATATGACGGTATGGACGCCCACACGGCAGGCATGGCGTCTATGCTTTTGAGACCTCCCTGGTATGCGTCGGTAAAGAGCAGTCCATGCTGAAAAAGCGAGTCGAGAAAGGGGGTATAACTGTCTTGCGATGGTTTGAAAAGCGGGTTGAGCGATTTGATGTGAGGGGCCCCGAAGCTCTCAAGCATCATTATCACCACATTGCAATCATCAGGCAGACGGGGGCGGGCAATACCGTCGCCTCCACAGATGCGGCGCACGGGCACATAGATGCTGTCGGCCTCTTGCCGGCTCATATATGTCACCCCCTGGAGCTTGTTGCCCCATGTGCGTATCGTGCAGAAAGGGTTGCTCAGCACCACCTGCGACATCTCGGGACGCACAAACAAGGCCGCATCGCTGACATTGACAGGATAGGCATCGCCCCCCGTGCGGTAACCCCTTATGCCTATCACGGCAAAGGCAACAACCGCCGCCAGCCACAACGTTCGCACAGCATAGCGCAGCCCCTTTTGCGCAAAGATATGGTCGCAGCCCCGGTATCGCAGAAGCCTGAAGCATGTCAGATAAAGCAGCGTCACCAAAGACGCCCACAGCAGCGTGCCCTGCCAATAGTCGACGAACATAGAGCCAAGCAACGTGCCGCCCGTAGGCTCGCCAAGGTAATGTATGTCGTCTGAGACAATACGAGACAGCTTATAGGGGAAATAGAAGATGTCGGCGACATTAACCAACAATCCAACCGCATTGACCACCATAAAACCGATGGCCGTAACCCTCTGCCAGCCCAGACGCTCTACCCTGTCGAACGGCAACAGCCACATGACAATGAATGGCAGGTTGAGGTAGAATATTGACCCCGAGTCGAACACAAACGACGCCTTGACAATCTGCCACCACTCATCCAATCTGGCAGCCCCTATGATAGTGCGGTTATGCCAATAGAACACCACCCGACACAAAGCATATGCCAGAAACAGGAAAAAAAGACGTCCAAACAACACCGACACCCGCGTATGCAAAAGTCTCTTAAAAAACCACATCTCTTATCATTGTTACTCCACAAAGATAAACATTTTTTGACAGAACTGCGGCTTATGGGTTGACAGGTCTGCGGTTAATGGTGTGCCTTCACTGCCGGTGACGGTTTGCTGGAACTGCCGGTGATGTATTGCTGGAACTGCCTCCGGCGGCCCTTCCGGGGGAGGGGTCGCGGACCCCGTTTTGATATTTTTGAGGGCAAACTAAGGCGGAAGTACGAAAAAGAGGAGTAAAGGTGTTTCGACTCGGGTCTCACACCTTTACTCCT
>JAIECQ010000171.1 GCA_029068395.1 Rikenellaceae bacterium
CCCTAAACCCCAAAAAACAAAATCCACCAAAACCCAACAAAACAAACTTCAACCCAATACCACCCAAACACCCCTCCATAAACACCCCAAAAACAAAATCCACCAAAACCCAACAAAACAAACTCCGGTCCAAAAACTATCCTTATCCCCCGATGCTCGATTTTTTTGCTATCTTTGCAGATATGAAGAAAAAGTTCAGGATAGGTTATGGTTATGACGTCCACCGTTTGGAGGAGGGACGCGATATGTGGATAGGCGGCATCAAGATATGCTCAGACAAGGGCGAGGTTGCCCATTCTGACGGCGATGTCTTGCTGCATGCCTTGTGTGACGGTCTGCTGGGTGCGCTTGCCTTGGGCGACATAGGCACACACTTCCCCGACACATCCGACGAGTTTAAAGACATTGACAGCAAGAAGCTGCTTTCCAAATGTGTCGACATGGTGGAAGAGCGTGGTTACCAAATTGGTAACGTCGATATGATGCTACGCCTTGAGAGGCCCAAAATAAAGCCCCACGTCAATGCCATGCGACAAACGATAGCGCCACTGCTACACTGCCATATAGATGACGTGTCGATAAAGGCCACCACCTGCGAGACAATGGGCTTTGTGGGATGTGGCGACGGAGTGGATGCCTCGGCAGTGGTATTGTTAGAAGCAAAAGAGTGATTATGAGCAAAATAAGACTGACAAAAGAGTTTTCATTCGAGATGGCGCATGCACTTGCCAATTATGACGGGGCCTGCCGCAACATACACGGACACTCTTACAGACTATTGGTAACTGTTGCCGGCACCCCGTCAGACCGTCACGACGACCCCAAGCGAGGCATGGTCATGGACTTCGGCGACCTCAAACGCATTGTCTGCGAGAAGATTATAAACCCGTTCGACCACGCCTTAGTGATGCAGAAAGAAGACTTCGCAAAACGTATCGGCAACTATGAGGGCAAGCTCATACTCACCGACATGCAGCCCACATGCGAAAACATGATATCGCTCTTTGCCGAACTTATATGCCCGGAACTTCCGGCAGACATTGAGCTGCATCACATAAGGCTGCACGAGACGGCCACATCTTACGCCGAATGGTACAGGGCAGACAACATAGACAAATAGCGCCGCACAACAACAAGTCAGCACCACCCCACCCTTAGCGGCAACAGACTTATCGGTCATGGAAAAGATATACCTGATAGATGCTTTCGCACTTATTTTCAAGTTTTACTACGCCTTTATAGGCAGGCCCATGCGCAACAAAGAGGGGCTTAACACCTCGGCCATATACGGATTTACCAAGTTTGTGAACGACATAGTCAGCCACAGGCGTCCGGGCTATCTGGGTGTTGCGTTCGACCCTCCGGGAGGCAACTTCCGCCACGACCTTTTCCCCGACTATAAGGCCAACCGCGGCGACACCCCCGAGGACATAATCAAGTCGGTGCCGTACATCAAACGCATAATGGAGGCCATGCGCATTCCATGTCTTGAGGTCAAAGGCTTCGAGGCCGACGATGTCATAGGCACGGTGGCCACAAAGGCGGCGCGCGAGGGTTTTGAGGTTTATATGGTGACGCCCGACAAAGACTACGGCCAGCTTTTAGACGACAACATATACATGTATAAGCCCGGCAAGAGCGGCTCGGGCATAGAGATTGTCAGCTGTCAGATGCTATGCCAGGCATACGGGTTTGACTCGCCGCGACGTGTCATTGACCTGCTGGCGTTATGGGGTGACAGCTCCGACAACGTGCCGGGCATTCCGGGGGTAGGGCAAAAGAGCGCCACCAAGCTGATATGCGAATTCGGCGACATAGACGGCATACTGGCCAACACCGACAAGCTGAAAGGAAAGCAGAAAGAGAACATAGAGCAGAACCGCGAGCAGCTGCTGCTATCCAGAGAGTTAGTGACCATAAAGACCGATGTGCCCATAGAGTTTGTGCCTGAGCACCTGAGCGTTGAAGAGCCTGATTACGATGCGTTGCGCGCCATATATGTAGAGTTGGGGTTCAGCTCGCTGCTTAAAGAGCTTGACCTTTGGGAGCGTGAGTCGAAAAACGTTGCAGAGCCGTTGCATGCGCAAGCGGGACTGAAGCACGGCAAGGTAGACGTCAACAAGGGGCCTTCGCTGTTTGAACAGATGCCTGCGGAGTCAGCGCCGGGTATGGCGCCGTCAGCCGAACAGCGCAAAGCCGAGAGGCAGCATGACGCCTTGTCTTCAGCAGGGGTGCAGGCCTCGCTATTTGAAGAGACGCCGTCACTGGGAAACATCAGGTCGACAGAGCATAAATACATGACTCTCAGAGATGTTACGGCAGTAGAACAGCTTGCCGCCATACTGTCGACCAAGAGTGCGTTTGCCTTTGACACCGAGACCACATCGCTCGACATGCTGCACACCCGTCTTGTGGGCATGTCAATATCTGTCGAGCCTCACAAGGCCTATTACATAGTGCTCGACCCCGCCGACAGCGTCAAGACCCTTGATATGCTCAAACCTCTGATGCCGTTGCTGAAAGACGACAACATAACCAAGATAGGACAGAACATACGTTTTGACCTTCATGTGCTGGCCGACTACGGCATAGAGGTGGGCGGACGGCTCATAGACACCATGATAGTGCACTATCTGTTAGAGAGCAACGAGCGTCACGGCATGGACTATCTGGCCGAGAAGTATCTGGGCTACAAGACGGTGCGCATAGAGGAGCTGATAGGCAGCGGCTCATCGCAGCGTTGCATGTCTGACGTAGACGTGGATATGGTGGCCGAATATGCCGCCGAGGATGCCGACATAACGCTGCAACTCAAAGAGGTATTGTGGGAGAAGCTCGAAGCCGAGGGTATGACAGAGCTCTATTTTCAGATAGAGGAGCCTTTGATAAGGGTGCTTATAGACATGGAGCGCACAGGCGTGATGCTCGACGCCCAAAGCCTCAAGGAGTATGAAGGGGAGCTTAAAAGAGAGCTTGCCGGCATAGAGGAGAAGATTTATGAGATAGCGCAAGACAGAACCATCAACATCAACTCGGCCAAGCAGTTGGGCGAGCTTCTGTTTGACAAGTTGCAGATAGAGTCTAAGCCGCGCATGACCAAGACAAAGCAATATCGCACCGACGAGGAGTATCTGGTATCGTTGCAGTCGCGCCATGAGATTGTGGGTCTGATACTCGAATACCGGGGCATCAAAAAGCTGCTCTCTACATATGCGGAGGCCCTTCCCAAGCTGACAGACCCCCTCACCGGACGGATACACACCACCTACAATCAGGCCGTCACCACCACCGGACGTCTCAGCTCGGCCAATCCCAACCTGCAAAACATACCCATACGCGATGAACGGGGACGCCACATAAGAAACGCCTTTATCGCCAGCGGCGACAACATACTGCTGTCGGCCGATTACAGCCAGATAGAGCTGCGCATAATGGCTCACCTGAGCGGCGACGAGGCTCTGTGCGAGGCGTTTGCCAACGGCGAAGACATACACGCCGCCACCGCCGCCAAGATATTCGGCAAGCCGGTGGACGAGGTGACCACCGAAGAGCGCAGGCGTGCCAAAACGGCAAACTTCGGAATCATATACGGCATATCGTCGTTTGGGCTGTCGTCGAGGCTCGACATTTCACGAAGCGAGTCTAAAGAGCTGATAGACGGCTACTTCGCCTCTTATCCCGCCGTCAAGAGCTATATGGATTACGCCATTGCCCAGGCACGGGCCAAGGGGTATTCGCAGACCATGTTCGGACGCCGCAACCATCTGCCCGACATCAACTCGTCGAGCAATGTGGTGCGCGGATTTGCCGAGCGCAATGCCATCAACTCACCGATACAAGGCTCTGCCGCCGACATAATAAAGATAGCCATGAACAAGCTGCACGCCGCCATGCGCAACGAGTCGCTGGAGTCGAAAATAATATTGCAGGTGCATGACGAGCTTATTATTGAGGTGGCCCCGGGCGAGAAGGAGAGGGTGGCCCGACTTGTAAAAGAGACCATGGAGAGTGCCGTGCAGCTGAAGGTGCCTCTGGAGGTTGAAGTGGGATTTGGCCATACGTGGTTAGAGGCCCATTGACGGAACACGGCCTGGAATGGGGGGATGCGGCTTGGAATGAGGGGGCTTAAAATTACGCTTTGGGGCGGCTTGGATTGGTGTGGTTTTTGAGATTGCACGGGGGAAACGGGAGGCTTTGGAGGCGACGGCCGTTGAAAACGGGGTTGTCTTGGGAACTGATGCCGGAATGCAATAAAACCGCTTACAATATCGTTAAAAACAGAAGCAAACCGTTTCAACACAGCGCTCGGCAAACACTATTTGCAGGATGTATCTGGCATGTTTTTCAAATATTTGCCAACAAAACGACAGCTTGACATTTTGAATTGTCGCAAAAAAATTGTAATTTGCGCAGAGTTTGCAATATTTTGGAAAAGTCATGAGAAAGAACATAATATACCTTTGTGCAGCGGCTATATTAAGCTCGTGTACGTTCCAGTCGGCCTCACGGGTCGGCTATGTCGATGACATATACAACATTGACGGCAAGCAGAATCCGGCAAGAAGCGCTGAGTCAGGCCGCGAACGAACGAAAAGTTACTCTTACCAATATCAGGAGCAAGCCGACGAGCAGGTTTATCTGTCTCCACGCACCGCATCGCGAACCATAGAGGCTCCGCGGTTAGAAAAGATAGATTCGGAAAACTACTACCCCGGCATGATAGAGCAACTGCTGGCCGAACGCACTTCGGGCAACACCGCCGAAAGCGACAGGTCGCAGGGGGTAAGCTATGGTTCGTCAAACGGTTACGGCTCTAACTCTTATGGCAACAACCGTGGTTCGTCAAACGGTTACGGCTCGACCGGTTACAACAATTACGGCGAGGGTTTTGAAGACGGCTTCAAAAACGGATATGCCGCAGGTTATAGCGACGGATGGGGCTGGACTCCGTCATGGTATGGGTTTGGTGCCTACACCTCGATATATCGCCCCGGATGGTCGGTGACAATAGGATGGAACAGACCGTGGTATGCCGGTTCGTGGTACTCGCCGTGGTACTCTTGGGGATGGACGGTATCGCCGTGGTATGACCCGTGGTACACGCCTTGGTATAATCCTTGGCACAATCCGTGGCATGACCCGTGGTATTCGCCGTGGCATGGTCCGGTGTGGGGCGGCGGACATCACCATCACGGGCCGGTCAAGGGTCGTCCGGTGATATACGGCTCGGGCCACCGCACCAACATAATAGGGTCGACAAGCAGCGGTGTGGCCGGTGGCAGCTACAGACGTCCCTCGGTGTCAGACCGTTACAACGGAGGCGGCACTTACAACGGCAGCTCAACGGGTAACGGCTCCTACCGACGTCCGTCGACCGACAAGGTGATAAGCGGCGGCAACAGCGGCATTGCGGGCGGACGCGGAGGCAGCATATACAACGACAACAGAGGCAATTACGGAGGCAACAGAGGCTCTAACCAGTCGTCAGGCAGCGTGCGCAACGACAGCAACTACCGAGGCAACAACACCGGAGTAAGAACGCCTGCATCACAAAGCAACAACAGCACGCAACGGTCAGGCAGCTCGTCGGGGGCGAGAAGCGGCTCTTACAGCAGTGGGTCGTCGGGGGCGAGAGGAGGCTCTTATGGCGGAGGGTCTTACAGCGGTGGTTCGTCAGGGGCGAGAGGAGGCTCTTACGGCGGGGGACGAAGGTAAGGTGCTACCCTATTGCACCAACGTCAAAGGGCAGGACTCTTTGTGCGGAGTGCGGACAATCAGAGCGGCATGGCAGTGCGACAATCGCAAGCATTCGGCATTGAATGAGTTTAGCGCAAGACAAGAGACCCGTATGACGGCGTAGGGCGTAAGGCGCGCAAGAAGAGAGTGCGGCCAGAGTGCGTAAATATCATGAAGGTGATATGCGGCAAAATAGCAGGAGGGGAGGGGTCTGCAACAGACTAAGACAACGCAGCCACACGCACTAAGGGGCGCACGCTGGCGGCAACCATTTAAACGGCAAACTATGAACAGAGCAATATTATCGGCAGTGATAGTGATAGTTACGGCCACATCGCTCAACGCACAGAGCACCGGTGAGCTGGTGCGCATATTTGAAAGTTCGAGCGCCATGTCGACATCGCGCAATGCGGCCATGGGCGGGGCTTTCACCTCGCTGGGGGCAGATGCCGCCTCTATGGATATCAATCCTGCGGGGCTTGGCATGTATCGAGGCTCGGAGATTTCGTTTACCGGCTACATATTATCGCGCAAGTCGACAAGCGTCTCAGAGCGCATGACAAACAACCTACAGGGGTTGCCATACTCAGACAAAGGCAGTGCCAGAAAGCTCAATGTCAACATATCGAACGCCGCGTTCGTATATAGCCTCAAAAGAGATAACGGCAAGGCTCTCAGGGCGCTGAACTTCGGTTTCAGCGTGTCGCAGCAGTCCAATTTCAGAAGCAGCACATATGCTCCGTCGCCATATACACGAAGCTCCATTGCCGACATGTTCGGCGCCCAGCTGTTCGGCGTATCGCCCGAGGCGCTCAAAGGCGATGACGCCTACAGAGGCATGCCGGCCTCGTCGTGGGGTGCGGTGGGCGCAGTGCAGTCGGGGCTTATATTCGACAACGACATTGTGAATGTGGACGGCAAAGATTACGTGCGTTACGGTCCTTTTTATTACAGTGACGGCATGCAGGTGGGTTCGCTGGTGGACGGCGACATAACAAGACCGTCGCTTAAACGCATAACAAGCGGCAGCACAATAAATTACAACCTCTCGGTGGCAACCAACATATCTGACAGGCTATATTTGGGGCTCACCATCAACATTATTGATACCGATTATTCGCAGAAAGACATGTATCGTGAAGACACGCCGCAAGAGAACAGGGGCGACATGTTCTATCTCAAATACAATCAATATCTTAACATGAAAGGCACCACGGCTGGTGTCAAGATAGGAGCCACCGTAAGGCCATTTGGCGGACTGAGGATAGGGGCGGCCATACACTCTCCAATGCTAATGTCGGTGACAGAGTTTTTCTCGACAGAGAACGACAACCTGTTTGCAGACAACAACAATTTTTACGCCGAATCACCCATAATGAGCAACACATACAAGGTGAGAAGCGCCCCCAAGGTCACCACGGGACTCTCTTACACGTTCGGCAAGCGCGCCATTCTGTCGGCAGACTATGAGCACATATGGTATAACAGCATGGATGTGAGAGGCATAGACTACGCTCCCGGCGAGACGACATTAAGAAGCGAGTTTCGCAACAATTACCGTGCGGCGGGCATTGTCAGGGCCGGCGCAGAGCTGAATATTGGCGGCGGCGTGATGTTACGTGCCGGCTACAACCACAAGTTTAACAACAACAAGCTGATAGCCGACAAATATGGCGCCGTAGACAGTTTCTCGGCCGGACTCGGTTACCGCGGCAGAATCATGTTTTTAGATTTGGCTTTTGTCAACACCAAATATCACACCGCTCCGGCTGTATATTACGGTTACACTCTGTCGATACCCAACGGCATCAACCCCATAACCGAATCGTACATAAGTGACAGCAGTTTCTCATCTACAATCAAGGAAAACAACTTTCTTTTGACTTTCGGAATCAAGTTCTAAGACCAACCGGCGCGGTTCGCCGCGGCAGAACATCGACTTAATAGGACGGTGCCGTGAGACCAATGTTTTCAGCCTCACGGTGGCCATCTGATTATGACAAAAAGCGGGTTGTGCCATCCGCAGACTTTTTCAGCAGAGAGACCGGCTTGTTGCAACAGTTCTCACAGTGTGCGTCGGGCAAAACAGCAGAGCTGGTATGTCATTTGCAACATATCGAAAAAAATAATACTTTAGCAGTCTTAAGTCAGATGCGGTTATGATTACACAGGCATTGGAAATAGCTGTATGGAGCGCTACCGTGCTCTACATATCCATTATTGCCGTGACGGTGATAACGCTGATTATAGACAAGCGCGACCCGGTAAAGACACTGTCGTGGATAATAGTGATGACAATGTTGCCGGTGGTGGGCATAATGCTTTACATCATGTTTGGGCAGAACTTTCGCAAACGCAAGATTTTCAAGCAGAAAGGGCGTCTTAACTCTGACCGCATAGACTCAATAATATCGCGTCAGCTTTACACTGTCAACAGTCCTCTGACACTCAACCACGCCGAGGTGACGGCAAACAGGGATGTCATCACCCTGCTACTCAACGCATGTCGCGCCCCAATAACTTACAACAACGACATACGCATATTAAACGACGGCACCGAGACATTTGAGACCATTTTTGAAGAGATACTGAAAGCGCAATCGTCGATACATGTCGAATATTACATAATACGCGACGACACACTCGGCCGGGCTTTCGCTGATTTGCTATGCGCCAAGGCGGCAGAGGGCGTGGAGGTGAGGCTGATATATGACTCGATAGGTAGTCTTGGGCTCTCTCGCCGGTATATCAGGCAATTACAAAACGCCGGGGTGGAGGTTGAGGAGTTCATGCCCGTGATATTCCCTCTGTTCACAAGCAAGATAAACTATCGCAACCATCGCAAGATAATAGTGATAGACGGCAAAATAGCGTTCACGGGAGGGCTTAACGTAGCCGACAAGTACATAACGGGCACTCCCAAGCTCGGAGACTGGCGCGACACACACCTGCGAATAGAGGGCAAGGCGGCACACACGTTGCAGGCAGTATTCATAACCGACTGGCTTTTTGTGCATCACGTGCAGTTAGACGAAGAGCTGTATTTCGCCAAAACGGAATCAAAAGAGGGGGTGGCCATGCAGATAGCATCGTCAGGTCCTGACAGCGACTGGGCATCAATAATGCAGGGATATTTCAGCGCCATAACAAAGGCCAAAAACCACATATACATATCTACGCCTTATTTTCTGCCCAATGAGGCGCTATTGACAGCCATAAAAGTGGCGTCGCTCGGGGGAGTCGATGTGCGCATAATGTTGCCGTTCAGGTCTGACTCTAAGATAGTGTACTGGGCCACACGATCGTACATATCCGAACTGGTGGAGGCAGGCGTCAAGGTTTACCTTTATTACGGAGGATTCAACCACTCAAAGCTGCTTATGATAGACTCAATGATGAGCTCGATAGGCACCGCCAACATGGACATTCGCAGCTTTGAGGACAACTTCGAGGTGAGCGCACTGATATACAACAGCCTTAAAACAATAGAGTTAGAAGAGAGATTCTTGGCTGACCTCGAGAAAGCGACACTCATAGTATCATCTGACTGGGAGGTGCGTCCGACAAGGCACCGGTTTTACGAGGCTTTCGCCCGGTTGTTGTCACCTTTGTTGTGACGTCATTGCCGTGGCCCAGTCACGTGATTGTAGGCAGTGACTAAGGGGCGGTGGTGATGCGCGTCAATTTCACGCTTGCCTCCGCAGGTTCGGCCCGTGGCTCCTTCATGCTAAAGGGGCGTTAGGTGCGCAGCCGAAACAGCCGCCTGCCTACACAGGCACAAAGCCAAACCACAAGCTACAAAGCCTTGCCAAAAGCAACAGCCAAAGCGCCCCCGCGACCACAAGCTTTGCCCCCGCAGGCTTGGCCCGTAGCTCCTTCACGCTAAAGGCACGTACCGGCCAACCCAAGGTGCCGCACGTCTTTGTCACTCACTACGCAAGACCATCATCACGCCATCGACATCCACGCCGATGAGGCTGGCGCTGGCGCCGGCCCACAACCACCAAGGGAATGAAAGCAAAAGAAATGAGAGCACAAGTAAATAACTATATCAATTAAGGCAACCCAGCGCGGTCTGAGTGAAACGAAACCGCACACTATTCCTTATCACCGTCATTACGAAGTATGCCGTAAGCCAAAATTCCTTGTGTACGGGCTGAGGAACGAAGCCCGAGCGGCCCGGAGCCTCCGCCCCGCGTAGGGCCGCATATCGGTGCATAATATGTAGGGCGGTGACTAAGTCACGGCGGTGATGCTCATCATTTTCATGCTGTGCCCTCCGCAGGCCCCGGGTCACTCTCCGTTGTGCCTGTGGTTGCGGCTGTGCCGGTGGTTGCTGCTGTGCGACTTGTGCTTGTAGCGCTGCTGTCATACCTTACTGTACTACCCGCTATGCTTTGCCGCCCTCCTGTTATGACTTCTGCTTTGCTCCCGCGTTTTTCCGTCGAGAGTCATGCCCCATGTTGAATATCCTTCAGGCACTCAGCCCAAGGGCCAAAAACGGATAATGCGATAAAGGCGTGAGACGATAGTCGAAACGCCTTTATTGCATTATCCGTACTTATCCGCTTAGTTGTTCCTCAAACATATCAAAACGGGGTCCGTGACCCCTCCCCCGGAAGGGCCGCCGGAGGCAGTGCCAGCAATACAACACGGGCAGTCGATATAATTTTTGCGAGAAAAATTTGCAGATAACCGACAATTTGCTAACTTTGCAATGAACCGCTTTGTAAAAGAGAGAAGTTTTTCTTACATGCTAATTTACTAATCCAGGTCCGTTTCGAACCAATCAATACCTCCTTAGCCTTAATTGTAACCATTAAAATTTAACAGCGAAAGACTTTGTTGTTAAATTTTCCCGATTTTCCAGAATTTGGGCATAACGGAAAAAATCCTGCGATTCACTTTGCCCTAAAACGGAGAATAGTTGCGCCAATTCGGCGTGAGAATAACAACGCCGCATCGACTCAATCACTTTTCGTATCGAGAGGAGCGTGTAGGTCTCGTTCTTCAAAACCAACCCTAAATTCTCGTACAGAGACCCTAATTCAACCATCAGCCGCGGACGTATGTCAAACGCAACTGCCTTGCTTAAAGCGCCTTTGAGCGTGCCGAGCAAGGAGATATCCATGGGCAGATAACTGTCAAACGAATAGGTCAGAATCTCGGCTCCGGGCAAAAATTCAAGAACAAAAGAGGAGCCGCGCGGCAATATAATCACTTTTCCGTCAAGCTGCTGCGACGTTGCCGAGTCATGGATGAAACAGCCGGCCGAACCCCTCAATACGAAGAGCAGGATGTTGTGGGCGGCACCATCGGTCCACACATTGGTAGACCTGTCAAACCTCCTGTGTACAAAGCTGTTAAGGGTGCTTATGCCGCCCTC
>JAIECQ010000172.1 GCA_029068395.1 Rikenellaceae bacterium
CCCCCCGACACACCCCCTTGAACGCCGTTCGCCCTCACCTTATACGCGAGAACATACGGCCAAAGCGTATATTGGCAGGGAAGCTCTTGTCTTTATCGGTGCTGAACAGTATGAACCATGCGCGCCCCACAACATGATCTTCGGGAACGAAACCGAAATAGCGCGAGTCCAACGACTGATGACGGTTGTCGCCCATCATGAAATAGTAATTCATCTTAAAGGTGTAAGAGTCGGACTTCTGACCGTTTATGTATATGTCACCGCCACGCACCTGCAAGTCGTTACCCTCGTAATCTTTTATCACTCTGCTATATAGAGGCAGGTTATCAATATTCAAAGCTACGGTAGCCCCCTTTTGCGGCACCCATAGCGGACCGAAGTTGTCTACCGACCAACGGTAACGCGTGGTGTCGTGAGGGAATATGTCGGGTTCCACCTCTCTCATAACCGCACGCCTGACCGTCTCAGCACGTCCAGAGGCCACAAGAGCGTCATACTGACTGCGATAGAGAGGCAGCTGCCACACCTTGTAAAAATCGTTGTAGCCTATCTCGTCACGTCTCACTCCCAACGACATGAGATAGTCAATGTCAAGTCCTTTGCCCGTCACGTTGTAAAAAACCTCGGCATAAGGCTCTAACGCCACACTGTCGCCGTTGACGAACAGATTGCCCTCACGCAGCTGCAACGTGTCGCCGGCAATGGCTACCGCGCGCTTGATGTAGTTGTCACGCTTGTCGACAGGATGCACCATTATATCGCTCTGACGCAACACCTCACGACGACCGTACATGCGCACCAGCTGGTAGTAGTTGCTCTGCGGCGATATGAGCGCCACCGTGTCGCCCTCCGGATTGTTGAACACCACAACATCGCCCCTTTCGAGCGTATCAAGCCCGCACAGCCTTTTGTAGGGACGTCTTATCCATTCAAGATAAGACTTTTTGGTGTGGTCAAGCGGACTTACATTGTGTATGAACGGCATCGATAGCGGCGTGTTGGGCATCTTGGGACCGTATGCCACCTTGCTGACCCCAAGGCAGTCGCCTATAAGCAGGGTCTTCTCCATAGAGCCTGTGGGGATGACATACATCTCGACGAAGTATGTGCGTATCAGCGTGGCCGCCACAACGGCAAACACTATGGACTCAACCCACCCCATCACCGAGCGATAGGCGCCATTGTCACGCTTTCTCTCAAGATGCCGCCTCCAGAACAGGCGGTAAAGGTTGCGCGATATGTATATGTCGAATATGACCAAAAGGCCCAGCAGCATCCACGGCGAGCGCCCCCAAACCACAAACCACAACACATATATCAGCGACACGACAGAAAAGCGTACCCACCTGTTTGTGTAAATATCATGCAATCTACTCATAATCAATGGCTCGTCAAACGATTAAAACACCATCAGGTCATCCATGCCAAACACCCCTTTCTTGCCGGCGAGAAACTCCGCCGCCAGCACCGCCCCCAAAGCGAAGCCTTCGCGACCCTTGGCCATGTGCTCCATGCGAATGGAGTCGACGGGACTCTCCCATGTCACCGTGTGGGTGCCGGGCACAATGCTCCGGCGTATGCCTATCACCTCCAGCTCGTCGGGCGCCGTGGTGGTGTGACCCACCCAGCTGCTCTTACGGTCAATCGACTCCAAGACACCCTCGGCAAGGGTCACGGCCGTTCCACTGGGAGAGTCTTTCTTGGCCGTGTGGTGCACCTCCTCTATGGTGACGTCATATTGTGGATAGGCGTTCATCATACGTGCGAGCATGCGGTTTATGCGAAAAAACAGGTTGACCCCTATGCTGTAGTTAGAGGCGTAAAAAAGAGCCGACCCGCACTCACGGCACACCTGCACGGCCTTGTCGAAACGGTCTAACCATGCCGTTGTTCCGCACACCACTGGCACCCCGGCCCTCATACACTTAACCACATTGTCAAAGGCCGTGTCGGGAGTGGAAAACTCAATGGCCGCATCTATGCCGCGCATCTTGTCGGCACATATGTCGCAGGCGTTGTCAACATCTATTATCAGCGACACGTTATGGCCGCGTTCTATCAATATACGCTCTATGGCATGACCCATTTTGCCGTATCCTATGAGTGCGATGTTCATAATTTTTACCAAAAAATTTTATACCTTTGCAAAGGTAATAAAAATCCCACGATGTCCCGTTATTTTTTGGAACTTTCATATCGCGGCACCCTCTTCAACGGTTGGCAGTCACAAACCGACGGAGGCACCGTTCAACAAGAGGTAGAGAGGGCTTTGTCTGCATTACTGCGCGCAGACACCCCTGTTGTGGGGGCGGGACGTACCGACAGCGGTGTGCACGCCTCGTTTTACGTGCTTCACTTCGACACCGACAACGACGCCAAGGTCACCGGCCCCGACTTTGTCTATCACCTCAACTGCGTGTTGTGCCACGACGTCTCGGCCCTGAGGGTCTACAGGGTGAGCGACAAGGCCCACGCCCGCTTCGACGCCATATCACGGCAATACAAATACTATATATGCACCGCCAAAAACCCCTTCATGCGCGGCATCACCACCTACTACCGCGGACCGATAGACATTGACATGATGAACCGCGCCGCCGCCCTGTTGCTGCAAACAGACGATTTCACCAGCTTCGCCAAGCTCGGCTCAGACAACAAGACCAACCTGTGCCGCGTCACCGAGGCCCGCTGGCGTCGTTCGGGCGATATTGTGCTGTTCACCATCACGGCCGACCGCTTCTTGCGCAACATGGTGCGCTCCATAGTGGGCACCCTGCTCGATGTGGGACGCGGCAAGCTGACCCCCGACGACTTCGCCCGCATCATAGAGCGGCACGACCGATGCGCCGCCGGCACCTCGGCACCGGCAGAGGGACTGTATTTGAGCGACATACGCTACGACAACTCACAAGTAATGCCATGAAGATAATATGTATAGGTCAGAACTATAGGGCACACAACGCCGAAATGGCCTGCAACGCACTCCCCGCAGAGCCTGTCTTCTTTATGAAGCCCGACACGGCCCTGTTGCGCAATAACGACCCGTTTTACATACCCTCGTTCACCGACGAATGCCATTACGAAGCCGAGCTTGCTGTCAAGATAAACCGTGTGGTCAAGGCCATTGACGAACGTTTCGCCCGCCGCTGTTACGACGAGGTGGCCGTCGGCATCGACTTCACCGCCCGCGACCGGCAACGCCTCTGCAAGGCCTCCGGGCTGCCGTGGGAGGTGTGCAAGGCTTTCGACAAGTCGACCCCCGTACCCAACAGCTTCCTAAGGCTCGATGAGCTGGGCGGCGACATCGACAACCTCCGTTTCGCCCTCGACATCAACGGACAAAGGGTGCAGGAGGGCTTCTCGGGCGACATGATATTCTCGGTCGACAAGATAATATCATACGTTTCGCACTTTGTCACGCTTAAGATAGGCGACATCATCTTGACGGGCACACCGGCAGGTGTCGGCCCGGTAAAGATAGGCGACAGACTCACCGCCTCGCTCGAAGGCCATGTGATGCTCGATTTCGACATAAAATAGCCCCTGCCGGAATGAAAACGACTACATTACCATTGAAATAAAACTAAAAAAGATAAAACCATGTTTACCAACGTAAAAGTAAGCGACAAAATCTACCATTTGGGCGTCAACGATCGCCGCAAACACCTGTTTGAAAACCTGTGGCCGCTACCCAACGGTGTGGCATACAACAGCTACCTCATAGTAGACGACAAGACCGCCCTTATGGACACCATAGAGATGGGTTCGGACAGAAACTTCATATCGTCAGTCGAACGGCTGCTCGACGGCAGAGAGCTTGACTACCTGGTCATCAACCACATGGAGCCTGACCACTCGGGCGAGATTGACGCCGTAATATCGCGTTGGCCCGAGGTGCAGATAGTGGGTAACGCCAAGACTTTCAGTATATTGAAAAACTACTACAGTCACAATCCCGAGCGCGTCACCGAGGTCAAAGACGGCGACACCCTCCCGCTGGGTCACCACTGCCTGAAGTTCGTATTCACTCCGTGGGTGCACTGGCCCGAAACCATGATGTCGTACGACACCACAGACAAGATACTCTTCTCGGCCGATGCGTTCGGCTCGTTCGGCACCCTCGACGGCGGCATCTTCGACGACGAGATAAACTTCGACTATTACATCGACGACATGCGCCGTTATTACTCCAACATAGTGGGCAAATACGGAGGCATGGTGCAGAAGGCATACGCCAAGCTCGAAGGTGTCGAGGTAAAGACCATCTGCCCCCTTCACGGACCCATCTGGCGCACCGATCCCGGCCGCGTGCTTGCCCTGTACGACAAATGGAGCCGTCAGGAGTCTGACAAGGCCGTTGTGGTCGTATTCGCATCTATGTATGGCAACACCGAGCTTATGGCCGACTACATAGCACGTCGCATCTGCGAGGCCGGCATCAAAGACATACGCGTATATGACGCCTCGAAAACACACCCCTCATATCTCATAAGCGAGGTGTGGCGCGCCCGCGGACTGGTGTTGGGCAGCTGCGCATACAACGGATACATGCACCCCTCCATGGAGCGCCTGACCACCGAGCTTACCCATTACGGCATCAAAGACAAGGTGCTGGGCCTGTTCGGCTCTTACAGCTGGAACGGCGGCGGTGTACGTAACCTCAAACTCTCTCTTATAAACAAATCCGAGCCAACGA
>JAIECQ010000173.1 GCA_029068395.1 Rikenellaceae bacterium
GCACATAACTTTCTCGCTGTGCCCTCCGCAGGCTCCGGGGCGCTCTCCGTCACGCTTGTAGTTGCTGCTGTGCTGCTGTTATTGTTTCTGTTTTGCTTTCGCACCCTTTCCGCGAGAGTCCTGCCCCTGTTGAATATCCTTCAGGCACTCAGCCCAAGGGCCAAAAACAGCTATCACATAAATGTGTGAGACGTATGTCGAAACACATTTATGTGATAGCTGTACTTATCCGCTTAGTTTGCCCTCAAAAATATCAAAACGGGGTCCGTGACCCCTCCCCCGGAAGGGCCGCCGGAGGCAGTGCCAGTAAACCATTATACGCAGTGCCGGCAAACCATTATCCGCAGTGGCTGCAAGTCATCACCCGGCAGTGGCTGCAAACAAAATGATGGTCGGTTTTTAGGTGAAACCGACCATCACTGTAGCTCCACCGCGACTCGAACGCGAATCTAGGGCTTAGGAAACCCTTGTTCTATCCCTTGAACTATAGAGCCTTAATGGGAGACTACACTCCCTTTTATTTCTTCATGGTATCGCCGTCGTAAGCCCATTTGAGGTATATGGCACCCCAAGTGAATCCGCCGCCGAAAGCTGCGAACACGAGGTTGTCGCCCTTTTTGAGGCGTCCTTCGTAGTCCCACAGACATAGGGGCAGGGTTGCCGCTGTGGTGTTGCCGTAACGGTCGATGTTGATCATACATTTCTCACGGCTCAGGCCCATGCGGGCGGCCGTTGCGTCGATGATGCGCATATTGGCCTGGTGAGGCACGAGGAAGCGCACGTCGTCGCTGCCGAGCTTGTTGCGCTCCATCAGCTCGACGGCAGTGTCGGCCATGTTAGATACCGCTGCCTTGAACACCGCCTGACCCTCCTGGTGGATGGTGTGCCACTTGTTTTCTATGGTCTCCAGCGAGGGTGGATAGGCCGATCCGCCGGCTTTCATGTAGAGGTGCTGGGCGCCTGAGCCGTCGGAGTGCAAGAGCGAGTCGATAAGACCGTTGCCCTCGGTGTTGGGCTCAAAGAGCACCGCCCCGGCGCCGTCGCCGAAGATGGGACAGGTCTTGCGGTCTTCGTAATCGACAATGGATGACATTTTGTCTGCGCCCACGAGTATGACCTTCTTGTAACGGCCGCTCTCGATATAGGAGGTTGCCGTCTGCATACCGAAAAGGAAGCCGCTGCATGCAGCACTCATGTCAAAGGCGAAAGCGTTGACCAACCCCGTCTGATACGCCACGATATTGGCGGTAGAGGGGAAGTGCATGTCGGGGGTAACCGTTGCACAGATGATAAGGTCAATGCTCAAAGGGTCGGTGTTGGTCTTCTCAAGAAGATCTTTGACCGCCTCTGCCGCCATAACGGAAGTGCCTTTGCCATCGCCTTTAAGTATATGACGCGTTTTTATGCCAATTCGTGTCATGATCCACTCGTCGGTGGTGTCGACCATTCGGCTAAGTTCCTCGTTGTCGAGGATATAATCGGGCAGATAGCCGCCCACGCCAGTTATGGCTGCTGTTATATTTTTCATCAAACGAATGCTTCTTTGAATTTGCCAACTAAACCGAGAGCGATATTTTTCTCTGTAGACAATATCATGTTTGTTATCGCCAAAGGCGTAGAGCAACCGTGCCCTATCACGACGCAGTGGTTGACGCCGAGCACGGGGGTGCCGCCCTCGTACTCATAGTTAAGACCACGCATTACGCTGTTGTCCTCTGGCAGCATGTGAGCAAACAAGGCATACATGCCCTCGGCCTCTTTGAGCACCACATTGCCCACGAAACCGTCGCACACGACCACGTCGGCCACCTCTCCCGTAAAGATATGCTTGCTCTCGACATTGCCCACGAAGTTGAAGTCGGTGCCTTCGGCCATGAGCTGGTGCGCCTCCTTGCTTGTGGCGTTACCCTTGCCTGGCTCCTCGCCGATATTGAGCAGTGCCACGCGCGGGTTGTCGATACCGAACATCACGCTGGCGTAGACAGAGCCGAGAATACCGTATTGATAAAGCACGTCGGGCTTACAGTCGATGTTCAAGCCCACATCCAAAAGCATCACCTTGCCGCCTTTAGAGGTGACAAGACCGGTGCCTATCGTGGGGCGTATGACTCCGGGGATGGTTCGCGACACCAACGTGCAGCCCACCATCATGGCGCCGGTGCTGCCTGCTGATGCGAAACCGTCTATGACACCCTTTTTAAGATCTTTAAAGCCCACGGCGATGCTGGAGTCGCTCTTCTTGGTGAATGCCTGAGCCGGATGTTCGTTCATTGCAATCACCTCTGTGGTGTTAACGATCTCGACACACGAGGGCATTCCCCCGCCCGCCTCGAAAAGTGCCTCTATAGCCTTACGGTCGCCGTAAAGAACTATGGTAGTATCGGGAGAGACTTGCTCTGCCGCCGCCATAGTGCCTGAGACAACCGCCTCGGGGGCGAAATCGCCGCCCATCGCGTCAATACCAATTCTCATACGGAAAACAGGTTAGTTTGTTACTGAGCGGCCGACAAAAGCGACCGCTGAACGAGCCGGACCTTTTACTTGCCGGCCTTTTCACTTACTCTTTTTCGGCTGTGGTCTGCTTGCCGCGATAGTATCCGCACTCGGGACATACACGGTGATAGAGCACAGCGGCACCGCAGTTCGAGCAGGTCGAAACAGTGGGAGCAACCGCCTTGTAATGAGTTCTTCTCTTATCTCTTCTCTGTTTAGAGATTCTGTGTTTAGGATGTGCCATTTTTTTATTCTGTTAAACTGTTTTCTTAAATCAAACTTATTGCTCGTCGTCATCGTCTGCAAGACGCACGAAGCGCGCCAGCATGTCGGGGTCGCACTCGCCCTCGGGATGGACCTTTTGCATGGGCAGGCTCAGATAGACGCTCGCGTAAAGGTATTCCTCAAGGTCGACGGCGTCACTATCGGGCGAGAGCCAAAAGATGTCGTCGTCGCTATCGCCCACACCGTTAAAGTCGTAACCCTCTTTGTCGTAAGAGAACTTGACGATAAGGGAGCCTTCGAAACATACCGGCATGTAAAAGTCGTCGAGGCAACGGTCACAGCACACCTGTGCCTTGCCATCTATGACGGTGTGCAGGGTGAGCAGATTGGCCGTCTTGACAACAGTGACGGTGGCTTTGCAATCGCCGCGCTTTATCTCGCCGCCGTAATTCTCGAAAAAGCCGTCGTCGAGAGCAAACTCATAGACATGCTCACCAAGGCTCAGACCTTGGTGGAACACCGCATATTTACTCACTCTTGGCATAGTTTTCCTATATAATTTACCCGAGAATATTAGCGCAAAGTAATATAATTTTTCTTAATAATTCAAATTATAGTGGTCTAATATTCGCCTGAACCCTCTTAGAATGGCTTGAAGCCCATTATCTCACGCACCATCCGCACCGTTTGCGAGGCGCTCTCACGGGCCTTTTCGGCGCCTCTTTTAACCACTCCGCGCAGGTAGGCGTCGTCTGACTGTATTTCGAGTATGCGCTCTCTTATGGGAGCTATGACCTTGATCATGTCTTCGGCAAGCTGCTTTTTGAGGTCGCCGTAGCGTATGGTGCAATCGTTATACGCAGCGAGGAAATGGTCGTAAGTCTCTTGTCCCGAGACGATACGGAGCATCTCAAACAGGTTTTTCACACCATCGCACATGGGCATGCAAGGCTCGGTGGGACCACCGTCGGTGAGGGCCTTCATGACCTTTTTGCGGATGTCTTTGTCGCTGTCGACCAGATAGATGCCGTTGCCCTCGCTCTTGCCCATCTTGCCGTTGCCGTCGAGACCGGGAACCTTGATAAGGTCGCCATCGAACTTATAGGGCTGGCTCTCGGGGAAGAAATCGACACCGTATATGGTATTGAAGCGACGCGCGAACTTGCGGGTCATCTCCAGGTGCTGCTCCTGGTCTTTGCCAACGGGAACGCAGTCGGCCCTATGAATCAATATGTCGGCGGCCATAAGCACAGGATAGGTGAGAAGACCGGCATTGACGTTTTCAGAGTGTTTGCGTATCTTGTCTTTGAACGAGGCGGTACGCTGAAGCTCTCCGATATAGGCGTGCATGTTCAAAAGCAGGTAAAGCTCGGTGACCTCGGGCACGTCGCTCTGTATATATATGGACGAGACCTCGGGGTCGAGACCCGCACCCAGATATTCGGTGAGCACGTTGCGCACATTGCCGTGCAATGACGAGGGGTCGGGATGGGTGGTGAGCGAATGATAATCGGCTATGAAGAAGAAGCAACGGTTTTGGCGTTGCATGGTAATGAAGTTGCGAAGGGCGCCGAAATAGTTGCCCAGATGAAGGTTACCCGTTGAACGGATACCGCTGACCACTGTATTCATTAGTCTCTCTTTTTTTATTTAACGGCAAAATTACGCTTTTTTATATAAAGAACAAACATCAACAACCGGTCAGCGGCCATTTTTGCAGCAACTGCCCATTATTTTGCGGAAACTGCCTTAAGGCGGTCCTTCCGGGGAGGGGGCACGAGCCCCGTTTTGACAGGTTTGAGGAACAAGCAGAACAGGAGTACGAAAATCCTCCATAAAGATTTCACGCAGTCTTAGGACGTGCATAATCTTTATGGAGGATTTTAGTGTTCGGTCCCGAGGGTTTATACCCCCAAGTATATCGAAACACAGGCCATGGCTCTCGCATAAAAGGTGCGGAAGTCATGGCGGCAAAGCAATGGTCAGTCTATATGGTCTATGACATATTGACGGTCTATGACAAGCTCACCGCCTGTAGACTCAATGTCGAACATGGCGTCTATCATCACCTGCTCGCAGATGGAGCGCAACCCACGGGCACCGAGCTTGCGTTCGATGGTCTTCTCGACGATATAATCGAGGGCGTCGTCTTTGAACTCAAGCCTTATGTCGTCCATAGCCAGCAGACGTTCGTACTGCTTGACGATGGCGTTGCGAGGCTCGGTGAGAATGCGCCTCAGGGCGGCGGCATCGAGCGGGTCGAGGTGGGCCAGCACCGGCAGACGTCCCACCAGCTCGGGGATGAGACCGAACGAGCGTATGTCCTGCGTGGTGATATATTGCAGCAGGTTGTCTTTGTCGACACCCTCACGCCGCGACGAGACGCCGTAGCCCACGGCCCGCGTATTGAGACGGGCGGCTATCATGCGTTCGATGCCGTCGAAGGCTCCGCCGCAGATGAAGAGTATGTTGCTGGTGTCGACCTGTATGAACTCCTGCTCGGGATGTTTGCGTCCCCCCTCGGGCGGCACGTTGACAACGGCACCCTCAAGTATCTTGAGCAGAGACTGTTGCACACCCTCACCCGAGACGTCGCGCGTGATGGAGACATTGTCGGTCTTGCGGGCTATCTTGTCTATCTCGTCTATGAATATGATGCCGTATTCGGCGCGCGCCACATCGAAATCGGCGGCCTGCAACAGGCGCGTGAGTATGTTTTCGACATCTTCGCCCACATAGCCGGCCTGGGTCAGCGCAGTGGCGTCGACAATGGTGAAAGGCACGTTGAGAAGGCGGGCTATGGTGCGTGCAAGAAGCGTCTTGCCCGTGCCCGTCTCGCCGACAAGCAGCATGTTGCTCTTGTCAAGCTCTACATCGCCATCTGTAGCCGACGAGAGGTGCAGAAGGCGCTTATAGTGGTTGTAGACGGCAACCGAGAGGTATTTCTTAGCCTCATCCTGCCCTATCACATACTCGTCGAGCACGGCTTTTATCTGGCGAGGCTTGAGCAGGTCTTTCTCTGTTATGAAGAAGGGCCTTTTGCTCTTGCCGCTCTCCATAGATATTATCTTATGGCCGTTTTCCACACACTCGGCGCATATGGTGGCACCCGAACCGCCCCGGAACAACATCCCGTCAGGCTCTATCTGGCGGCCGCAGAACGAGCAACGGCGCACATTTTTTTCGTTCTTGTTTCCCTCAGACATAGCTATTCTTTGTTATCGCGTTTGTTCAACACCTCATCTATCAGCCCGTATTCGACCGCCTGGGGCGATGTGAGCCAGTAATCGCGGTCGGCGTCGGCGGCAATCTTGTCTATGGGGGCACCGCTGTGGTGCGACAATATCTCGAAAAGCTCCTGTTTGGTCTGGGCTATCTGACGTGCCGTGATCTCTATGTCAGAGGCCTGGCCCTCGACGCCTCCCAACGGCTGGTGTATCATGATGCGCGAGTGAGGCAGGGCGTAACGCTTGCCCGCAGCACCGGCAGCAAGAAGCACAGCCCCCATAGAGGCCGCCATGCCAGTGCATATGGTGGCAACGTCGCAACTGACAAGCTGCATGGTGTCGTATATGCCAAGGCCCGCAGTGACAGAGCCTCCGGGAGAATTGATGTATATCTGTATGTCGCTCTGCTGGTCGGCAGACTCCAAAAACAGAAGCTGGGCCTGTATTATATTGGCAGCATCGTCATATATGGGGCACCCCAAGAAGAGGATGCGATCCATCATAAGACGTGAAAAGACATCCATCTGGGCCACGTTGAGCTGGCGCTCCTCTATGATGGTGGGCGAGATATAGTCGGCCACCACCGACTGGTAACGGTGCATCGCAAGACTGCTGATGCCCGCAGACAAAGCATATTTCTGAAACTCCTTTTTCATGTTTTAACTTAATTTCACTGCAAATATAGCCATTTTTTTGTTTTGCTGTGCGGGCGTATCATCCGCAGATGTTTTTCAACGCGGCGCAGCAATAACATATGTATTGACGGCGTTATTGTTTGCTGCGGGATATGCGATTTTTATTTATGGTGAATTTTATTATCTTCGCCTTAGATACCACGCCTTGTCGAGCAAATAAAATTTGCCTCTATCGGCTTAATCGTATCTTTGACCTGACGGTCTTAGATACTCATGCTCGGCAAAACCAAACTATCGTTTGCTTTTTCTATCGGCTTAATCGTATCTTTGACCTGACGGTCTTAGATACTCATGCTCGGCAAAACCAAACTTCGTTTGCTTTTGCCCTCGCTTAATCGTATCTTTGTTGCGGTGATGTCAAAAGTTTACGCACAGACTCTGAAATAGGCGCGACTTACAGTTTTTCGGCTGTTTCGGCGGTCGGCGACCGAGGCGACAGCAAACACAGGCACACACCGACACATGTCTCCAAGGCCGCCGGCATGTGGGTGATAACAGAGGCGGGCCTTGATTTAAAACACGCAAGCATGCGCACGGGCAACGACGGTAATAAGTTACGCATAAGGCGTCGCACCGCAAGGGTGTCGACAACAAAGCCCCTTGGCATGATATTGTTGCTGGCCATGCTCATGTTTGCGATAACCAAATGCAGTCAGCTATGTTAGGATTTTCATCATTCAGACGCAAGCCGCGACAGTTCAGTTATATCCCCCGCTACTGGGATCAGGAGAAAGAGGAGCGCGAGCACAGGCTCCATCCCGAGGCGGAGGGGCAGAAGCCATACGTGCCCGGTGCGCTCATCAAAGACAGCCGAGCAAGGAGGCTTTACGGCGTCAAGAAGAAAGGCTCCGGTTCGTCGCCGGTGCTCATGCGCACGGTAATAGTACTGATGCTGCTGGGGCTGGTCGGCTGGATAATATTCAAGACGCCGGTGGTAGACCTGTTCGTGATGGGGCTGACTACACGATAGGCTGCGGCGATAACGTTTTTTTACTCAACGCAAAAGGCATGTCATCAATAATAAATCGTCTGTCAGAATATGTTGCCAACCAAATAGCGGCGGGAGAGGTTGTGGTGGGCCCCTACTCTGTGGTCAAAGAGCTGATGGAGAACGCCATAGATGCGGGCGCCGAGCTTGTGATAGTGAGCGTGAAAGGGGCCGGCAGCAATGTGATACAGGTTGTGGACGACGGCAAGGGCATGTCGGCAGACGATGCCGTCAAGTGTTTTGAGCGTCATGCCACATCGAAGATAAGCGACATAAACGACATTTATTCGCTGGCAACGTTCGGTTTTCGCGGCGAGGCGCTGGCCTCAATAGCTGCCGTGGCCGAGGTGGAACTTATGACACGTCGCGAAGAGGACGAGGTGGGCACCAAGGTGTCGATAGCCGGCGGACGACTCATAGAGCAGGTGCCCGAGGCCACGGCCAAAGGCACGCAATTCATTGTCAGGAACCTCTTTTACAACGTGCCGGCACGACGCAACTTTCTCAAGTCGCCGCGCTCGGAGTTGCGCAACATAACGCAGGAGTTTGAACGCATAGCCCTATGCTATCCGCGCATTTCGTTTTTCCTTTACAGCGACGACGAGAGGCTTTATAACCTGCCGGCCGGCAACCTGCGCAAAAGGGTGCTCGACATAACGGGACGAAATGTAAACAACGCACTTTTAGAGCTTTACATAGAGAGTCCGTTAGTGGAGATACGCGGATACATAGGCAAGCCCGAGACGGCAAAGAAGAACTCGCCCAGGTTTATGTTCGTAAACGGACGTTACTTTTACGAACCGTACCTCAACAAGGCCATACAGCAGGCTTACGACAAGCTGCTGCCCTCTGGGAGCCAGCTGCCGCCGTTCTTCCTCTATTTCACGGTCGACCCCGCATCTATAGACGTCAACATATCGCCCTCGAAAACGCAGGTCAAGTTTGACAATCTGCAAGCCATGTTTCAGATTGTGTTGTGTGCCGTGCGCGAGAGTCTTGCCAAAAACGGCATTGCCCCAATGATAGACTTCGACGCGGGGGCGGGCATAGAGATACCCATGTCCACCGGCGAGGGGGTGGAGATGCCGGCCATAGAGCTTACGTCGGGCGGATACTTCAACCCCTTTGACGAGAATTTCTCGTTTGCAAAGGCGGTAGAGGGGCATGACGACTCGTTCAGGACCAACATATCGAACCTGCCTCCCGCTCACGCCTCGACCCCCAGAGCGGAGGGCGATGACGGGTTTGTAGAGTTCGAGGCCGAAGCGCCGGGTGATTCCGTCATCTCGAAAGCTGCGGGCGGGG
>JAIECQ010000174.1 GCA_029068395.1 Rikenellaceae bacterium
CCCCCCTTGCTCTCGCCCCCTGTACGGGCCCCCTCGGTAGGGGTGGGGATGGCGGATGCCTTAGTTTGCAGCCTCTTTCTTGGCTGTTTCAGAGACTTTGCGGGCCTCTATCTTACGGTTTAGCTTATCGAGCTTAGCTTCGAGCGCATGTGTTTTGTTGTCAAGGCGGCGCACTATATCGTCACGACGACGTGCGGCCTTGGCCTGACGCCGGTCTAACCTGGCGGCGGCACGGTCGTCATCGTCGAGCAGACGGCCGCGCTCTTTGTCTATGCGCTTCATGCTCTTGTCTACATTGCTTACGAACGACTCGGCAGCTATCTTGTTGTTCTCTATGCGGTCGGCAATGCGCGAGGCCTTCTTCTCCAACTTGCTATCATCGAGCGACGAGAGCCTGAACTCCTTGCCCACCTCCTCGGCAGCCTCTTCGCCGCGTGCCAGCCGCACCGCATTTTTATACATGCGTTCCACCTCGGGCAGATAGTCGCTCTCGGGATACTCGCTGACGAAATTGTAATAAGCGTCTATGGTATTATAGTAACGCTCGCGCTGCTTGCTTGCGACCGAAGCCTTGGCATACTGATAGTTGGCCTTGACAAGAAGATACAGTATCTGCTCGCGCTGGGGTATCTCGGGATAATGCTTCAGCGTGTTGCGAAACGAGTGTATGGCCGAGTTGTAATAGCCTATGTTGTAATAGGTCTGCCCCACCATGAATGTCTTGTTGTAGATGCGCGACTGAAGCTCGTCTATCATCTCTATGCACGACTGCTTCCTGGCCGACTCGGGATAACGGTCTATGTACTCGACAAAAGCGTTTATGGCCAGGGCCGTGTTGCTCTGGTCAAGCTCAGGATTTGGCGACAGACGGTAATAGCACATGGCGTAAAGATACTCAGACTCCTCGGCAAAGGGGCTGCGTGAGAATGTCTTGCGAAAGTCGTCCATAAGGCTCACGGCGGTGTAATAGTCACCCATGCGATAGTTGGCCTTGGCCTTGTAAAACTTGATGGTGTCTATTCTGTCGGTGGCCGAAAAGATAGACTCTATGTTGTCAAACAGGGCTATGGCCTTGTTGTCTTTTTTTATAGAGTAATATCTCAACGCCTCTTCATACTGCTTCTGATAGTCGCGTCCCTTTACGAGACGGTCATAGTTAGAGCAACCGCAAAGCAGGGCCATAGCGGTCAGTATTAATGCGATATGCCTGAATCTCATTGCAATGACGTCATTATTGTGACGCGTCAAATGTAATGTTTTTTTTTGACACATGCAATTTCGACATAAATTTGCAGACTAAAATAGACCCTCGGCCCGCCAGACAGAGGCAAAGCCGCACAGACACCATGCCCGCCCGCTACTGTAAAATAGGTTTTTATACGTATGTGCATATTTACACCTATTTACTATCTTTGGAAGTTGAAACAACCATTGCCTGCCCGGCTCATCACCGGATAACACATTGAAATTCAAACTTATAAATACTTACTAAGGTGGACATATTTGAAAGAATCAAAAGCGACGCAGGTGGTCCCATCGGTCGCTACCAGAAGTTGAGCCACGGCTATTTTTCATTCCCCAAGCTCGAAGGTCCCATAGCCCCGCGCATGAAGTTCCGCGGCAAAGAGGTGCTCACCTGGAGCCTCAACAACTATTTAGGCCTTGCCTCTAACCCCGAGGTGATGGCTGCCGACGCTGCCGCCGCCCAAGAGTACGGCATGGCCTACCCCATGGGTGCCCGCATGATGAGCGGCCAGACGGTGGTGCACGAACAGCTTGAGCGCGAGTTGGCCGAGTTTGTAGGCAAGCCCGACGCCTTTTTGCTCAACTTCGGCTATCAGGGCATGGTCTCTATCATAGACACTCTGGTGACCGCCAAAGACGTGATAGTATATGACTCGGAGTCACACGCCTGCATCATAGACGGCCTGCTTTTGCACAAGGCCAAGGGCGGCAAACGCTTCGTCTATCCCCACAACAACATGGAAAACTGCCGCAAGCAGTTAGAACGCGCCACACGCCTGGCCAAAGAGAACGGCGGCGGAGTGCTTCTCATCACCGAGGGTGTGTTCGGCATGAAGGGCGACCTTGGCAAGCTCGACGAGATTGTGGCCATGAAGAAAGATTTCGACTTCCGCATATTGGTCGACGACGCCCACGGCTTCGGCACCATGGGTAAACGCGGTGCCGGCACCCCCGAGCACTTCGGCGTTGAGAAAGACATAGACGTGCACTTCTCTACCTTTGCCAAATCTATGGCAGGCATAGGCGCCTTCGTGGCATCTGACAAAGAGATTGTCGACTATCTGCGCTACAACATGCGTTCGCAGATCTACGCCAAGTCACTGCCCATGCCCATGGTCAAAGGCGCGCTCAAACGCCTTGACATGATACGCACCCACCCCGAGCTTAAAGACAAGCTGTGGGAGATAACACGCGCCCTTCAGAAAGGCTTCCGCGACAACGGCTTCGACATAGGCGTGACACTCTCGCCCGTGACTCCCGTATATATGAAAGGCGGCGTTGAAGAGGCCACCAACCTCGTTGTCGACCTGCGCGAGAACCACGGTCTGTTCTGCTCTGTGGTCACCTATCCCGTCATACCCAAGGGCGAGATTATCCTGCGCATCATACCCACGGCACTGCACACCCTCGACGATGTCAAATACACCATCGACAGCTTCGTAAGCTGCCGCTCAAAGCTCGACAACGGCGAGTATTGCAAACCCATCCCCGACATGTCAGACAAAAAATAACGACACCTCTTACCAGACGCCTCCGAGTTTCCGGAGGCGTTTTTTTGTGTCTGCATCTCAGGTAACGCACGGCAAAATGCACGCGCTTTTCATATTTACGTGCGCTAAAATGCAACCACACTTGCTTTTGCCCTCGCTTACACATATCTTTGTGGCAAATGTAGCAACAACAGACATTTATCGCAGACACATGCGAAACCCTTTGCCGACGACGTTATAACAACGTCCTGCCACCAAAAATGAAAACAAAAGCCATGACAACCCGTAACGAACACTCCCCCGAACAGAACAAACGCACCTGTCAGTTCAAAAACATGATTACAAAACACTCCAGGGCACTTTTCATCGCATGCCTTGTGCTGTCGTTTTTCTGCTCTCCTCCGGTGGCGCTCTTTGCCGGCATCGCCTTTGCCATGCTGTTGGGCACCCCCATGGCCGCATTCTCAAAACGATGGTCGAAGAGGCTGCTGCAATATGTAGTGGTGGGCCTTGGCTTCGGCATGAACCTGCACAGCTCGCTTGCGGCAGGACGCGACGGCATGATATTCACCATAGTGTCGGTTGCGGGGGTGCTGCTGGCCGGCTTTCTGATAGGACGTCTGTTAGGCATAAGCAAGAAGAGCAGCTATCTGATATCGGTGGGCACGGCCATCTGCGGAGGCAGCGCCATTGCCGCAGTGTCGCCGGTGATAAAGGCCGAAGACGACGACATATCGCTCTCGCTGGCCACCATATTCATACTCAATGCCGTGGCGCTCTTCATCTTCCCGCCCATAGGACGCGCCTTGGAGCTTACGCAGCATCAGTTCGGCACATGGGCCGCCATCGCCATACACGACACCAGCTCGGTGGTGGGGGCAGGCTTGGCCTACGGCGAAGAGGCCCTGCTGACAGCCACCACCATAAAGCTGACACGCGCCCTGTGGATCATACCCGTGGCTTTCGTATCGGCGCTGCTATTCCGCCACAAGGGCACCAGGGTGCAGATACCGTGGTTCATATTGTTGTTTGTGGCCGCCATGATTGTCAATACCTATCTGCCGGTGCCCCAATGGCTCGGCCACTTCATACGAAGCGCCTCACACTCCATGCTGTCAATAACATTGTTCCTCATAGGCAGCACGTTAAGCATAGCGGTGGTGAAAAACACGGGCATAAAACCCCTTGTCGAGGGCATAGTGCTGTGGGTCGTAGTATCGGCCGTCTCGCTGTTGGCCATCATATAAAAGGCATCGCCTTTCACACAAACAGTGGCGCCGAAACCTTACATGAATAAAAAAGCCTCTGCCGTAAAAGATACGACAGAGGCAAACATAAAACCGCCCAAAACTATTTGTCTATATTGGGTTCCTCCAAGCCATAACCCTGCTTTTTGTCGTCAGACTTCAGCAACAGCGCGAACACTAAACCCAAAAGTCCGAAAGCGGCAAACACAAGCATGGGCACGGTGTAATCATATACAGGGGTGGTGACACCGTCGAGCACCTGCACACCCACCTTGCAGAACGGACGGTCGAGAATGTAACCTATAAGCAGAGGCACACCCATGAGGCCCCAGTTCTGTATCCAGAATATCAGCGAATAGGCCGTACCCAGACGTCTCTCGTCTATAATCTTGGGCACCGATGGCCACATAGCCGAGGGCACCATAGAGAAAGCCACGCCCAGCAAAATCATGAGCGCCACAGCCACCACCCAGTTGTCGAGTGCCGGCACGGCGAAAAGCAGATGTATGGCTATCAGCATCACCGAACCTATTATCATGATGGTGGCGCCGCGTCCCTTTTTATCGTATATGCTGCCGAACAGAGGAGTGAGAAAGAGGGTCCCCAAAGGCAACAGCGACGGTATCAGACCCGCCAGCGACCCCTCAACCCCGAACTTCTGCACCATAAGGTCAGAGGCATATTTCAGGAAGGGGAACACCGCCGAATAGAACAACACGCAAAGGGCCGCGATATACCAGAAACTCTTTATGCGCACAATGCCCACGATGTCACGCAGTCTGAACTCCTCTTTGTTTTCGTCGTCCACATCTTGCTCCTGACGGTCTAACCTGCGGTCTAACACGCAGAACACCAAAAACGACAACAGCCCCACCATCAGCATCAACACGCAGAACATCAACGGCTTGGAGGGATGCGAGAACCTCTGTGCTATGATTGGCGACACGGCCATGGCCAACAGGGTGCCTATGCGCGCCGTGGCCACGTTAAGACCCAAGGCCAGAGCCATCTCCTTACCCTTGAACCAGCGCACTATTGCCTTGGTAGCCGTTATTCCGACCGCCTCGACACCCATGCCGAATATGGCAAATCCGACGGCGGCAAACAGCACCTGACGCTTCATTGAGAAAAGCTCCCACGAGCCTATCGAGCAGGTTATGACGGGGTTGTCAAAGGTTGTAGAGAGCGCCCAATACTTCATGCCCGCCCCTATTATCATCACCACGGTAGATGCCACGCCGGTGAATCGCACACCCGCCTTGTCGAGCACAATGCCGCTTATTATCAGCATGAAAACAAAGACGTTAAGCCAGCCATAACCACTGGTGAAGATGCCGTAATCGTAGCTGTCCCAGCCCAGCTCCTGCTCTATCATGGTCTTGAGCGGCGCCATAACGTCTGTTATGATATAACCGCACAACATGGTGAACGACACCAAGGCTACAACCGTCCAGCGCACCTTGGCCGAGTCACGCATGCTTTTGGTAATTGCATTTAACATTTGAACACTGTTTAAAAACTGTTTTTTCGGACTATCCCCGACAAAGATACTCTTTTTTTGTCAAACCGCCACCCACAGGCACAATATCGTATTCGCCACACGAAAAGCTCTCATCGGCCCGTTAGACTGATAATGACATGCTCTTTTCAATCAAAACAGACAAAAAGTGTCTTTTTTTTCTCTAAAAACATTACTTTTGCATACATGAAACGGCTTTTCACCATACTGACGTTAACAATGCTTGCTCCGCTTACGGTCTTGTCGCAACCGCATGAGGCGGAATATGCCCCTCCTGTAGACATACCGATACGCCTTGCGGCCAACTTCGGCGAGTTGCGACCGAGCCATTTCCACTCTGGCATAGACATAAAGACAGATGGTATATGCGGCAAATCCATCTTCGCGGTGGCAGACGGATACATCTCACGCATATCCATCAGCCCCGGCGGATACGGTCACGCCCTCTATGTCGCCCATCCTGCATTAGGCACCACTTCGGTATATGCCCACATGGACGAGTTCGCCCCCGAGATAGAGCACTACACCATTGAGGAGCAATACCGCAAACGCAGCTTTGCGGTGGAGCTATTCCCCCCCTCAAACAAATTTAAAGTCAAAAAGGGCGACCTTATAGGATTTTCGGGCAACACCGGCTCGTCGGCAGGTCCGCACCTTCACTTCGAGATTCGCGACAGCCGCTCGTCGTCCCCCGTCAACATAATAAAGAGAGGCCATTACAAAATCAAAGACGACATACCCCCCTCTATCGTGTCGCTGTCACTCTATGGCGTCGACACCCTGCAAGGCATACCTGTGCACCGTCAGACGGCCCGATATCCCGTATATTACGACGGCAACGTGCACTTTCTCGAACACGACACCATAGATATATCCCGCGCAGGCTATTTCGTCGTCGAGACAAGAGAGCACAAGAGCGACGTGAGCAACATATTCGGACTCTACCGCCTCTGCGTCACCCTCGACGGCAAACAGATATTCGGCTACCGGGCCGACCGTTTCTCATTCAACGAAACCCGCTATGTCAACGCCCTTATAGCCTTCGATGCCAAAGGACGGTCGCGCAACGACTTCATACGCACCTACATATCACCCAACAACCGCCTCTCCATATACGACCGCGGCATAGGTCGCGGCATCATACACCCCGACTCCCTGGCCGGCGTCTCTGAGGTGGAGGTGACCGTGTGCGACGATGTCGACAACACATCGCAGCTGCGTTTCCACATACGCCGACATGCCGACACCCTGCATGTTGAAAGCACGTCAGAGCCTGCCACCCCCATACACTGGAGGTACGGCGGCATATACTCCGACTCGGTGGTAAGGCTTGCCATACCTCCCGCCGCCCTTTACGAGTCGCTGCTCATGACAACCGACCACGCCGCCCCTATGCCCGGGCTGTGCTCTAAGATGGTCACCATAGGCGACAACAACACCTATCTGCACAAAAAGGCACTGCTGTCGTTCAACTGCTCTCACCTCACACCCGAAGAGCGCAAACATGCCATGATAGTACGCATAGACAACGGCGAGATATCGTGCGAGGGCGGACATATGGACAAAGAGCGCATCGAGACCCACATAACGCGTCTGGGTACATTTGCCGTGGCCACCGACAACGAGGCCCCCAAGATAGTGCCGCGACTCAAAGATGGCGCCTTCGCCAAAGACCGCATAAGCTATCGCATAACGGACAACCTGTCAGGCATACGCTGGTATCAGCTCTCGATAGACGACAAGTGGGTCTTGCTTGAGGCCGACCCCAAAAGCTCGACATACTTCTGCCGCCTCGAACATGCCCCCGTCACCAGGACAGGAGGTTCCCACAAGGCCGTGCTGCGCGTGATAGACGGAGCCGGCAACGTGTCGACAAGCGACAACATCTTCAGATGGTAACCTCCTGTCAGAGCTTTTTGCGCAGGCCTACCCTTTTGGCTTTAACGACATAAAACACACAAACGATACAGACATGAATTTGCTCAAAGACCAGGAATTGATCGAAGTGTGCGCCAACTCCACCGAGAGCGGCGTTCAGGCACAAGCCGGCGGCGCAGGACGCATAGAGCTGTGCGCAGGCATACCCGAGGGCGGCACCACCCCCTCGTATGGCGAGATAATGGCCGCCCGCAAGCACCTCCACATCGCCGTCAACGTCATAATACGTCCGCGGGGAGGCGACTTCCTCTATAACGAATACGAGATCGAAGCCATGATGGCCGACATACGCATGTGCAAAGAGTTAGGTGTCGACGGAGTCGTCTTCGGTGTGCTGACCAAAGACGGCGACATAGACATGGAGGTGTGCCGCCGCCTCAAGTTAGAGTCCGCGTTCCTGTCGACCACCTTCCACCGCGCATTTGACGTGTGTCGCAATCCGCAAAAAGCCCTCGACCAGATAATAGAGCTGGGCTTCGACCGTGTGCTCACCTCGGGACAGGCCCCCACAGCCCCACAGGGAGCCGCCCTGATACGCTCGCTTGTAGAGCAGTCGGCAGGCCGCGTAATCATCATGCCGGGGTGCGGTGTTAACGAGAACAACATAGCCCAATTGCGCGCACAGACCGGCTGCCGCGAATTTCACATGTCGGCCCGCCACGCCGTCGAGTCGCAGATGAAATATCGCAACCCCGACGTATCAATGGGCGGCACAGTACACATATCGGAATACAGCCGCGATGTCACCGACGCGACAAGAGTACGCAAAAGCCTCGCCGAACTGGGCATAAAATAAACCTTGTGAAAACTCCCTGCCCCTTTTCGCAGGTGCGGCAGGGAGGTTTCCATTCGCATGACCGCCTGCCATACAGCTCTGCCAACGCTCTGTACAATAGCATTTCAAGTAAACATCCAGCCAAGGATAGTGACAGAAAACCGTGGCAAAAGAAAAGTTTTTTACATAAAATTTGGATGTTAATACTTTTTGTCATACTTTTGTATCGCAAAACGGAAATGCAGCAGGGAGCATAGCTCAGTTGGTTCAGAGCGTCTGCCTTACAAGCAGAGGGTCGGGGGTTCGAATCCCTCTGCTCCCACCAAGAAGGAATCGCACAGGCGGTTCCTTTTTTGTTTTGACGGAGTGTTGGATTGCCGCTTCGCAGGGGGGGACAGCCATAGTTTGGCTCCGGCAGGGCCTGACCGTACAGCTTTTGTCTCAGGCAGCTCTTGGGACGGCAAAGCGCATGAATTTCTCGCTGTGCCGGTGGTTGCGGCTGTGCGGCTTGTGTTTGCAGCGCGGCTGTCATGCTTTCCGTCCTGCTGTTATGTTTACTGTTTTGCTTCCGCACCCTTCCCGCCGAGAGTCATGGCCCATGTTGAATATATTCCAGGCACTCAACCCAAGGGCCAAAAACAGCTATCCCATAAATGTGTAAGACGTATGTCGAAACACATTTATGGGATAGCTGTAATTAT
>JAIECQ010000175.1 GCA_029068395.1 Rikenellaceae bacterium
CTTACGACAGAACAGCAATCGTCATTTGTGCTTCTGTATTACTCTGTCTCAATCATGTCAATGAACTTGATTCCGAAGGGAAAACCCCTCCAAACCGCAGACCCATACAAAGGCCCGCCGCAACTTTTTCCTCTGTTGCGACTGCAAAGATACGCAACTTTTTTACACTTATCCAAATTTTTTTAAATTATTTTTTATGCGCAAAATTAAATTAGCTGAAAACAAGTAAATTAAAGAGAAAAGTTTTTCTCAAAGGCAACATCATTCAGGTGATTTTACGACAAAACACGCATGTCAAACTCACGATATCCTGCTAAAATCTATTGTCCTGTCCTTACCCTCTGATGCGCGCACAAGCTCTTCGAGTTTAGCGTTTTTCTCTGATGTAAGCAATGCGTCTTCCGCAAGTATAGTCTCGGCCACGCTCCTTACAAACTGCAACAGATCACTGTCGCGCCCCACAGATGCTATTTTGAGGTCGAGCATATTACCGCTCTGCTGCGTGCCTTCAAGGTCGCCATATCCGCGCAGTTTGAGGTCGAGCTCTGATAGTTCGAATCCGTCAGTTGTCTGCACCATAGACTCCATGCGCTTACGACCGACAGACGACAGTTTATAGCCGGTCATCAGTATGCAGTACGACTGTTCGGCTCCGCGCCCTACCCTGCCCCTGAGCTGATGTAGCTGAGAGAGCCCGAACCGCTCGGCACTCTCGATAACCATCACCGAAGCATTGGGCACATTGACGCCGACCTCTATGACAGAGGTGGCTATCATGATATCGGCCTGCCCGTCCTTGAAAACAGACATGCCGTAATCTTTGTCGGACTGCTTCATCTTGCCGTGCACTATAACCGTGGTGTAATCGGGCGGAGGAAAGGCCGAGACGATTCTCTCGTACCCCTGTTCCACATTGCTGTAATCCATCTTCTCCGACTCTTTTATCAGCGGATGCACCACATATACCTGCCGTCCTTTCGCTATCTGCTCGCGCATGAATCCGAACACCTGAAGGCGGTTGCTCTCAAAGAAGTGCATGGTTTTGATGGGCTTGCGTCCAGGCGGCAACTCATCAATCACCGACACGTCAAGGTCTCCATATATGGTCATGGCCAACGTGCGCGGTATAGGTGTCGCCGTCATCACCAACACATGCGGCGCCACCTCGTTTTTGGTCCACAGCCTCGACCGTTGCACCACCCCGAAACGGTGCTGCTCGTCTATTATCACAAAACCCAGGTTGGCAAATCTGACCCGGTCTTCTATCAGGGCATGAGTGCCTATAAGTATGTCTATCTCACCCGATAATAGCTCCTCGTCCATTTTGCTGCGCGCACGCTTCTTGGTCGAGCCGGTAAGCAAAGCCACGCGCACGCCTATCTTCTGACAAAGCGGTGCCAGCGACTCATAGTGCTGTGTAGCCAAAATCTCTGTGGGAGCCATCATGGCTGCCTGGAAACCGTTATCCACGGCCAGCAACATGCACATCAAACCCACAACCGTCTTGCCGCTCCCCACATCGCCCTGCAACAAGCGGTTCATCTGATTGCCCGAAAGCGTATCGGCACGCACCTGACGGATGACCCGCTTTTGCGCCCCTGTCAGCTCAAACTCCAGACACTCATTATAATAACGATTGAATTTTTCGCCCACATTAGAGAAAACGAATCCGCTGCCGCGCGCCACCCTCACATTACGCTGTTTGAGTATGGACAGCTGCAACGCCAGAAACTCCTCGAACTTCAACCTGTACTGGGCACGCGCCAGAAGCTCGTTAGACTGCGGAAAATGGACATTTACCACCGCACTACGCCTGTCTAACAGATTAAAACGTTCAATAATATAGTCAGGCAGTGTCTCTTCTATCTTTGCCGCCGAAATTGTCAGCAACTTGTGCATCCATCGTGTTATGCTTCGCGATGTTATGCCTGCACGGGTCAGTTTTTCAGATGATGAATAGACACCGTAGATGACCGACTTACGGTTTGCGCTCTCGGTGATGGGCACTTCAAGCTCAGGATGAGCCATAGACAGCCATCCGTTGAATATGGCGGGGCGACCGAAGGCGATATACTCGCGACCGACCTCTACCTTGCCGACAATCCACTTGGGAGCCTTGAACCACACCAGCTCTGCCCATCCGGTGCTGTCGTATGCCGTGGCCACAAACCTGCGCTTGGCTCCCTCGCCCACCACGGCAACACGGTCTATGCGCACCTTTATCTGCACCAGCGTGAGCGACTCGTCTGATAAGGCTTCACGCACGGTATAAATGCGCGTACGGTCAATGTAGCGAAACGGATACAACTGCAAAAAATCGCCATAGGTGTGCACATCTAACTCGTGCTTTACCAGCGACACCTTTTTGGCATCCATCCCGGGGAGATACTTTATGTCTGTCGAGAATATCGAATCCATAGTAAGGATAAAGAGTGCCTTTCTGCCTTATCACTGCGAGAGGAACAGGTATGTTACGGTGCCGCTCTGTCTTACAGGTGCATCTATACGGGCGCTGAAAGACGAGCTTTTTGCCGCCTCTATGGCATTTTCACACAAACACGGGTCGTCTGACGAGCTGTTTTTGTCAACCGATGCGGAAACGACATCGCCGCTTCTGTTTACCGTTATGTTAACCACTACCCTGCCGCCGTTGTGACACTTGTAGGCCGGCACGGGCAGATAGACGGCGTCACGGTTTTCAAGAAAATACTCAACGGTCACATTGCCGCTCACACGCGACTGCCGGCGCTCGTTCTCTTGCGTACCGCGGCGTTGGTTATTGCTCGGCGGCGTCTCAAGCATGGCCTTAAGCTCAGACTGAGCCTGCTCATAAGCTGCACGTGAAGCGGCCAGACGAGCATTCAGCTGCTCGGCATCCTTGTATATGTCATTGGCCTTTGTGCCCCTGTCGTCTTTCAGGCCGCCATCAAGCTCTGCGGCAGCATTAGAGGCGGCATTGTGCAGATCGACAATCTCGTCGGGAGCAGGCTTTTTCTTCTTGGGTTCCTCTTTTTCAGGCTCTGGCTTAACTTCTTCAGGGTCAGGAGCCAACTCAACCAATACACCCACCCGCTCTTTGTCTGACAATATGTTTATACGCACAAAGGCAAACACGAAAAGAGCCAACAAATAAGAGATGACGGTAACCGACACCGCCACCTTGTTACGGTCGACCCAAGTACCGAAGTCGACCTTGCGCCGCACGAAAGGCAACTTCTTGTACAAAAGGAATTTGTCACGCCTCTGTGCCTCCATGTCTATGGGGGGTCTATGTTCCGACACCTCGTCATTTACCGTTTTACGATGACTCACATGGCTGTCGTTTATTGATTGCAGAGCCTTCTCTTCAAACCTATCGCACACCCTCCTTTTGCCCTCCCAGCTCTCTACAGGCTCTCTGTCACGGTCTTTGTCGTCTTTGCCATCATCTCCCTTTGACTTAGACGCCCCCGTCGAAGAGGAGGCGCTGTCTTTCTTGTCGTCTAACGCAAGGCCGCCGGTACCTTTGGGAGTAAAGGCCTCCTTTTTGTCGGCATTACCGTTTATCTGGCTGTAAAACGTACCCGACGACACATCCTTACCGGCATCACCGTAAAAGGTGGCATAAGAGGCACCCGGGTTGATGTCGCTGTAATAAGTGCCCAAAGAGGCATTCGCACTGGTTACTTTACCTTTATCGCTCATTTTCCAAATAAACTTCGAACATTTGGCCGTGGCCGACGCAGGAACTTTGCGCCGCTCCCAAACCGTTACGGCACACAGACGCTCCCGATCTTACGACACGAAGATATAAAAAATCGGGCGAATTTTGAAATTCGCCCGATTTTTTAACCACAAACTACAGCATTATTTCTCTTTATGCTTAACATCGTTATACTCCATTTCGAGGCTCTTGTTATAGACATTCATGGCGTTACGGCTCATGCCCATGCTTGAAAAGCCGCCGTCATGATAGAGGTTCTGCATGGTAACCTTGCGGGTAAGGTCAGAGAAGAGCATAACCACATAATCTGCACAGTCGTCTGCCGTGGCGTTACCCAGGGGCGACATGCGATCGGCAAAGTCGAGCAGACCGTCAAAGCCGAACACTCCCGAACCTGCGGTAGTGGGTGTAGGCGACTGCGACACGGTGTTGATTCTGATCTTCTTCTCACGGCCGTAGATGTAACCGAAACTGCGTGCTATAGACTCCAAAAGGGCCTTTGCATCGGCCATATCGTTATAACCGTAAAGCGTACGCTGAGCGGCGATATAAGAGAGCGCCACTATAGAACCCCAGTCGTTGATGGCATCTTTCTTGCGCGCCACCTGAATCATCTTGTGGAACGATATCGCAGAAATATCGAGTGTCTTCTGCAAGAAGCCGTAATCGAGGTCGTCATAGGTGCGGCTCTTGCGCACATTGGGTGACGAACCGATAGAGTGAAGCACGAAATCGATCTTGCCGCCGAAATGCTTCATTGTCTCATCAAACAGATTTTCAAGATCCTCCACCGAGGTCGCGTCAGCCGCAATGACCTTGGCACCGCACTTTTCAGCCAGCTCGTTGATGGTACCCATTCTTATAGAGACCGCCATGTTGGTAAGTACGATCTCCGCACCCTCTTCAACAGCACGTTCTGCAACTTTCCATGCAATGGATTTGTCGTTAAGCGCACCGAAGATGATGCCCTTTTTACCTTTTAAAAGATTGTATGACATAAAAACAAAGTTATTTTTCAATTTCTATCACCCCTAAGGCCCTTATGACCTGCCCCCCCCTGGCATCCCGTTTTTTATCTTTCAAGACACAATGACCCGCACTCCTGACACAAGCGACTCACGCCACCTGCCTCCACTGTCCGGCCTGTTGTCCGCACCTATCGCCTGTTGCCCAAAAAACGGAGCAGATACAGAAACAGGTTGATAAAGTCGAGATATAAAGACAACGAGCCTATCAAAGCCAACTTCTTAGAGTGTTCGTCAGCCTCGGCGCCACTGAGTATATTCTTTATTTTCTGCGTGTCGTAAGCGGTAAGAAGCGTGAATACAACCACCCCGACAATAGATATTATCAGATTGAAAGTGGAGCTGTTAAGAAACATGTTGACCACCAGAGCTATCACCAGACCTATCAGAAGCATTGTGAGCATGCTGCCCCACGACGACAGGTCTTTCTTGGTCACATAACCGAAAATGCTCATGGCGCCGAACATACCGGCCGATATAAAGAATGTGCCGGCAATTGAAGTGGCTGTATATACGAGGAATATCACCGACAAGGTAAGGCCGTTAAGCACCGAATAGAGCACAAACCAGAACATTGCCGCCGAAAAACTCATATTCTCTACCCTCGACACCAAATAGACTACGACGCCAAACTCTACCAGCAGACAGCCGAAGAACACAAACTTGGAGCTGAACAAAAAGTTTATCATCACCGCCGAGCTTGCGGTAAAAAGAGACACCAACCCGGTTATGGCCAGTGCCATGCACATCCACGTGTACACATTCTTTAGCAATGATGTAGCGCCGGCATTTACATAACTGCCCGCTTTCGTCTGATAATCTGACGCCATAGATGAACTCTTTTTAGTTATACGCGGCAAAGGTAATAAAAAAACCGCAAGTAAAACCATTTTGCGTCATTTTATCGTCCCGCACGAAGCTATCGCACACACTATCAACACACATCAACCTTTTTTTGCCTTCGGAAACGGCAAATGGTCCCACAACACCGACACCACCTTCTGAGCCTTGGCACTGTCTGACAGCTCCAGCACATAAGCCTCCTTCGCCCCCTTGTAAGGCACCCCTACCCCGGCGTCGGCCATCAACCCGGCGATGCACGGCAACTTTTTGACATAGGCGGTGTTGTCGCAAGCGGTGATGACACACTTTTCGTTGACATACACCACATACTCGCCCATCATCTTCCTGTAACGCACCTGACCCAACGGCGCCAGCGTGTCGCATATAAATTCAATAAAATCAACAGAACAGGCCATGACACAAAATTTATCAATGTAAAGTTAACTATTTTCAGGCAACCGGCCAAACCCTACGCACAAAACCCACACCTTATATATATGGTGTGCAAAAATAAATTTGCCTGACGACCATTAATAGAGTATATTTGCACAATCAAAAAAGACAGACATGAATATCGACCTAAGATTTCCCGACAGCGAAAAGATATATGTCACCGCTCCCGACAGCGACATAAAGGTGGGCATGCGCCGCCTTGCCCTCCAGAACGGCGACAGCATCACCCTTTACGACACCTCTGGAGCATACACCGACCCCCGTGTCGACACCTCATGCGGACTGCCCAAGGTTAGGGCCGCCTGGAACGACGGCCGCATCAACTCCGCCGAGGGCTTCCACACCCAGCTGTGGTATGCCAAACGAGGCATCATAACACCCGAAATGCGATATGTGGCCACCCGCGAAAACCAAGGGGCCACCGGCGACAAGGCCATCACCGCAGAGCAGGTGTGCCGCGACATAGCCGCCGGTCACGCCGTTCTGCCCTCCAACCGCATGCACCCCGAGTGCGAACCCATGATCATCGGTCCCCGCTACCTTGTCAAAATCAACGCCAACATAGGCAACTCGGCCCTCGGTTCAGACACCGAAGAGGAGACCCAAAAAGCCCTGTGGGCGATAAAATGGGGCGCCGACACCGTCATGGACCTCTCTACAGGCAAGAACATACACGCCACCCGCGAGTCAATATTACGGGCTACCCCCGTACCCATAGGCACCGTGCCCCTCTATCAGGCCCTTGAAAAGGCGGGAGGCAAGGTCGAAAACCTCACGTGGGAGCTGTTTTACGACACCCTCGTAGAGCAATGCGAACAGGGTGTCGACTACTTCACCATACACGCCGGACTGTTGCGCGAGCACCTCGAGACGGCCACGCGCCGCACCACAGGCATAGTGTCACGCGGAGGCTCCATCATGGCCAAGTGGATGAGTCTCAATGGCAAGGAAAACTTCGCATACACCCATTTCGAAGAGCTGTGCGAGCTTATGAAACGTTACGACGTGGCTTTCTCGTTAGGTGACGGACTGCGCCCCGGCTCTCTTGCCGACGCCAACGATGCCGCACAGTTCGGCGAGCTCGACACGCTCGGACGCCTACAGCAGATAGCACTCTCGGCCGATGTGCAGACTATAATAGAGGGTCCGGGCCACGTGCCCATGCACCTTATCGGCGAGAACATGACGCGCCAGAAAGAGCAGTGCCACGGAGCGCCGTTCTATACGTTAGGGCCGCTTGTCAGCGACATAGGGGCGGGTTACGACCATATCACCTCGGCCATAGGCGGCGCCATGATAGCCTGGATGGGCACCTCCATGCTATGTTACGTCACCTCTAAAGAACACCTGTCGCTGCCCGACCGCGAAGATGTACGCGAGGGAGTGGTCACCTTCAAACTGGCAGCCCATGCCGCCGATATAGCCAAAGGACACCCCGCCGCCATAGAACGCGACCATGCCATGAGCCGCGCCCGCTATGACTTCAGATGGCGCGACCAGTTCAACCTGTCGCTCGACCCCGAAAAGGCGCGCAGTTACCATGCCGAGATGATACGCAACACCGGCCACGACAACGAATTCTGCGCCATGTGCGGTCCCGATTTCTGTGCCATGCGCATAACCAAGTCAATAAAGAAATAAGATAGTTACCGATGAAGAAAAATTTTGTTGAAGAGCTCAGATGGCGCGGCATGATTCACGACATAATGCCCGGCACCGAAGAACAACTCAAAAAAGAGATGACCACAGCCTATGTGGGCATAGACCCCACAGCCGACTCGTTGCACATAGGCCACCTTGTGAGTGTCATGATAATGAAGCACTTCCAGGCTTCGGGCCACAAGCCCATCATACTGGTAGGCGGTGCCACCGGCATGATAGGCGACCCCTCGGGCAAATCTTTAGAGCGCAACCTGCTCGACGAAGAGACCCTGCGCCACAACCAGGAGTGCATACGCCGCCAGCTCTCACGGCTTATCGACTTCGAGAGCGACGCCCCCAACGCCGCCGAGATGGTCAACAACTACGACTGGATGAAAGAGCAGACATTCCTGTCGTTCATCCGCGACATAGGCAAGCTCATCACCGTCAACTACATGATGGCCAAAGACTCGGTAAAAAAACGCTTCAACGGCGAGGGCGACGGCATGTCGTTCACCGAGTTCACCTACCAGCTGGTACAAGGCTTCGACTTCCTGACGCTCTACCGCACCAAAAACTGCAAGTTGCAGATGGGAGGCTCAGACCAGTGGGGCAACATCACCACCGGCACCGAGCTTATACGTCGCAAGTGCGGCGGCGAGGCATTCGCCATCACATGCCCGCTAATCAAAAAGTCTGACGGCACCAAGTTCGGCAAAACCGAATCGGGCAACATATGGCTTGACGCCTCATACACATCGCCCTATAAGTTCTATCAGTTCTGGCTCAATGTCTCTGACGATGACGCCGAAAGCTATATCAAGATATTCACCATGCTCGACTGCGAGACCATCGAAAAGCTGATAGAAGAACACCGTCAGGCTCCCCATCTGAGAGTACTGCAAAAACGTCTGGCCGAAGAGGTCACCTGCATGATACACTCACGCGAAGAGTACGAAAAAGCGGTCGAGGCTTCAGCCATACTCTTCGGCGGCGCCACCACCGACACCCTCCGCTCTTTGGATGAGACCACACTGTTGCAGGTGTTCGAGGGCGTACCCACCTTCACCGTAGCCAAAAGCGAACTACAGACAGGGGTGCCATTCTCTGAGCTTGCCGCTGAGAAAGCCCCCGTATTCGCATCCAAAGGTGAGCTAAGACGTCTGGTGCAGGGCGGCGGCATCTCTCTCAACAAAGAGAAAATAGCCGACAGCCAAACAGTCATAAACTCATCGCACCTCATAGCAGACAAATATCTGCTCGTGCAGAAAGGCAAGAAAAACTATTACCTCATAAAAGCCGAATAATCAACCGTTTCGGCCACCTTATAGAGTGGCCGAAACTTTTGGTTTATGCCGCAAGAGGGTTGCGCCTCAAAAAACATCATGCCATGATAATAAACAACAAACTGTTCGACCCCAACGACATATCGGTATCTAACGGCTGCTATTACGCCATGCCATACACGGTGCAAGAGAGCGACCTGGTGCTGCTGTCAGTGCCCTGGGACGTCACCACCTCTTACCGCAAGGGCGCCTCGTCAGGTCCCGACGCCATCATAGAGGCCTCAGAACAACTCGACCTTTACGATCACCACTGCGGCAAGCTATACAGGCGCGGCATCGCCACCCTACCCATCGACGAGAGCATACTCGAAGACAGCCGCACATACCGCCGCGACGCCGAACGCATAATAGCCCACCTTGCCGAGGGCGGCGACGTCAAAGGCGACATAGCACGCCGCTTAGAGAAGATCAACACCGCATCGGCCGAACTTAACGACAACATATACCGGCTCACCCGCGGCCTTCTCTCAGACGGCAAGCTCATAGGTCTTGTCGGAGGCGACCACAGCACCCCCCTCGGGTACATGCGGGCCATCGGCGACCACCACGGCTCTTTCGGCATGCTCCACATAGACGCCCACGCCGACCTGCGCGACGCCTATGAGGGATTCACATACTCACACGCCTCTATCATGTACAACGCCTTGCGCGAGGTCAATGGGCTTGCAAGCCTCACACAGGTGGCAGTGCGCGATTACTGCGAAGCCGAGTTCTCCATAATAAAAAAGGACGAACGCATCACAACATTCTTCGACGCCGACATGTCAGAACGCCTCCTTACCGGCGGCACATGGCAGGCTATCTGCTCTGACATCATATCTGCCCTGCCGGACAAAGTATATGTCAGCTTCGATATCGACGGACTCAGCCCCGACAACTGCCCCTCCACAGGGACGCCCGTGCCGGGAGGGCTTAGCTTCAACCAGGCGGTATTCCTGCTCGACATGTTAGCCAAAAGCGGACGCACCATAATAGGCTTCGACATGACCGAAGTCGCCCCCAATCCCGCCGACGCCACCAACCAATGGGACGCCAATGTCGGTGCCCGCTTGCTGTATAAGCTGTGCAACTTCACCCTCATGACCAACTAAGCCTCGTCACACTGTCAGGTTAGACAAAAAAGGCTTACGGCAATTTTTGTGATGCCGTAAGCCCTTTTTGTATGCGGCAGGGGTTAACACGGCAGGGGTTTGATGCCGGACTATTACGCTCCGGCAGGCTTTTTGCCGGCAGGCTTTGGACCCGGCAGGCTTTGGATCCGGCAGGCTTTGGAGCCGGCAGGGCGGCGAGGTACGAGCCGCAACGGGCCTCGCCTCCCCCCGCGGAGGCCCGTAATCC